>NZ_KQ969287.1:0-188190 GCF_001578675.1 Gordonia sp. QH-12
TACGCGCCCCGGAGGTACGCGCCCCGGAGGTTCGCGTCCCGGAGGTTCGCGCCTCGGAGGTCCGCGTCCCGGAGGTCCGCGTACCGGAGGTTCGCGCCCCAGAGGTTCGGGACACGATGCCCCTGTCGTGCGGCCTCAATCTCTGCCATTGCGTGAGCCGTGCGCTCTTCCGCCGTACTCATGCCGCACCGCCGTCCGACTCCGGGGCGGGTCGCCAACCAGCGTCGTAGAGTAGGCCGCAGTCCGTGATGTACCGCTCTCGGACCTTGTTGCCTATCGGGAGGCTGTCGAAGTACGCCTCGCCATACCATCCGTCGCACTGGATGCGCGCCGCCTGCTCGATCAGCTTCTCCCGCTCAGCCTCCGCAGCAGCCTTCTCCTGCGCGGCCCGGTGCTCGGCTTCGAGGCGATCGGCGGCCTGTGCGGTCGCGCCGATGATCCGGTCGATGTAGATGCGATCCACTGCGAGGTGGTTCGGGGAGCATCGGCGCAGCACCCGGTTGACGAACCGCAGGTGCTCGGGATTGCTCGCGTCTGCGTCTGTCGCCGCCAGGTTCAGTTCGGGGCGTGCGGCGAGGACGAGGTCAACGACAGCGCGAAGGCCAGCGCGTTCGAGCAATGCGAGCGCGGCCCTCCGCGTGTACTCGACATACGTTTCATTCGCCTGCTGGTACAGGTCTTCGGTGGTTGTCATCGTCTTCACTTCCCGCTCGATCCGAAACCATCAGTGCCACGCCCATCACCAGACGGCGGGAGATCGTCGACCAGCTCGACGGCCGGAGTGACAATCGGGACGATCAGAAGCTGCGCGATCCGCTCCCCTGCGTCAATGAGTTCGGGGTTCGGTTCCCACGTGGCGAGCGCGACGCTGATCTCGCCGCGGTATCCGGCGTCGATCACGCCGATACCGTTCGCGAGAGCCAGTGACCGGCCGTAGGCGAGCGACGATCGCAGGGCGATGATCCCGACATGCCATGCGGGGATCGCGACCCTGACGCCGGTCGGGACGACAGTCACCAAGCCGGGCTCGATGTGGACGCGCTTGGCGGCGTAGAGGTCGATACCGGCATCAAGCGCGTGAGCGCGGGCAGGGACAGGAGCACCACGAGGGATGCTGACGGGCAAGATAGTCATGCGGAGACCTTTCGAGAAAGAGGGAAAACAGCAGCAGGTTTGGTGGACGAGACGACCTCGAAACCGCCGTCATCGTCGAGAAGTAGCCACTTCGACGAGCGCCACCACACCTCGACATCAGCCGGCGACAACAGCACCGCATTACGGCGCACAGCCCAACCACGCTCATACGACGACTTCGGATGCTCAGTGATCCACCTATGGCACGCATGGCACAGCAGGAGGCCGTTCGATGCCTCATTGATGCCCGACACCTTCGCCGAGCCCATACCGCGAGTCATGCGGTGGTGGATCTCCGAACCACGCATCACGCACCCCGGCCGCATCACCTCGCACATGCCAGCAGAGCGCGCCAAAATTAGTTCCTTGACCTCCTGGGGGAAGCCAGTGTTTCGGCGCCCCATCAGAACGGCGGCTCTGAACTCGGGCCGGGAGCCTCGCCCCACGGATCAGCCATATCCTGCGACTGCGGAGGAGGGGACGACTGGAACCCCTTCGGTGGGTACCGTCTCAGGAGCGGTCCGACAGCCGACACGTTCTTCACCTCGAATACTGACCGCTTCTCCCCTGCCTTCGTCTCGTAGTGCCGCTGTCGGACCTCCCCGACCACGACAACCGCCTGACCCTTCGACAGCTTCTCTGCGGACTCCTCAGCCAGGTGATCCCACACCTCGACCGAGAGAAACGTGGTGCCGTCCTTCACCCACTCCTTCGTGTTGCGGTCCCGATGCCCGTAGTCGTCGGCGACCGTGAACGTCGCGACCGGCTTCCCGTTCGACGTGAACCGCAGTTCGGGGTCGGCGGTCAGGCGACCGTTGAGAGTGATGCTGTTTGCCATATCAGGCTCCTTCTGCGCGGCCGGCGACCGCGTACATGGATCGGATGGATGCGCCCACGGATTGGAGGGCGCGGAGTTCGTCTTGGAGTGCGCGATGCTTGCGTTCGGCGAACTTGTAGGCGGCGTCGGCGACATCGCGGGCCTCGCGTTCACCGGAGGTCGCGAGGGTCGCGGCGTACTTCTTCTCGTGTGCGGCACCCTCGTGCGCCATGTACGCCTGCGCGAACGCGTAGTCGAAGTCTCGGTCGGCGGCGAGGAACGCCTTGTAGCGTTCCGAGCAGACCTTCACGCCGTTCGCGATACGGTTCGCGACCTCCCGGATCGCAGACTCGATGTCGACCGGATTCATCACCTCGGTCACGAGTCGACCTCACGATCGATCTCGTCATTGCCGAGTGACACCTGCTGCGCGACACCCTCCTGCACATCGGCCGGCGCATCCTCTGGCGAATGTACGAGCGTCCCCATCACCAGCGGTGTCATCTGTCCCTTGTTGTAGAGCGACAGGCCGAACTGGTCACCGAGAGCGATCGCGCATCGCTTCACCGACAAGGAGATCGCCGATTTGTACGCCAAGTCGTGGGCGTCGCCGAGCGTCTGATTCTGTGCTGTCGCCGTTGACCCGTTGTCGAGGCGGCACAAGGTGTCCCCGTCCGGGGTGCGGACAGTCAGCCGGACAAGTGCCCGGTAGCAGACGTCGTACCTGTTCGACGGCTTCCCGTCGCCACTCATGCGCGGGATCTCAAACACCATCGCCACCTCGCGAACATCGATATCGAAGCTCCCGAACCCGAACACGCGTGTCAGGTGAGCGAGAATGTCCTGCTGCGAGACGTGCGAGTGCCCCTTCCCGTCCCTCAGAACGCGCTTCGGGTTGATCGGTTGCAACAGTTGCTTGATCTGCTGCTCAGTAAGTCGGCTCATGCTTCGACCTCCCGCTGCACGAGGTCATCGAGGGAGAAATCACCGCGCCGCCACATCGCCTGCACCAGCTCGACAACGTTGTCCGACGGTCTCCACCGCGGAGAAGACGGCTTCGGCTCCGGTACCTCCACACCCGGCACATGGCCGCGCTTCGCAGCCTCAATGAGGGTCGTACGGCCCTGCGAAGACAGGCGCATTTCGACCATGCCGTCCTCACCGAACGTCTCGAGGAGCCACGACATCGCCAACGTTTCGTCGACGATCTGTGGTGACGGCTGAGACGGCTTCGGCACAGACAGATAGCCGAGTGACTCCGACATCGGATCGTCAGCGTCGACGAAAACGTGGATCGTTCCGCGAGGTAGTTCCTTCGCCGCTTCGGCTTTCGCGTCAGCGAGAGCGGCCTTCACTTGCTTGTCGAGTCCGGACAGGATGGCGAGTTTGCGGAGTGCGCTCGCTGTGGTGGTCATGCGGATTCCTTCGTGACAGCCCACGGATCTGGGCCGGGATGGTGGTGGACGGTGATGGGGCGGCAGATGCAGTACTCGCGGTTGCAGTCCTCACACCAGGAGCGGCCCTGCACGCGCGGACAAAACGACTCATGACGCCCCAAGCTGTGGGCGCCGGCAGCGCACCGGCACGGCAGACGGCGGCTCATCGGTTGATCCAGCGGATCACCCACCGCAACTGCGGCGGCATACGAGACGGATCGGGATCCTCGGCTTCGAGACGACCCGCAACGACCCCGCACACCAAAACAGTCAGGCCGAGGAGGATCAGGATCATGCTGTTGGTGAGCATCATGTGCTCCTTTCGGTGAGGTCCGGCCCCTGCCCCATCCCCTCTCAGGGCAGGGACCGGAAGTTCATGCGGCGGTGGTGCGCCGTTCGGGGCGGGTGAGGATGCCGGTGACCTGCTCGCGGAGCGCGGTCGACGGTTCGGGCCAGCGCGCGGCCTCGGCAGTGAGGCGCTCCTCCACTTCGGGGGACGCGTTACCGGGAGCGAGCGGCCAACGATCGGGATCAGTCATCGCCGCTCCCCCTGTGTCGTGGCATCGGTGATGACGTGCGCGTAGTGCAGGAGCTGCTCGGCGATCTTCCGAGCATCGGGTGCAGTCATCTGCGCGGTGATGAGCGTCTGCCCGTCCGCTGCCGTCTCGATGAGGCGAACGACTCGGCCGTGCGGCCCGTATCCGGCTTCGGTGTACAGTTCCCGCCCGGATGCGGCGTCGAAGCAACGCGTGTCGTACGTCGGGGCGCTCATGCCGGCACCGGGGTTTCGGTCTTGACGAAGGCGAGGAGCTCGCCGATCAGAACGTCGGGATGGTCGGTGCTGGTGACCGAGATCATCGCCGACCCGAAATGCTGCACGCGGATGCGGTCGCTGTACTCGCCCTGCTCCTGGTACTCGTCGGGGTCGGCGAAGTCGACGCTTGCCGTCCACTTGCCGTAGCGGAAGGTGAGCGCGGCGGTCGGCCGCGAGACACCGGCGGGAATGGTGGCGTCCTCGACCTCACGGAGCTTGGTCGACAGGTTGGTGATGATCATGCTCCGGCGCTCCCGATGCTGGTGAGGGCGTCGACATGCTCGGGGCAGTACGCGGCAGCACCGGCACCGAGGAGTGCACCGGCCTTGTCGATGTCGCCGTCGAACCCCCGGTAGGCGATCAGTGCGACCTGTTCGGGGTCGGCACCGCGGTCCAGGGCCCGGCACATGGACTTGGCGGCGTCGATCGACTCCTGGGTCTGCGGCAGACCGTGCTGACCGATCACCTTCAGGAAGACAACGTCGGAGTTGTCGTCGACGGCGTTCTTGGCGGGCTCAGCGGCCGGAGCCGGTGCGGGCGCAGTGGTGGTGACGTCGGTAGTCGTGGAGACCTGCGGGGCCTCGGACTGGCACGCTGCGAGCGACAGCAGAGCAGCAGCGGAAACCGTCACAGTGACGATCGACTTACGGAGATTCATGCGGAACCCTTTCGGGGAGGTGGGATGAAGGTTGGGCTTCGGGAGACTCACGACGCGTCCTCTCTGCCGTCAGCCTGGACGGTCGACGGGCGAGCATCCCCGCCCGCCGACCGATCAGCCTCTCCTACGCTCGAAGCACCACACACCGAACAAGGAGAAGAACTGTGAGTCAGATCGGTAAGGAACTCCTCGAACGCCTGCACTCGTTTGGGGTCAAGAACGAACTCGGCGAGATGGAGTTTCCGGAGGGCACTGCGGCTCAGATGACGTTCGAGATCTGCATCGCCATCGCGAAACTCGATGAGCGCATCGATGCGATCGAGGCGACCGGAATCACCAAGCCCATCCCGCCCGGATTCTGAGGCCAGTCGCTCGAATCCCCGGGTCATCGCCACGGACAAAGTCCGTTCGGGACGCCGGGGTTCGGCGATCTCGGCCTTCTCGAGTCCGGTCGTGATCGCGGCGAGCGGAACGCCCAGGAGGTCCGCAATAGACCGCGCCAAGGCGGGAGTGCAGCGCTTGCGCCCGGCCTCGATGTTCGACATGTACGAGTGGGATACGCCGAGCGCCGAAGCGAACTTCCCGAGAGCCCAACCGTCTTTCTCGCGGAGGGCCTTGATCGTCGCGCCGGTGCGAATCTGGTTGCTCACGCGCCCAACTCCTTCATGCGTCCGTACTCGTCGGCGATGACTTTGAGGTCGTCCATGTCGAACACGACGATCGATGGCTTGTCGGAATCGATGTCGTGGCGACCGAGGATGGTGAAGGCGACGCATCCGTCGTCCGGGAACTGCTGGACGACAAGGATGGTTCCGTCGTGGACGTTGTCCTGCTCGCGAGGTGTGGTGGTCTTCACGCCTGAACCTCCAACTGCGGGTCCGCGTAGTAGTCGGTCCAGACCTGCTCGAGCAGATCGCGGTCAGCTTCCGTGTACGCGAGGACGTCGCGCGTCTGGCCGTTCGACAAGGTGAGCGGGTACTTCCCCGGCTCGACGCCGTGGCGTTCGATGTATGCGGCCTTGCAACGCTTCCCGAACACGCCGGCGATCGACTTCATGCGCTTCTCGCCGAGGTTCTTCTCCTTCAGAAAGTCCTTGGAGTAGAGCGGTCGTCTGTCCTCGTCCAGTTCGGCGTTCTCGCCCATGCCGCGCGCGAGGATGACTCGGGCCTTCGCTTCGAGGTGATCGGGGTGGATGAGTCCCTGCGCGGCCTGGCACAGTTCCATCTGCGCGCGGGCCTGGAATATCGCGGCGTTGATCTGATGCTCGGTGGCGCGGTCGGCCTCGTACTTGCCGGTCCGACGAATGGTCGGCAGAAGCTCGTGGGTGACCCAGCGCTTGAAGCGCTTAGCCCCCTCGACACGACTGCCGAGGATTGCGGCGTACAGGCCCGCCTCGGAGATGACCGTCATCTGCTGGATTCCCGAGGGGGTACGCACCGAGCGCGTACCCTTCTCGTCGGCGTCCAGACGGCGCGTGAGGTCCGATGCCATGCGGTAGCCGAGCGGATCGGCGATGTCTGCGGCAACGAACCACGGTTCGTCGGTCGTGCCGACCTGGCGAAGTGACGTCGCGTCGTCGTAGCGGAACAGCGTCGGTGCGCTGATATCCTGGTGATGCATATTTCCTCCTTGGAATTGCGTGGCCCGTACCTGTTTGCCCAGGTGCGGGCCGTTTCTTATGCGGATTGACGTGCTGCGTCTCGCGTGACGCGATACACCTTCGGTACGAAGATGGACCCGTCGTCCATGCCGAGCGCCCTTTCGATGGCGATGGCACGGAGTTCGTTCGTGGACTTCGCCGCACCGCTGCACAGCTGACCGATCAGCTGTCGCGAGTTCGACGTCGGGACTCGATCACCGCGACCCTTGCGCCGCTCGGATCGAGCGATCTTCCGGAGCTGAGCGCTCGACTCGTCCGCCAGTTCCTCGTGCGTGAAGCCGCTGCGGATCATGGCACGCAGCAGCATCTCGCGATCGCAGTCTGCGTAGAAGTCGCGCGAGGTGGCGTTCATCCGATCTCCTTTCCTGTTCTGCGTTACGCGATACACGTTACACGTCTAGCGGACGAATGCAACCCGCTATCTGAAAGAATGTGCAGGTACGTCGATTGACCAGCAATTACATGCGTGTTGTTCCTAGCGAATGGCGCTAGGCGAGGACTGTTCGAACACGACCTACGAGAGGCATGGTGTCACCCGTGAGCGAATCGAACCTCCCACCCGAGCGGTGGCGGCCCTACTTCGACCGGGCTGGCATCGAGTTCGGGTACCGTCCGCTCGCAGCACGCGCAGGACTGACGCCTACGCGGACGCACCGACTTGTCCGGGGCGGAGGCACAACCGATCAGGCCATCCAGAAGGTGGCGGACGCGTTGGGCGTGAAGGCGTCGAAAGTGCGGGAGCTGCGCGGTGAACCGGCGGTCGAGATCGATCCGTTCATCCTCCCCGACGACGCGGGGCGGCTGAATGACACGGAGCGCGACGTCGTGCGGCGAGTAGTCCGCGCGCTCCTGGATGCGAGGGACCGCCATGACACCGACCAACCTGCCTCTGACGCTGATCGTCCGCCGGCCTCGGGAACACCGCGCGAAACGCGCGAAGGCGAGAAGAACAACGTCCGGGACTTGAGGCCGGACGATTCAAGCCGCCTGACTCGACGCGGACGCGACTTCTCGAAGGACCCCATCGTCGAACTGCCGGGCGCGGCCTACGACGGCGAGGGCGAGAGCGAGTCTGAACGGGCACGGCGACTACAGGACGAGCAGGGTGAGGAACCACAGGAATGACGTGACATTTGTCAACCTGCGAGAACCTTGTACAACTGTTGGTTTAGGATGGTTGCCATGGGTATCGTCAACCGCCGCCAGTCGCGGCATGTGGATGTCACGCGCGTGAGCGCGGGCACGATTCAGCGCATGATGGAGCGTCCCGCTCGTCCGACGACCCAGCTTCAGGCAGCCATCACCACCCGCCGTCAGGTTCGCAAGGCGAGTTGAACTACACCGCTACGCGGCTCACCGACCAACATTCATTCGACTGGTTCGATTGCGGTGAACCGCACCTTGATAAGTGGGCTCAGACCCAAGCGCTGAAGGATCAGGACTGCGGCAGATCTGCCACCCATGTATGGACGGATGACAGTGACGAGCTGGTCGTAGGCTACTTCACGCTGCTGCCGACAATCACGCGCGAAGATGATTCCGGAATCTTCTCGATCATCAAGCCGAAGTCATTCCAGGGCAAAGAGGTGCCGGGTGTGCTCATCGGAAAGTTCGCACTCGACCGAAGCCTGCGCGGATTAGGGCTCGGCGTAGAACTGCTTGCCGACGCCCTTATCGTGTCCGGCGAAGCCATGGACCTCATCGGTGGAGTGCACGTCGTCGTGGACCCCATGGATGGACGCGACAAACTGCGCGAGTGGTACACCAGCCAAGGATTCCGCGCGATCGAAGGAACGGACCGGCTCTACCTGAGCCTTCGCGAATGACACGCATGTAGTTCCTGGTCAGGACGGTTTCTGTCAGATGCTCGTGATTGGGTGACCGGTATGTACCACCCATGGCGACACGCGCGAGACCTCGGAATCACCATCGAGTTCGTCCCCGGCCTCAGACCCCGAGGCACCTACGCCGCCGGACTCATCCAGATCCGCGCCGGCCTCTCCCAACGCGAACGCCGCGTCGTCCTCGCCCACGAAATCGTGCACTGCGAGCGAGGCGACGACGGCATCGCCTGCTCCCGCTGGCACCTCCAGAAGCGCGAACGCGCCGTACACCTCACCGCCGCACGCCGACTACTCCCCATCGAGGAGATCATCGCCGCCCAGCACGAACCCGACCCGGCGATCGCACTATGGGTCGACGACTACACGCTCGCGCTCCGCATGCGGCACCTCGACCTGCACGAACGCCGCCAGCTCGACCTCGCCACCGACGAATGGCGAATCGCATGACCGACGACGACCGCACACTGCTCGACTTCGCGGCACGCATCTATCGAGACCGCGGTGCCCACGCTATGGCGACCCTCTTCGGAGTCACGACCCAAGCCATCTCCTCACACATTCTGGCGGTGACGCTAGAGGGTGAACTGAACGCCGAGGCTACTTTCAAGAAACTCTTGAAATAGCCTGGTCATGACAGGTCGATTAACCACTACAGCCTCGACATGATCCTGGCTGTCGGCTACCGCATCCGCGGTCCTCTCGGTGTCGAGTTCAGGCTCTGGGCTTCAACCGTCCTGCGCGAGTACCTCGTCAAGGGCTTCGCGATGAACGACTCACGACTCAAGCGGGCACCACGTACACCGCTGTCCGCACCGAACTCGGGCTCAGCGTCACCCGCTACTGGCAACGACTCGGGAGACTCCTCGACGACCCCGAAGCGATCGCCTACGCGCCCGTCGTCATCAACAGGTTGCGGCGGATCACCGCCAGATAAGCTCGATACCCTCACCGTCAGGATACGAGCGGCGACCACCACCAATCCGCCAGATCCGGACGTCCACAATCGACCGCACCAAATCACGGCGATCACGAACATCAAGCGCCTCCCACCGCTGACGGGCACCCGCACCCATCATCGATGCCACCAACGGCGACGACACCATCGACCGGGCACGCTGCTCCGCCGCCTCAATCTGCGGCAGAAGCCTCGCCTCAATCCGCGCCAACGCCGCCGGAGACAAATCACCTTCGGCTGCCGCATCCGTGAAACCGTCGAGCCGCTGCCTGAGCGCCCGCACCTCACCAGCAGCCTCCGCATACCCCGTATCAGAGGCCGCGAGATTCTGCACCAAATCCTGCCCCTCGAGACGCCTGACGACAGCCTCAGACACGAACGGATCGACCCGGTGGATGACACGGGACACACAGAATCGTCCACCACCGACAGTCGGCTGAGAACCTCGGCACATGTACGAGTCGTATCCGCGGTTCTTGATGCGAATCATCGGACTGCCGCAGTGACCGCACAAGGCGATTCCGCTCAGCAGCCACCGCGGCTCACTCCCCCTTGGACGAGTCACCCTCGACGGATCGCTCAGGATCGCGATTACCCGCTCATGGTCCTCCACTGACACGAGAGGTTCCCACACGCCCTTCCCAACGATCTTCCCCCGATGAGTCAGCAAACCCGCGTAGGTGGGGTTCTTGGCGATCGCGCGGAACGTCTGCGAAATCCACTGCCCCGGCGTCCCATCCCGCTTGGGGCGCGGCGCGGGGATACCACGTTCGTTGAAGTCACGGCAGATGCTGTAGATGCTGTCCCCGGCGATGAGTCGCCGCACGATCTCGCGCACGTGGGGCGCAGTTTCCGGATCTGGTACACGGGTGATGGATTGGCCGGTGTCAGGGTCGCGGAGAATGCGGTACCCGTATGCGAGCTTCCCGTGTGGTCGGCCGGCCTCGCGGTTGGCGCGCATCGACCTCATGATTCGTTCCCGAGTCTGCTCGACTTCTTTCTCGGCGAGGAGTGCGTCGAGGCCGGTGGTGAAGCGGTCGTCGCCGGATGCGAGGTCGTAGGTGCGGCCGGAGTAGGACCAGAGAACGCGGCGGCGTGAGCAGAGGTCTCGGAGGTCGATGTAGGCGCGGAGGTCGCGTTGTGCGCGGGACGCTTCCCAGGTGACGAGGACGTCTCCGGGTTGGAGGATTGAGTCGAGGCGGGCGTAGGCGGTGCGTTGGCCTCGGGAGTAGCGGGAGGCGCCGATGTCGTTGTCGGTGAGGACTTCGGCGACGGTCCAGCCTTCACGGGCGGCGACGGCGCGGCACTCTTTCTCCTGTTCGGAGACGGATTTGCCGTGTCCGCTGGTGTCGGAGGAGACTCGGCAATAGATGATCGCGCGCATGCTCACGGTATACAACCCCTATCGGACAATCAGACCGGAGACAGCAATGAGATGTGCCAGACCGGCGGCCCGGAAGTCGGCGGCCGTGCGTTCGTCGAGTCCGCTCACATCGCCGAGGACGAGTCCCGGCAGCAATCCCGCCGACCGCTCGGGCAAGGCCCGCAGCGAGACATCTCGCAACCGCTCCCGGACGGTACCGGCAGCGCGCTGCCACCACGGCGGTCCCCGCAGCCCGGTCATCGGACCGGTCGCGGTCAACTGCGCGGCCTGCAACCGGTCGGCCGCACGGTCACGCGGTGGCCGGACGCGGACTCGTACGCGGTACCGCTCGCCGGGCAGCACATCCGGGCCGTCCACCGGCGCGGTCAGCTGTGCCGCGACCGGTCGCTGGCGGAGGCCGCTCAGCGCACGGACGGTGACCGGAACGCGCATGCGTCCGCCGGTGAGGAACACCGGGTCGCCGGTGGTCTCCACCTCGACGGTCGGCTTGCCCTCAGCGGTTCGGATCGGTGCGGAGTCGACGGCGATCACTCGCAGGACGACGGCCAGAGTGGACGCCGCGATCAATCCGCACGCCGCTGCGGCCGAGACGCCGATCGCGCGACGCAGGCCCGCGTTCCGCCTGCTCCACACCGCTGCGGCGATTCCGGCAGCCCCGAATCCGGCGCTTATCGACGCGCTCACCGCGACCGGCGCCGCGAGCGCCGTCGCCGCGGCCGCCCAGCATCCCGCGGCGGGTGCCGCGAGCCGCAGGTCGGACGTGCGCACCTCGCTAACCGACCGTCACCAGTGGCTTGAGCTTGGCCAGCCTGCCCGGTCCGATGCCGTCCACCTCCGCGAGCCGGTCAACCGAGTCGAACCGGCCGTGAGCCTGCCGCCAGGCCAGAATCGAGGCTGCCGTCACCGGGCCCACTCCGGGCAGCGCGTCCAATTGCTCGGCGGTGGCCGTATTCAGATCGACGAGGCCGGTGCCCGCCGCCGGCGCACTGCCGCCGGGAACCGATGGCGACTCCCCCGCCGGCGCCGAACCCGCCGCCACCACCGCGCTGCGGACCGTCGCCTCCTCCCCGCCCCTGCCGATGAGGATCTGGTCTCCGTCGTGCAGCGGCTGCGCCATGTTCAGGCTCAGCAGATCGGCGCCGGGCCGGGCCCCGCCTGCTCGCTTCAGCGCGTCCGCCACTCGCGCCGCACCGGTCAGTTCCACCAGACCCGGCCGATTGACCAGACCCACGACGCTCACCACGATCCGCGGAGACGACGGCGGCGGTACCGACGCGGACTCGCCGCCGGATGCGGCCGCCGGCGCGCGCGGGCCGGCGCTCGACTCGAAGGCCACCAGCGGCGCCGTCGGCTCATTCTGTTTCAGCAGTGAGTACCCGGCGATCGCACACGCCACCAGACCGACGACGATCAGGCCGATCGCGGCCGGCGGCAGCATCGTGAACCGGCGACGCGGCGCATCCCACTCGTCGTCCCACGGCTCCTCGTCGTCACCGTGCCGGGATCGGTCGCCGTCACCGAGCGACTCGATGCCCGCCGGCTCGTAGCGCTCCGGCTCATAACCTTCCTGCTCGTAGCCTTCCGGCTCATAGCCTTCCTGCTCGTAGTCGTCGGGGCGGTCGGCGCCGTCCTCGTCCTCCGGTTCATCCGAGAGACAGTCGAATTCAGCCCGCTGCGACCACGCCCGTCGGCCCTGGGGCGTATCGAGCCAGTTCGGCATGCCCGTGACACCCCACGGCGTGTCGGCCCGCGAGGCCGGCCCCGCCAGGCGTGCCAGTGGATCGGCCCCGGTTGCGCGGTCGCGGGCCACCCGCTTGTTCCTCCCCATGCCGGGAAGAGTAGGCAGCGCGCCCGCCGCGCGGCGGTGCCGATCCGGCGATCCCGGTCATCTGTGGACCGCTTCGCCGAACTCCACAGACGCGGCGCACGCGTCGAGCCCGCTCAGCTCACGGACGACTCGATGCCGTCGAGGAATCTCCGCAGCGCCGACGTCAACAGCACCTCGGGATCGTACGGGTACCCCACCTCCATGATCCGGCGCATGTTCGGGAACCGATCCGGTGGCGTCAGTCTGCGCAGCTCCGCCACCTGGGTGTCCATCCACTCGTCGTTGCTCATCCCCGTCTCCGCGGCGTCGGCCAGCTCCGGCTCGAGAGTCAGACCCACCGCCCGGATCAGATTCAGCAGGCCGAGATAGTCGGTGAACGCCTGCACCGGATCGAGTCCGGCGGCGTGGAGCGCGGACAGCATCGATTCGGCGAGCGGCATCGCCTGGGGCATGGCCGCGGGCCGGGTCATCGAGAGCGCGCCCGCCAGCCACGGGTGACGGACCATCGTCGCCCACATCGACGTCGCGGCCGCCTCCAGATCGGCGCGCCACTGTCCCGACGCGTTCGGTGCCCGCACTTCGCCGAGGACCCGGTCCACCATCGCGAACTCGAGTTGTTCCCGGCTCGGCACGTACCGATAGACGGCCATCGTCGGAATCTCGAGCGCCGAGGCCAGCCGTCGCATCGACACCGCGGCGAGCGACTCGGCGTCGGCGATCGCGACGGCCGCGCTCACCACGCCGTCCGCAGTCAGCACGGCGGGGTCGCCGCCGTCCGGTGCGAGCACCACGCTGCCCCGTCCGGGCACCGACTCGATCAGACCGTCCGCCTGCAGCAGCGAGAGCACGCGGCTCGCCGTCGCCATCGCCACGTTGTGGTCGCGCATGATCGCCCGAGTGGATGGGACGGCGTCGCCCGGGCGCAATCGCCCGGTGACGATCCGCATTCGCAGCTCGTCCGCGATCTGCTCCGCTCGGCTCATCTGACCGCCCTTCCCCAGTGCTCTAGTGCACTTTTACGAAAAGTACACGTGAACACCGTATCTCAGTGCACTCGATACGGCGTACGGTCGCACCATGAAGAAGTTGGAGATCCTCATCAGCGGCGCATCGATCGCCGGCCCCGCATCCGCTCTGCTCCTGGCCCGGCAGGGGCACCGGGTCACCGTGGTCGAACGGGCTCCCCGGCTCCGCCCCGGCGGCCAGACCGTCGATCTGCGCGGGGCAGGACGGACCGTGATCGACCGAATGGGACTGACGCCGGCCACCGACGCACGACTGCTCGACCAGCGCGGGATCGCGACGGTCGACGCCCGCGGCCGACGACGCAGCGAACTGCCCGTGGAAGCCTTCGGCGGCAACGGCATCGTCTCGACTCACGAGATCCTGCGCGGCGATCTCGCCGAGGTGCTCGTCGGGGCCGTGCCGGAGTCCGTCGAGTACCTGTGGGACGACTCGGTACGCGCCATCGAACAGCACACCGGCTCGGTGACCGTCTCCTTCGAGCGCGCCCCAGACCGCTCGTTCGACCTGGTCGTCGGTGCCGACGGGCTGAGGTCCGCGGTGCGCCGCGCCGCCTTCGGCCCCGACGACCGCCATCTGCGGCCGATCGGGCTGCGGTACGCCTGGTTCACGGCGACCATCGATCAGCCGCTCGACGGCTGGTATCTGATGCACAACAGCCGCGGCGGCCGAGTGGTGTCGGCCCGCCCGTCACGCGTCGACGGGACGGTCAAGGCCTCGCTCGCCGTCCGCGGAAGCGACCCGGAGCCGCTGCACGACCGCGAGAGCCAGTGGCGCATGCTCGAGGAAGCGTTCGACGGCGTCGGATGGGTGGCGCCCCGATTGCTCGAGCAGATGCGCTCGGCGACCGACTGGGCGTACGCCGATCTCGCTCAGGTGCGGATGGAGCGTTTCGCCTCCGGGCGGGTGGCGCTGGTCGGCGACGCCGGTTACTGCCCGACACCGCTGACGGGTCTGGGCACCACCCTGGCTCTGGTCGGGGCATACGTCCTGGCCGGTGAGCTCGGGCGTTCCGGCGGCGAGGTCGCGCCCGCGCTCACCGAGTACCAGGCGGTGATGCGGCCGTTCATCGCGCGTACTCAGCAGCTGCCGCCCGGCGGCGCATCAGGATACGCGCCGTCGAGCCGTGCGGCCGTCGCCCTGAGCCGCTTCTCCTACTGGTCGATGAACAAGTGGCCGATGCGGTCGTTGCTCGCCGGCCAGTTCGCCAAGGCCGACGGCATCGATCTGCCCGACTACGGCGCGTGATCAGCGCAGGGGCCCCAGTCCGTGTCCGAGGCTGATGCCGACCGCCCCCGGCCCCACGTGGCTGCCGAGCACGGCGCCGAGATCGACGACGATGGTGGAGGTGATGTTCTCCAGCCGCCTGCTGATCTGCGCGAGCACCTCGGTCGCCAGGTCGGGGTTCTGACAATGCTGGATCCCGACTGTCACGGCGTCGTCGCCCGCGAGTTCCACGGCGGCGTCGAGCATCTTCGCGACCGCCTTGGTGGACGTGCGATGCCGTTCGCGCAGCGTCAGGAGCCCGTCGGACATGTGCAGGATCGGCTTGATCGCCAACGCCGAACCGAGCAGGTGTCCGGCGGCGCTGATCCGGCCGCTGCGCCGCAGATTGTCCAGCCCCTGCACGCAGAGCAGTGATTCGGCCGTCGCGGCCGCCCGGACCGCGGCCTCGTACACCTCGTCCCGAGACGCGCCGTTCTCGGCCGCCTGAACCGCGGCCATCGTCGTCAGGCCGAGCGAGATCCCGACCGAGCGCGAGTCGACGACGCGGACCTCACCGTCGGTCTGGTCCGCCGCCAGACGCGCGGCGCCCCACGTGCCCGACAGCCTGCGCGAGATGTGCACGGCCACCACCCCGTCGCCCTCGCTGGCCTCCCACGCCTGCGCGTACGCGCGCTTGAGATCGCCGAGGTTGGCACCGGACGTGGTGACCTTCTGGGAGCCGATGACGTCGGGCGGGATCTCGTCGACGCCTTCGGCGTACTGGGCACCGTCCTCGGTGTGCAAGTACAGCGGCACCTGGCCGATCCTGTGCTCGTCGAGGAGTGTCGCGGGCAACCGCGAGGACGAATCGGTGACGACGACGACTGGCACCCCTACACGGTAGCCGGTCGGTTTGGGTGATTCGACGGTGAGTCAGCCGAGAACGGCGCGGACCGCGGGCGTCATGAGCGCGGCGATCCGTCGGTGGGCCTCGAATCCCCAGTGGATGCCGTCCGGGTTCATCTCGACCGCCGGGTCGGCGAACGCCTCCGCCGTCACCGGATAGAAGTCCACGGTCGGCAGTCGGTGGCGTCGCGCCCACTCGCTGATCGCGGCCGTGGTCGGGATCCGGCCCGGGTGGACGTTTCCGTAGTACGGGCTGTCGTGGGTCGGAGGCAGCGCGACGACGACCGGCAGATCCGGACGCAGGTGCGCGAGCGCACCCCGGATCTTTTCGAAGTAGCGTGCGGTCTCCGCCGGCGGAATGGCCATGGGCCAGCCGATCGGCGACAACCGGGGCTGCAGCCAGCCGTAGGCGCCGCGCACCGCCTGGCGTAGCTTCGCCGGCCGCACGTATCGGATCTGCTCGCGCAGCGCGGTCGGCAGCGGCGACGGCAGCGAGTCCATCCCGCCGAACGCCAGCACGAGGACCTCGGCTTCCGGCACCGCGGCCCACACCCGCGGGTCCTGCGTGATCGCCCACCAGATGTCGCGGCTGGTCCAGCCGATACGCGCGAAGAGTTCGACGTCGCGGCCGGTGTCCGCACCCACCAGGTTGGGCCAGATCCGCGGATCGTCGGCGGCGAGCCCTCCAGTGGCTCCGTAGAAGGACAGGGAGTCGCCCAGCACCATGATCGAACCCATAGCGGTCTACTGCACCGTGCTCTCGGCCGACTCCGCGGAGGCGTTCCAGACGTCCAGACGCCACACCGGTTCCTCACCCGGCAGGGCGTGGCCGGACAACTGCACCCAGCTGGTGTTGGCGAGGCCTCCGAAAATGGGCCAGTTCTCCACCGGCAGCCCGAGCAGACCCGCGGTCAGCGCGGCGATCACCCCGCCGTGCGCCACCAGAACCACCGGCGCCTCGGCGTTCTCGCCCTGCCCCCAGTCGTCGAGACGGTCGACGAGTTCGGTGACCACCGGGACCGACCTGCCCGCCACCTCGACGCGTGACTCACCGTTCGGCGGCGCCCAGTGGGCGTCGTCGCGCCAGTGCCTGCGCGCACCGGGCGCGACGGTGTCCACCTCGGTGTGGGTCATACCCTGCCAGTCGCCCAGATGCGTCTCCCGCAACCGGACGTCGGTCTCCACCTCCTGGCCGGTCACCGCGGCCAGCGCGAGCGCCGTGTCGTAGGCGCGGCGCAGGTCGGAGGAGCGGATCAGCCGGGGTCCACGAGTGGCGAGGGCCCGGCCGGCGACAGCCGCCTGCGCCACCCCGACCGGCGACAGCTCGGTGTCGAGTTGACCCTGCATCCGCCGTCCCGCGTTGTACTCGGTCTGTCCGTGGCGCAGCAGGATCAGCCTGCGGACGATCGGAGTCAGCCGTTCGACACTGGTGTCGCCGGCGTCGGGTTCACTTCTCATTCGCCCGTCGCGGATTCTGCGCCGGAGGGTTCGCCGTCGTCGTCGGCGGCGCGATCGCGCGACGGCGGCTCGATGCCGTCGATCTCGATCGCCGGGCAGTCCTTCCAGAGCCGTTCGAGCCCGTAGAAGTCGCGCTCGTCGTCGTGCTGGACGTGCACGACGAGATCGCCGTAGTCGAGCAGCGCCCAACGGCCCTCACGCGTCCCCTCCCGGCGCAACGCCTTGTATCCGGCTTCGCGCAGCTTGTCCTCGATCTCTTCGACGATCGAGTTAACCTGCCGTTCGTTGTCCGCAGACGCGATGAAGAAGGCGTCGGTGATGACGAGCGTGTCGGAGACGTCGAGGGCGACGATGTCGGTCGCCACCTTGTCGGCGGCGGCCAGAGCCGCGATCGTCACCATCTGGCGGGCTTCGGGAGAAGCGGTCACGCGAGGTCCTTTCGGTACAAACCGTGCTTGGCGATGTACTGGACCACTCCGTCCGGTACCAGGTACCAGACCGGGCGTCCCGCGGCGGCGCGTGCACGGCAATCGGTCGAGGAGATCGCCAGCGCGGGGATCTCCAGCATCTGCAGGGCATCGGCCGGTTTGGCCGCCAGATGCTCCATCAGATGTGTGGCATTCAGTTCGTATCCGGGTCGCGAGACTCCGATGAAGTTCGCGAGCTCGAAGAGGTCTTCCCAATCATGCCAGGAGAGAATCGTCTCCAAGGCGTCCGCACCGGTGATGAAGTACAGTTCGTCGTCCGGATAGGTCTTCCGGAGGTCGCGGAGGGTGTCGACGGTATACGTCACGCCTTCGCGATCCACGTCCACCCGACTCACCGTGAACCGCGGGTTGGAGGCGGTGGCGATGACAGTCATCAGGTACCGGTGCTCGGCGGGCGAGACCAGCCGCGACGGGTCGGGCGCGTGGTCGCCCTCCTTCTGCCACGGTCGGCCCGTCGGGACGAAGACCACCTCGTCGAGTCCGAAGCGGTGGGCCACTTCGCTGCCCGCGACGAGGTGCCCGTTGTGGATCGGATCGAACGTCCCGCCCATCACGCCGATCCGGCGGGGCGCGCGTGCGGCCTGTGACATGCCGGTTGAGTCTACCGGGAGCGGTTCGGGCGGCGGTCGCGGGCCGGGGTGCGGGGTCGGGAGGGTTTCGACTCGCTCCGCTCGCTCAACAGGCCTGGGAAGAGTCGCTCAAACAAGCCTGGGGAACGGTCGCTCAACCAGCGTGCAGAAGGGGCGCTCAGCCGGCCTGGGAAGGGTCGCTCAGCAGGCCTGGGGAAGGACGTGCGGGAGTGTCAGACCGGGAGCAGGTCGGCGATCACTCTCGACAGTTGGTCGGCGTTGCGGCACTCGAACATCTCGATCACCTCTGCATACTTGCCGGCGTCCGAGTCGCCGGAGTCCCACGACGACCGGCGTTCCGGGTTGAGCCAGTAGGCGTTGCGGACACGGTCGCGCATCGCGGCGAGGGCGTCGGCGTGCGTCGGGCGGAAGTTGTTGCGCGCATCGCCCAGAATCAGCAGCGCGCTCTTGTGCGTGAGCGAATCACCGTAGCGGGCGTTGAACCCCTTGAGCATGTGACCGTAGTCGGAGTGGCCGTCGCGCGTGCTGATCGAGGCCTCGGTCAGCATGCGGTGCATCCGCTCGCCGAACTGCTCGTCACCGCTGCCGCGGTCGAAGAACTCGGTGACCTCGTCGACCGTGTCGACGAAGGCGAACACCCGCACATGGGAGAACCGCTGGCGAAGGGCGTACACCAGTTGCAGCGTGAACTGACTGAACCCCGCGACCGAACCGGAGACGTCGCAGATCACGACCAGTTCGGGTTTGCCGGGCCGCGGCTTGCGGCGGCGCAGCTCGATCGGCACGCCGCCGGTCGACATCGAGGCTCGCAGCGTGGCCCGCACGTCCACCTGGCCGTGATGGTTGCGCCTGCGCCGGAACTCGAGCTTCGCGGCCAGCAAGCGCGCGATCGGTGCGATCGTGCGCCGCATCTTGGCCAGATCCTGCGGATTCGCCGAGAAGAAGTCGATCATCTCCGGCAGCTTCGGCACCGCGTACTGGCCGACGGCGTCGCGCCCGCGCACCTCGGCCATGCGGCGCTGCGTCTCGGTCGTCACCGCGTCCCGCAGCCGTTCGGTCGCGTCCCGAGCCGCGCGACGGCTCATCGGATCCGTGCCAGGCCGCCCGCCCGACTCCGTCGGCTCCCCGCCGGCCATCGCCGCCGCGATACGGGCGATCAACGTCTGCGGCGAGATCGCCGTCATCGCCTGATAGGTCGAGTACGCCTCACCGCGCGCGGACTCGTACTGTCCCACCTCGCCGACGATCAT
The DNA here is from genome assembly GCF_001578675.1 of Gordonia sp. QH-12. Taxonomy (NCBI): domain Bacteria; kingdom Bacillati; phylum Actinomycetota; class Actinomycetes; order Mycobacteriales; family Gordoniaceae; genus Gordonia; species Gordonia sp. QH-12. Next base: position 19,452 of record NZ_KQ969287.1, read on the forward strand.
CGCGACCAGCTGGTCGAACCGGCCGTCGCTCATCGCCTCAGCATCGGCGAGCACATCCGCGGTCAGCTCCCGCAGGGCCTGCACGTCGACGTTGCCGTCCGCGTCGCGCGGAACCTCCATGGCCGACCGCCGCGCCGCCGAGCCGAGCGGGAACCACAGCTCGAAACACAGATCGAAGGTGTCGCGGTGAGTGTGGTCGCCCAGCAGCGTCGCAGCGAGCCCTTCCCGCAGCGAGTCGCGGTCGAGCAGATCGAGCACGCTCATCGCCTGCCCCGCGTCGATCAGACTCGACGGCCCCACCGTGATGCCGCGGCTGCGCAGGTCGTCCACGAAACCGGTCAGGGTGTCGACGAGCGGCTCCGTCATCGACTGCGTGATCCCATCAGTGACATCCCACCGCTCATCTGTCACCGAGTTTGAGTTCGCGCAGTGCGGTCTTCACATCCGGGCGGTGTTTGAGCACCACTCCCAGAGTCCGCGCCACCAGTGAGTCGTCGATCCGACCCGACGCGACGTCGGCGCCCGCGGTCATCGCCAGAAGGGTGTTGCCCCAGTCGATGGTCTCCGCCACCGACGGCTTCTTCTTGATGTCGAGGGTCCGCAGCACCCCGACGATCCGCACGATCTCCTCCGCCAGCCGGGCAGGCAGCTCCGGCACGCGGGAGGCGAGGATCTCCCGTTCGAGTTGTGCGTCCGGGAAGTCGATGTACAGGTACAGGCAGCGGCGCTTGAGCGCCTCCGACAGTTCGCGATTCGCATTCGACGTCAGGAGCACGATCGGACGGCGGACCGCGGTCACCGTCCCCATCTCCGGAATCGTGATCGCGAAGTCGCTGAGCACCTCGAGCAGCAGACCCTCGATGTCCACGTCGGCCTTGTCGATCTCATCGATCAGCAGCACCGTGGGCTCGGTCCGCGAGATCGCCGTCAGCAGCGGCCGTGCGAGGAGGAACTCCTCGGAGAAGATGTCCCCCTTCGTCGCATCCCAGTCCCGATGACCCGCCGCCTGGATCGCGAGGATCTGCTTGGCGTGATTCCACTCGTACAGCGCCCGGGCCTCGTCGATGCCCTCATAGCACTGCAGCCTGACCAGCTCCGAGCCGGTCGCCTGCGCCAGCGCACGGGCCAGCTCCGTCTTGCCGACACCCGCGGGGCCCTCCACCAACAGCGGCTTTCCGAGCCGGTCGGCGAGGAAGGCCGTGGTGGACGTCGCGTCGTCGGCCAGATAGCCGGTCTGCTTGAGCCGTGACCGGACGTCGTCGACCCCGGTGAACGCGGGCCGCACATCGTCACGCACGACGGGACCGCCGAGGTTCTCCGCCGCGCTCATGCGGGACGGATCTGTCCGTCGCCCCACACCAGCCATTTGGTCGAGGTGAGTTCCGGAAGCCCCATCGGCCCACGCGCATGGAGCTTCTGCGTCGAGATGCCGATCTCGGCGCCGAAGCCGAACTGCTCGCCGTCGGTGAACGCCGTGGACGCGTTGACCATGACAGCGGCCGCGTCGACACGCGAGGTGAACTCGTTGGCCGCCGAGAGACTTCCGGTGATGATCGCTTCGGTGTGACCGGTGCCGTACGTCGCGATGTGCTCGATCGCGGCGTCGATGCCGTCGACCACCTTGAGCGCGATGTCGAGCGAGAGGTATTCGCGGTGCCAGTCGTCCTCCGTGGCGGGTTCCATTCCGGGTTCCTCACCGTGGATCACCACTCCCTGAGCCTGCAGCGCAGAGGTGATCGGAACCAATGCTCGGTCGGCGATCTCGCGGTCGATCAACACGGTCTCGACCGTGTTGCAGACGCTGGGCCGACGGGTCTTGGCGTTGAGCACGATCCGGGTCGCGACGTCGACATCGGCATCCCGGTGGACGAAGATGTGGCAGTTGCCGGTTCCGGTCTCGATGGTCGGGACCTTGGCGTTCTCGACGATCGCGTTGATCAGTCCGGCACCGCCGCGCGGGATCACCACGTCCACCAATCCGCGCGCCTGGATCAGCGCGGTGACGCTCTCGCGGCTCTCGCTCGGCAGCAACGACACCGCGTTCGGGTCGATCTGGTGGTCGCGCAGCACTCCGCGCAGCACCTCCACCAGCGCCGCGTTGGACGCCGCGGCCGACGACGACCCGCGCAGCAGGACCGCGTTTCCGGATTTGAAGGAGATGCCGAAGCCGTCGACCGTGACGTTGGGGCGGGCCTCGTACACGAATCCGACCACGCCCAGCGGCACCCGCACCTGACGCAGTTCGAGACCGTTGGGCAGGGTCTTCCCGGCCAGTACCTCGCCGATCGGATCGGGCAGCGCCGCCACCTGGCGCAGGCCGCCGGTGATGCCCGCCACGCGCTCCGGGGTCAGACGCAGTCGGTCGACCAGCGACGCCTCGGTGCCTGCTTCCTCGGCGCGACGCACATCGTCGGCATTGGCTGCGAGAACGTCCTCGGCTGCCGAGTCGATTGCATCGGCGGCCGCCAGCAGCACGGCGTTCTTCTGCGCGGTCGTCAGTGGCCCGAGCGTGCGGGCGGCCTTCTTGGCGGCGGTGGCGAGTTCGGTGACCGCGGCCGTGACGTCTGCCGTCACGCCGGCGGTCGCGTCGACCGAATCGGCGGTGGGTGCACTCATGACTCCAGGGTAGCCGCGACGGCCGGTCACACCCGCGGCAGCCGCACGGTGAACGTCGCTCCCCTGCCGGGCCCGTCGCTCGCGGCCGACAGGCTGCCGCCGTGCTGTTCGACCAGAGCCCGCGCGATGGTGAGCCCGATCCCGCTGCCACCGTGGTCCCGATCGCGGGCGGTGTCAGCACGATAGAACCGGTCGAAGACGTGGGAGAGATGGTCGGAGGCGATACCGTCGCCGGTGTCGGCGACCTCGATGACGGCGTCCGGATCGGCACAGCGCGTCCGCAGCGTCACCGCGCCACCGTCAGGAGTGTGCCGCAACGCGTTGGCCAGCAGATTTCCCAGGACTTGGCCTATCCGTGCGGGGTCGGCGCGGACGGCTGTCGCCGCATGCGCCTCCACCCGCAGCGTCACTCCCTTCGCCGCATACGCCTCCCCCGCCGCGGCGGCCGCCGACTCCGCGAGTTCACGATCGGTGGTCCGCACCGGCATCACCGACAGCACGCCCTCCTGCGCCTGCGACACCGCGGTCACGTCCTCGGCGAGACGGCGCAGCCGGCCGGTCGCCGCATGCAGGATGTCCATCGTGTCGGCGTCCGGCCGCCGGACACCGTCCTCGACGGCTTCGAGATACGAGTCGATGGTGGCGAGCGGGGTGCGCATCTCGTGGGCGAGGTCCGAGAGCATCCGGCGGCGCGTCGCCTCGGTCTCCGCCAGCCGTGCGGCGAGCCGGTTCACCGCTGCGGCGAGCGCGTCGAACTCCCGTCCCATTCCGCCGCCGTGCACCCGCACGTCGTACCCGCCGTCCGCGATCCGGGCGGTCGACGCCGCCACCGCCGTGACGGTCCGTTGCGCGCGTCCGGCGAGGTACCAGCTCACCGCGAGCGCGGACACCGTGGCGATCACGGCGGCCAGTCCCCACGACACACCCACGGCAGCGGCGAAGGCGCGTTCGACGTGCATCGCCTCGCTCGAATCGCGGTCGATTCCCGCTTGACGCAGATGCTCATGGAAGATCCTCGGAGCGACGAGCCACGCGATCATCAGTGCGCACGCGGTGGTGGCGACCACGACCGCCGCCATCACGAGCATCAGTCCGGTGCCGACCGCGAACCGGCTCGGCCGACCGGTCGCGGTCATCGCCCGGTGCCCATTCGATAGCCGACGCCGCGAACGGTGCGCACATATCGTCCGTGGGCCGCGTCGTCGCCGAGCTTGCGTCGCACGTGGCCGATGTGGACGTCGACGAGGTGGTCGTCGCCGACCCATTCCGGGCCCCATACGGCGTCGATGAGACGACTGCGCGAGAACACCGTTCCGGGGGCCGACGAGAGCACCTCGAGAACATCGAACTCGGTGCGGGTCAGATGGACCGGCGCGCCTGCCACCCGCACCTCTCGGCCGGGAACGTCGATGGACAGGTCACCGACCACGCGGACCGTGCCCGACCGGCCCGCCGCCGCTCCGGCGAAACCGTTGCGAGGACGCCTCATCCGCGCCTGGATCCGTGCCGACAGCTCGCGCGGACTGAACGGTTTGGTCACGTAGTCGTCCGCCCCGATCGACAGCCCCACCAGCGTGTCGACCTCGTCGGCGCGTGCGGTCAGCATCACCACGTAGGCGTCGGAGAAGGTGCGCAGCCGGCGGCACACCTCCACACCGTCGAGTCCGGGCAACCCCAGATCGAGGACCACCACGTCGGGGTCCACACTTCGCGCGCGGGCCACCGCCTCGCCCCCGTCGCCGGTCACTGTGACCTCGAACCCATCCCGCTCCAGGTACGACGCCACCAGCGCCGCGATCGCCGCCTCGTCCTCCACCACCATCGCCCGTGCCGACATGGCCTCCATCTTGACCGGAATCCGGCCGGGATCTCATCTACCCGGGTGCCGACGGTCCGGAGCTTGAGCAAACCTTCACAGAAGGGTCATCGAACGAGGCGAGTCCGTGCGGCAGACTGGCTCGAGACCACCACGGAAGGAACGCTCATCGTGAGAACCCGACTCGCCGCCACCACGATCGCCGCCGCAGCTGTCATCGTCGGCGCCGCCGCGTGCAGCCCGAACGAGGAGGCCTCGGACGCCACCCACGACATGTCGAGCATGTCGGCCTCGCACGAGGCTCCGCATTCGTCGCAGGCGTCCGCCGGCACCGAACACAACGAAGCCGACGTGATGTTCGCTCAGATGATGCTCCCGCACCACGAACAGGCACTGGTGATGAGCGACATCATTCTCGCCAAGCCGGGTGTCCCGGGCAATGTCACGGCCCTGGCCAAGCGGATCAAGGACGCGCAGGGGCCGGAGATCGACAAGCTCAAGTCCTGGCTCACGGCATGGAACGAGCCGACGCATTCGTCGATGGACCACGAGATGGACGGCATGCTGTCCGAGGACCAGATCGCTCAGCTGCGCGCCGCACAGGGCACCGACGCCGCCCGGCTCTTCCTCACGCAGATGATCGAGCATCACGAGGGCGCGGTCGACATGGCCAAGGAGGAGATCGCCGACGGCAAGAACACCGACGCGGTCGAGATGGCCCGCGACATCGCCGACTCCCAGCAGTCCGAGATCGATGAGATGAAGGCGATGCTGAAGGGCTTGTGAGTCACCCCCAGGGTCATTGAGTGAGCGCAGCACCCCCAGGCTCATGCAGCATTCCCAGGCTCATTGAGCGAGCGCAGCATCCCCAGGCTCATTGAGCGAGCGCAGCGAGTCGAAATCCCCCACCCCCGGTTTCGACTCGCTGCGCTCGCTCAACCACCGAGCACGAGAGTTCGACCCGCCGCAGAGCGCACCCTCCCCCAGGCCTAATGAGGCGAGCACAACATCCGCTCGCTCAACCACCGAGCACCAGAGTTCAGCCCGCCGCCGAGCGCACCCTCCCCAGGCTTATTGAGCGAGGACGAGAGTTCAGCCCACCGCAGAGCGCCCTCCCCAGGGTTATTGAGCGAGCGCAGCGAGTCGAAATCACCACACCGACAGCCAAGCCGAGAGGAGTCGCTCGACCCTTCAATCGACGGGCGACAAGACGGGGAACACCGCGTCGCGCAACAGCGGTGCGATGTCGGCTCGGCTCCGGTCGGTGGGATCGACCCACGCGATCTCGGCGATCTCCGCACTCGCCGCGGGAACGCCGACCACAGGGTGCTCGAAGACCTCCGCGACGACGACGTGACCGGGTTCGTTCGCGGCGTCGGCTTCGAACGTGCCGAGAGCACGCAGTGAACTCTCATCCAGGTGCACTCCGAGTTCCTCCCGCGCCTCGCGTACCGCGGCTGACGCGAAACTCTCCCCCGGATCGAGCTTTCCGCCGGGGAACATGAACAGCGACGACCCGCGTTTGCGCACTACGAGCACGCGGCCCACCCGGTCGCGCATCACCACGGCGCTCACCACGATTCGACGATCCACTGTTCTCCCACCCGCTCAGCACGACCTCAGGACCGCACCGAGGATATCTCTCGACGGAACGTCGATCGGGAGTCCGTACGCGGTGAGGACGGCCACGAACTGGACCGCGTACTGGCAGTGAAAGGCACGCAGCGGCGGCATCCAGCGAGCCGGTTCAGCATCCGACTTCGCCTGGTTGCTGGCACCGTCCACCGCGACGAGGTTCGCCGGGTCGTTGGCGAACGACCATCGGCGCGGCGCCGGCCACCTCGACGCCCCCAGGTCCCAGGCGTAAGAGAGCGGAACGATGTGATCGATCTGCACTGCCGCCGAACCGCGACCGCGCTGGAATCCGATCGTCCGGCCGGTGTACGGGCTGGTCAGCGTGCCTGAGGCGACAGCACTCGGGCACGACGACGTACCGGTTCGCGCCGAAACCACGAGGTCGCGGGCGAGGATGTCGTTGCGGGTGTCGCAGGCATTGCCGCCGCCCCGCACCGCCGCATCGTCTGTCCACGCCGGACCGAAGGCGTCCCGGTCGTACGACGAGTCGTGAGGCGGCCGTCGGCCGAGGACGGGAAGCGCAGACAACGCGGCGCGCGCCCGTACAACGGCAGCCGCCGGCACCTTCGAAGGCGTGTGCGGAAGACCTGCCCCGACCGCGACCACTGCGGACGTGACCGCGAAGACCACGACGATCGTCCACTGCCGGACGGTGAGCCGAATCCGCCCGGGTCTGCGCCGCGACCGACTCCACCGCCATCGCTGAGCGGCCGCACGCGGCAGGCCGAGAAGACGCCCCATGCTCCTTAGACGCAGCCGCGACGGTCGCGGTTCCGCGACACGCGCTCAGCGCTGGATGTAGCGCACGCGCTCAGTGCTGGATATAGCGCACCAGATGTTCACGCTCGGTCTCCAGCTCATCGATCGCGCTCTTGACCACGTCCCCGATACTGATGATCCCGACCAGCGCCCCGTCGTCGAGGACCGGGAGGTGACGGACGCGGTGTTCGGTCATCGTCTCCCGCAGGCCCTCGATCTCGTCGCCGGGAGAGCAGGTGTGCACGATGGGAGTCATGATCCGGCCCACCGGACCGTCGAGGATGTCCGCGCCGCCCGAATGCAGCCTGCGAACCACGTCGCGTTCGGAGACGATGCCGGCGAGTGCACCGCCCTCGTCGATCACCACCACCGCCCCGATGTTCCACTCGTCGAGCGTCGCCAGCAGACTGCGCACCGTGGATGCGGCGCCCACGGTGATCACTCCGCTGCCCTTCTTGCTCAGGATCTGGGAAATCCGCATTTCGCCGTCCTCCACCCGTTCGGTGAGCTGAATTCGACATCTCCAGGGTCCGCCAAAACTCGCCGAAAGACCAGACCCTGTCGCACCGCTCCCGCGCCGGTTGACGAGCGGGTACGGGCGCGACGGGGTTCCCAGCCCGGGGATGCGGTGGTTTCGACTCGCTGCGCTCGCTCAACCAGCGGGAGGGGAGCCGCTCAACCAGCGCGGGCGGGAGCCGCTCGACCAGCGGGCGAGACGGTCACGACTTGTCGAGGTACTCGGCGCGGGAGGGCAGCAGGATTGAATGCACGAGATCGGCGAGTGGTTGGTGCGCCACCAGATCCGGATCGTCGAGCACGATCTGCTCCGCGAGGTCGCGGGCATCCGCGATGACCTCGGTGTCGTCGAGCAGCGAGAGGAAGCTCAACGAACTCTTGCCGCCCGACTGCAACGATCCGAGGATGTCTCCCTCGCGTCGCTGTGCGAGGTCGACGCGGGCGAGCTCGAAGCCGTCGTTGCTGGCCTCGACAGCACGGAGACGCTCCATCGACGGCCCCACGTCGCTCGCCGTCGTCATCAGCAGGCACAGCCCGGCATGACGACCGCGTCCCACGCGACCGCGGAGCTGGTGCAACTGGCTCACGCCGAACCGTTCGGCATTGACGATCGCCATCATGGTGGCGTTCGGGACGTCGACGCCGACCTCGATCACGGTGGTCGCGACCAGCACGTCCACGTCTCCGCGGGTGAAGCCGTCCATGACGTCGTTCTTCTCGTCGGCGGGCAGCCGACCGTGCAGGATGCCGATGCGGCGGCCCGCGAGCGGTCCCGCCTCCAACTGTTCGGCGAGGTCCAGCACGGAGACGGTGTCGTCGTCGGGCTCCTGATCCTTGGCGGCCTTCTTCGACTTCTTCACGTTGGTCTGTTCGTCGCCGATCTTGGTGCACACCACATACACCTGTCGGCCGGCGTCGATCTCCTCATTGGCCCGTGCCCAGACCCGGTCCACCCACTTCTGGTTGCGCATCGGCACCACGCTGGTGGCGATGGGCTGCCGGCCTCGCGGCAGTTCGGTCATCACCGACGTCTCGAGATCACCGAAGGTGATCATCGCGACGGTGCGGGGAATCGGAGTCGCCGTCATCACCAGGAAGTGCGGCCGGGTCTCGTCGCGACCCTTGGACCGCAGGACGTCGCGCTGTTCGACACCGAAGCGGTGCTGTTCGTCGACCACGACCATCCCGAGATCGAAGAACTCCACATGTTCTTCCAGCAGTGCGTGCGTGCCGATGACGATGCCCGCCTCCCCGGTGACCGCGTCGAGCAGCGTCTGGCGTTTGGCCGCGGTCCCGAGCGATCCGGTCAGCAGTCCGACGCGGGTCGCACCGTCGGCGGCGCCCAGTTCACCCGCTCGCGCGAGGTCTCCGAGCATCGTCATCACGGTGCGGTAGTGCTGGGCGGCGAGGACCTCGGTGGGTGCGAGGATCGCGCACTGGTGGCCGTTGTCGACCACTCGGAGCATCGCGAGCAGAGAGACGAGGGTCTTGCCGGAACCGACCTCGCCCTGCAGCAGCCTGCTCATCGGGTGCTCGCCGGCGAGGTCCTCGCCGATCTCCGCGAGAACGTCGCGCTGGCCGCCGGTGAGTTCGAACGGCAACCGTTCCAGGAGCCGATCCTCCAGGCCGCCGGGAACGTGCGGGCACGAGCGCGCCGACTCCGAGACCGCGCTCAAACGCCTGCGGGCGAGCTCGGTCTGCACGGCCAGCGCTTCGTCGAACTTCAGCCGAGCGCGTGCGGCCTCGATGTCGTCGAGGCTGTCGGGCAGGTGGATGCGGCTGATCGCCTCGTCGGCCGTGATCAGACCGCGTTCGGCGCGCTGCGCCTCCGTGAGCGGGTCCTCGGCGGGCACCGTGTCCGCCAGCACCTGCCGCACCGCACGCCAGATCTCCCAGGTCTGAACGTCTTTGGTGGCCGGATACATCGGGATGATGTCGCGCGAGAAGTTCGCGACGTCGTCGGGCGACGCCGTGGATCCATGCGAGCCCTTGCCCTCCGACTCTGCTTCCTCGGCGGCCAACTCGCCGATCATGGCGGCGTTCCCCACGACCTCGATGCCGTCGTCCTCGGGCAGCACCATCCAGTCCGGATGCGACAGCTGGATCTGGTCGCGGAAGAGCTTCACGGTGCCGGCGAGCGCGACACGGGTACCCGGTCGCAGCACCTTCTGGATCCATCGGGCGTTGAAGAAGCTCGCCTCGTAATCGGCGCGGCCGTCGTTGACCACGATCTTGAGAAACTGTCCGTACCTGCGCTTCATCTGGATCATCTGCGCCTTCTTGATGCGCCCGATCACAGTGATCCACTCGCCTACCTCCGGGCGCTCGGACTCCGACAGATGACCGCGCCGCAGGTACCGGCGCGGCACGTAGCGGAGCAGTTCACCGACCGTGGTCAGTTCCAGTCCGGCCAGTTTCTTCAGCAGCGCCGGGTCCACCGACGAGTCGGTCAGCGGCGAGGCGGCGCTCAGCATCATTCGACGCCGACCTGCAACAGGTGCGACGACTGTCCGGTCTCGTACAGCGCCAGTTCGATGCCCGGGTAGTGCGCGTGCAGATGCTCGGCAATAGCCTCCCGCGTCCGTTCGTCAAGGTCGCGGCCCGCGAGCCCGGTCACCAGCTCGCCGCCGGTCGCGAGCATCAGATCGAGCAGCGCGGTGGCCGCCTGCCGCTGCTCGGGTGCGATGACCAGCACATCGGAGCCGATGAGTCCGAGGGTGTCGCCGATCTCGCAGGTGCCTGCCAGAGTCATCATCTTGGTGTTGGAGTGCATCAATGAGCCCCAGCGCGTGTTCGCGGCCGCCTCGGCCATAGCGAAGGCGTCCACGTCGGGCTCTTCGACCGGATCGTGCACGGCCAGGGCGGACAGGCACTGCACCATCGACAGCGTCGGCAGGAAGACCACCGACCGTTGGGGCGAACGCGCCTGCGCGCCCACCTGTACCAGATCCTGCGAGGACATCATCCCGTTCCCCATCACGATGACGTGGGCGCTGTCGGTCGCGCGGATCGCCTTCGAGAGCGTCGCCGGATGGACGCCGTGATCGGCCCGGACCACTGCCGCTCCCGCCTCGGCGAAGAGTTGTTCGGCGCCGTCGCCGGTGACCAGGACGACGACGGCCCGTTTGAACCGCGGCGGCGGCTCGTTGGCCCCCGGCGCGGCACGGATGGCGTCGAGCGCGAAGCAGCTGATCCGGATGTCGGTGAGCCGACCCAGTTCGATCCCGGCTTCAACCGCGGCCCCGGGGTCGTCGGTGTGCACATGCACGGAGAACCGCTCGCCGTCGGCGGAGCTGTCGCCGACGATCACGACCGAGTCGCCGAGTTGTCCGAGCCGGTCGCGGAGCCCGCCGATCTGCGCTCCTTCGGCGCCGTCGAGCAGATACATCACCTCGAAGTCGGTGTCGCCGGCACCGCCGCACTCTCCGGTCTCGTGGCCCGTACCGTGCACACTCGAGGTGAGGATGCCGCGGTAGGCGCGGCGCTTGTTGGCGACGCCGGTGACGACCAGCACGAGCGCGTCGGCCATCGCCAGGAAGCCTCGTGCACCGGCGTCCACCACACCCGCGCTCGCGAGTTCGGGCATCTGCTCGGGCGTGTGCTCGAGTGCTTCGGCGCAGTCGTCGGCCACCGCGCGCGCCAGATCCGCCGGTGATCCGGCGACATTGGCCGCAGCCGAATCCGCCGCGACCTGCAGCAGAGTGAGAACAGTTCCCTCCCTCGGCTCGCTGACGGCACGCCGGGCCGCGAGGGCGCCGAGACGCAGCCCGTTCTTGCACAGTCGATTGAACCTGTGGTCGTTCTCGGCCATCGCGAGATCGACCGCGTCGGCGATCCCGACCAGGACCTGCGAGAGAATGACGCCGGAGTTGCCGCGAGCGCATCCGACGGCCGCCTCCGCGAGAGTGCGGGTCACCGCGGGCAGATCGGCCGCGCCGTCGAGTTCGTCGAGGACCGCGAGCGCGCCGGCCATCGTCTGCGCCATGTTGCTTCCGGTGTCCGAATCGGGGATCGGGAAGACGTTGAGGTCGTTGATCTCCGGACGCAGAGCCTCGAGGCCGTCGGCGCAGGCACGTGCCCAGTCCCTGATGAGCTGAGGATTGACCGCGGTACTGCTGTCTCCGGTCATCAACCGCACGACCACCCCGCCTTCCCGTCGCTCTCCGCCGGCCCGTCGCGATCCTCGTGCGCGGTCGCCGAACCGCCGGTGAACCTCGATGTGCCCCGAGGTTACCGCCCGCCCCCGACACTCGGACAGGTACTGTCGCGGCGTCTGGTCCGGGCCCCTCGCCGAGGTCGCCGGGACTCTCGCGTTCCGGCGCCGATTTGGACACCCGAGGTCTGCGCGGTTATTCTATTCGGGTTGCCGATCGTCGCGGCGCGCACCGCAGCGCCCGCTATCGGCTGACCACTGACCCAAGTTTTCTACCAAGGGAGTTCGATCATGGCTGCCGTTTGTGACGTTTGTGGCAAGGGCCCCGGCTTCGGCAAGTCGGTCTCGCACTCGCATCGGCGCACCAACCGCCGCTGGAACCCGAACATCCAGTCTGTGCGCGTCGAGGTCGCCCCGGGCAACAAGAAGCGCAAGAACGTGTGCACCTCGTGCCTCAAGGCGGGCAAGACCGTCAAGGCCTGAGCGCACCACGCGTCAGGAGATCGCCGTCCGGCAGTGCCGGGCGGCGATTTCGTCGTCTCCGGAGTCGCCGAGTGCACCTGTCCGGCGCGGACGGCAACCACCCGGACCGGCCGGCGACGAGCGTTCCGTAGAGTACTCGCCATGGCCTCTGATCTGATCCGCGTCGACGACGACGGCGTTCTGAACCTCACCATCTCGACCGGCGATGCGGGAACCGCTCTCGATCACGCTCTGGTCCTGGAGTCGCGCGAGGCGCTGCGCGCTGTCACCCGGGGAAAGCTCGAGGCGGGTGCGGTGCTGCTCCGCGGCGCGGGCAAGAACTTCTGCGCGGGTGGCAATGTCGCGGCGTTCGCGGCGGCCGACGACCGCAGCGACTACCTGCGGGGCCTGGCCGACGATCTGCATTCGACGATCGAGTTCCTCTACGAGACGGAGCTTCCGGTGGTCGCCGCGGTGAAGGGCTGGGCCGCCGGCGCAGGCATGAGCCTCGTTCTGCACGCGGACATCGCGATCGGCGGTCGCGCCACCAAGATGCGTCCCGCCTATCCCGGAATCGGACTGTCGCCCGACGGCGGCATGTCATGGCTGCTCCCCCGCGTCGTGGGCGCGGCCCGCGCACGGCACATCATCATGACCGACCAGATCCTGGACGCCGACCGCGCGCTGGACCTCGGCATCCTGTCGGAGATCGTCGACGACGCTTCCGTCGAGCAGACCGCCCACGACGTCGCGGCCGGGCTCGCCTCCGGACCGCGCGGCTCCTACCGCGCGATCCGCCGTCTGCTGCACCACAGCGCCACCAGCACCCTCGGCGATCAGCTCACCGCGGAGTCGGCCTCGATCGCAGCCCTCGGATCCACGCCCGAGGGCGTCGAGGGAGTCGACGCCTTCGTCGCCAAGCGCGCGCCGGACTACGCCGCCGCCCGCCGGTAGTCCGACCGGATCAGGGCAGACGCCAGTCCACCGGATCGCCGCCGAGATCGAGCAGTTCCTCGTTGGCGCGGGAGAAGGGTCGCGAACCGAAGAACCCGCGCGACGCCGAGAGCGGCGACGGGTGGGGCGATTCGATGACCGGGACGTCGGGCAACCACTTCACCAGCTGCCGGGCGTCGTTGCCCCACAGGATCGCCACCATGGGCTCGTCGCGCGCGGCCAGCGCTTTGATCGCGCACTCGGTCACCTCTTCCCACCCCTTGTTGCGGTGGGACGCCGGTTCGCCCGGGCGCACCGTCAGAACTCTGTTGAGAAGGAGAACGCCCTGCCGCGCCCACGGCGTCAGATCGCCGTTGGCCGGACGGGGATAACCGAGGTCTTCGCAGTACTCCTGGTAGATGTTCTGCAGCGATCGCGGAATCGGGCGGACGTCCGGCGCCACGGAGAAGCTCAGTCCCACAGCGTGCCCCGGCGTGGGATAGGGATCCTGTCCGACGATGAGAACCCGGACGTCATCGAAGGGCTGCGCGAACGCGCGCAGCACGTTCTCTCCGGCGGGCAGGTAGCGACGGCCGACCGCGATCTCCTCGCGCAGGAATCGGCCCATCCGTGCGACCGTCTCCTCGACCGGCGCCAGTGCCTGAGCCCAGCCGGGATCGATCAGCTCGGCCAACGGCTTGGCGCTCACGCGTCGAGCCTCCGGAGGCTCTTCCGGTAGTACTGGGCGTTCTGGTAGTAGAGCTCGGTGTTCTGCTGCAGATGGCCCTCCGGAACCTGATAGCCCTCGCGGAGGCGGGCCGGGACGCCGAGCACCATCGACCGCTCGGGAACCGTGAAGCCGTACGACACCACCGCACCGGCGCCGACCACCGAGCCCGCGCCGATCACCGAACGGTTCAGGACCACCGAACCCGAAGCGATCAGGCATTCGTCGCCGATCGTCGATCCCTCGATATGCGCGTTGTGCCCGACGACGCAACCGGCGCCGATCACGGTGGGCTCGGTGAAGGTGCAGTGCACCACCGTGCCGTCCTGGATGTTGGTGCGGTCGCCGACGGTGATGGTCCCGTAGTCGCCGCGGAGCACCGCTCCCGGCCAGATCGAGACCCCGTCGCCGAGCGTCACCGCACCGATGACGGTCGCGTCGGGATGAATGAAAACGTCTGTGCCGAGAACCGGCTCACGATCGCCGAGTGCGTAGACAGCCATACGTCGATCTAATCAGGTCAGGTCTCGGTGAACGATTGCCACCCGCGGATCTCTCCGACGGCCGCGCCGTCGATGCGGGCATCGGGCTCGCCGTCGGACACCGTCCCGATCACCGTCCAGCCCGCGGGGACAGCCGAGGGCTCGAAGGCCGCGAGCAGTTCGTGTTCCTCGCCGCCCGCGAGGGCCCATCGCGCGGGGTCGACGCCGAGCGCAGCCCCGAGTTCGGCGAGCCCGCGGACCTGGGGAACCGACGCCGAATCGATGTCGATCCGTACCTGCGAAGCCTCCGCCATCGTGATGATCTCCTCCACGAGGCCGTCGGAGACGTCGGTCATCGCCCGGGCGCCCGCCAGCGCCGCCACGCGCCCCTGACCCAGATCCGGCCGCGGGAGGCGGTAGGCCTCGACCAGGTCAGAGAACTGCTCCAGCAGAAGGGGATCCGCCCCGTGCTCGACGGCGGACAGAGCCGCCAGACCGCCTGCCGGACCGCCGAGCGGACCGCTGAGCGCGAGCACCTCGCCGCCGCGCGCACCCGACAGCGCCACCGCCTGCGTGCCGTCGAGAACACCGAGGGAGGTGACGGTCAGCACCACCTCCGACGAGGACACGAGGTCGCCGCCGAGCACCCGCGCCCGATACCTGTGGGTCTGGTCGACGATGCCGGCGTTGAGCTCGAGCACGCGCTCCACCGGGGTCTGCGGCGGGCAGCCGATCGACACGACGACGCCGGTGAGGACCCCGCCCATCGCCGCGATGTCGGCGGCGCTCTGGACCACCGCCCGTGCCCCGATCTGCCGCGGAGTCGACCAGTCGAACCGGAAGTGCCTGCCAGCGACCGCTGTGTCGGTGCTGACCACCACCGGTCCGGTGGGCGCGAACACCGCTGCATCGTCGCCCGACCCGATCACCAGATCGTCGGTGTCACCGACCGACGCCGCGGCAGTGGTGAACATCGCGACCAGCGCGCGTTCTCCGACTTCACCCACTGTCTTCATCGGGCCGATGCTACCGCCGGCGCACCGCGAACGGTCGCACCGATTTCCACGGACGCAGTCCATCGATCACACTGGCAGCATGAGCGACGGCACCGGGAACACTCCAACGGAGAAGGCTCAGGACGGCCAGACCGCGGCCGATGAGGGACCGCGATTCAGTCCGGCGATGATCGCCACCCTGGTGGCCGTCCCGGTCATGGTGATCGCCGGCTTCATCACGTACGCGGCGCTGCACTTCTCCGCCGACGACACCCCGCCGTCACCGGTCGAGTCGTACACGACCACCGCCGCCGACGCCGCCCGCTGCGCCGAGTTCATCAAGAAACTGCCCGATGAGCTCGGCGACTTCGAGGGCAAGTCGGTCGACGGGACCACCGTCCGATGGACCAGAGCCGACTCCGACCCGGTTGTGGTGCGCTGCGGTGTCGAGCGGCCCCACGAACTCGCGCCGACGAGTTCACTGCAGGTGATCAACCCGGTCCAGTGGTTCATCACCGACACGATCGAGGGCCGCGGTCAGGCGTACGTGAGCGTCGACCACCGCCCCTACGTGGCCGTGTGGGTGCCCGCGGGTGCCGGCAACGCGCCGATCACCGACGTCTCGGCGTTGATCGAGAAGAATCTGCAGCGAGCCCCGCTCGACTTCGGCCGCTGACGCGGTTCAGGCCCGCCCGTACACCTCCGGTTTGGTGCTGCGCCCGAGCAGGGAACTGACCATGTCCGACACCGACATGCCCTCGTGGCACACCTGATGGACGGCCTCGGTCAGCGGCATCTCCACCCCGTGCGCCTTCGCCAGCGCCAGCACCGACGAGCACGATTTGACGCCCTCGGCCACCTGCCCGTTGGTCGCCGCCTGAGCCTCGGCCAGGCTCGCGCCCTCGCCTAGGCGGGCACCGAAGGTTCGGTTGCGCGACAGCGGCGAGGAGCACGTCGCCACGAGGTCGCCGATGCCCGCGAGACCGGCGAGGGTGGTGATGTCGGCGCCCAGTGCCACTCCCAGCCGAATGGTCTCGGCGAGACCGCGCGTGATGATCGTCGCCAGCGTGTTCTCGCCGAAGCCCATCCCGGACGCCATGCCGCACGCGAGCGCGATCACGTTCTTCGCTGCTCCGCCGATCTCGCAGCCGACGACGTCGACGTTGGTGTACGGACGGAAGTATCCGGTGGCGAATGCCTCCTGCACACGAACCGCCTGGGCCTCGTCGACGCATGCGATCACGGTGGCGGCGGGCTGTCCCTGCGCCACCTCTTTCGCGAGGTTGGGTCCGGTCAGCACCGCGATCTGCCGAGCCGGGAACCCGGTGACCTCGGCGATCACTTCGCTCATCCGCTTACCGGAACTCGTCTCGACGCCCTTGGCGAGGGACAGCAGGATCGCATCGGCGGGCAGATGCGGTCGCCAGATCTCGAGGTTGGCACGCAACGACTGCGAGGGCACCGCACACACCACCAGTTCGGCGCCGGCCAGCGCCTCCTCCACGGAGCCGACGGCCCGCAGACTCTCGGGCAGCGCGATACCCGAGAGGTAATCGCGATTCTCGTGGGCGGTGTTGATCTGCTCCACCAGCTCCGGACGGCGAGCCCAGATCTTCACCTCGTTGCCCGCATCGGCGAGCACCTTCGCCACCGCGGTGCCCCACGATCCAGCACCCATCACTACTGCACGCACTCGCGACTCCTCCACCCACGACCGGTAACTGCGGTCCACCCTAGCGCCACCTCGCCACGGCTCAGCGCCGATCGCCGGGGTCGGCTCGACGGCCCGGCAGGCGGCCCGGCCCGTCGGTGCTGCACCATGGTGAACATGCGCGACCCGCTCCCGATAGCCGTCGTCCTGGCCGTGAAACGGCTGGACCACGCGAAGTCACGGCTGGCCGGGGCCCTGCCCTCCGACGAGCAGCGCCGGAGCCTGGTGACCGCGATGCTCGGCGACACGCTCGAGGCGGTCCGGGAGGCGGGCGTCGCGCAGGCGGCTGTCGTCACTCCCGACCCCGCCGTGCACGTCGCCGTCCGCGAGCACGGTGTCCGGGTACTCGACGAGCCCGAGGAGGCCGGCGACGCGCCGCACCGATCACCGTTGAACGCAGCGCTGGCGCATGCGATCGCGGCAGTCTCCCCGACCGCCGCGCTGATCGCCGCGTTGCAGGCCGACCTCGCCGCGCTCGACGCGCTCACGCTCGCCGAGGTACTGGACGAGGCGGCCGCAGCCATCGCCGGAGGCGCCCCCGCCGCCTTCGTCGCCGACCGCTCCGGAGAGGGCACGGCGCTGCTGGTGGTGCGCGCCCAGCACCCCGTCGAACCGCGATTCGGTGCCCGGTCGGCGTCGGCGCACCGAGCGGCCGGAGCGGTAGAGCTCGATCCCGGGCGGCTGCGGTGGGCCCGGCTGCGCACCGACGTCGACACGCCCGCGGATCTGGCCGCCGCGGTCGAACTCGGCGTCGGGAGACGCACGGGCGCGGCACTCCGGGCGTCCCGACACTCCGGTGAACCAAACCGTCCGGCTGACAGGACAGCATCGGACCGATAGTCCACAATTGACGCGTGAGTGCCACGGAAGAGATCGAGAACGAGTCCCAGACCGCCCTGCCCGCCGCACTGCCGGCCGAGACCGTGGATCCCGACGAAGCGGCGGACCTGCCGGCCGACCGGTACTTCAACCGTGAGCTGAGCTGGCTCGACTTCAACTCTCGCGTCCTCGCACTGGCCGAGGACGTCTCCCGCCCGCTGCTGGAGCGCGCCAAGTTCCTGGCCATCTTCGCGTCGAATCTCGACGAGTTCTTCATGGTGCGCGTCGCGGGCCTCAAGCGCCGCGACGAGACCGGCCTCTCGGTGCGCTCGGCGGACGGCCGTTCCCCGCGCGAGCAACTGCATATGATCGCTGTCCGCACCCAGAAGATCGCCGACCGGCATGCGCGCGTCTTCCGTGACTCGGTGCTCCCGGCACTCTCCGGCGAGAACATCAAGATCATCGGCTGGGACGATCTCACGGCCGCCGAGCGGGTGCGGATGCAGACGCACTTCCACAACGAACTGTTCCCGATCCTGACCCCGCTGGCCGTCGATCCGGCGCATCCGTTCCCCTACATCTCGGGTCTGAGCCTGAACCTCGCGGTGACGGTGAAGGACCGCGCCGAGGGCGGCGAGCACTTCGCGCGTGTGAAGGTGCCCGACAACGTCAACCGGTTCGTCCGGGTCGACCGTCTCGTCCAGCCGCAGGGCCCCGACGACGGGCCGCGCACCGCGCTCTTCCTGCCCGTGGAGAATCTGATCGCGGCCAATCTGCCGGAACTGTTCCCCGGCATGGAGATCGTGGAGCACCACGTCTTCCGGGTCACGCGCAACGCCGACTTCGAGGTCGACGAGGACCGTGACGAGGACCTGCTCCAGGCGCTCGAACGCGAACTGGCGCGCAGGCGGTTCGGTTCACCGGTCCGGCTCGAGGTCGGCGACGACATGACCGAGCACATGCTCGAACTCCTGCTCCGCGAGTTGGACGTCGACCCGGGCGACGTCATCCAAGTGCCTGGACTGCTCGATCTGACCTGTCTCTGGCAGATCTACGGGATCGACCGGCCGCAGTTGAAGGAGCGTCCGTTCGTGCCGGCCACCCACCCGGCGTTCGGTGAGCGGGAGACGCCGAAGAGCATCTTCTCGACCCTGCGCGACGGCGACGTGCTGGTGCATCACCCCTACGACTCGTTCTCCACCAGCGTCCAGCGATTCATCGAGCAGGCGGCCGCCGATCCGCACGTGCTGGCCATCAAGCAGACCCTGTACCGCACCTCGGGCGACTCGCCCATCGTCAACGCGCTGATCGACGCCGCGGCCGCGGGCAAACAGGTGGTGGCGCTGGTGGAACTCAAGGCACGGTTCGACGAACAGGCCAACATCCGCTGGGCGCGCACTCTGGAACAGGCCGGGGTGCACGTCGTCTACGGGCTCGTCGGTCTCAAGACGCATTGCAAAACCTGCCTGGTGATCCGTCGCGAGGGCTCGACCCTTCGCCGCTACTGCCACATCGGCACGGGCAACTACAACCCGAAGACGGCACGGCTGTACGAAGACGTCGGTCTATTCACCGCCGCACCGGAGATCGGCTCGGACCTCACCGACCTGTTCAACACGCTCACCGGCTACTCGCGCAAGCAGGAGTACCGGAATCTGCTGGTGGCGCCCCACGGCATCCGCACCGGCATCATCGAGCGGATCGAGGGCGAGATCGCGGCCCACCGGTCCGGAGATCCGGGGGCACTCATCCGGCTCAAGGCCAACGCGCTGGTCGACGAGCAGGTGATCGACGCGCTGTACCGGGCCTCACAGGCGGGCGTTCGCGTCGACGTAGTGGTGCGGGGCATCTGCGCGCTGCGACCGGGTGTGGAGGGACTCAGCGAGAACATCGTCGTCCGGTCGATTCTCGGCGAGTTCCTGGAGCATTCACGGATCCTGCAGTTCGGTGCCCAGAACGAGTACTGGATCGGCAGCGCCGACATGATGCACCGCAACCTCGATCGACGTGTCGAGGTGATGGTGCAGGTCCGTGACCGCAGGCTGGCCGCCGATCTGGAGGACATCTTCGAGTCGGCGCTCGATCCCCGGACCCGCTGCTGGGAACTGCAGCCGGACGGCACCTGGCGGGCCCAGCCGGCGGCCGGTGAGCAGGTCCGCGACCACCAGCGACAGATGATGACCCGTCAACGCCACCACGCCGACCCGACTGGATCCTGATGAGCCGGCCGACCCGTACCGTGTGGGCCGGAGGCGGCGTCCTCTGGAAGCCGAGCAAGTCGGCCGGCGTGAAGGTGGCGCTGGTTCACCGGCGGCGCTACGACGACTGGTCGCTGCCCAAGGGAAAGGCCGAACGCGGCGAGATCCTGCCGGTGACGGCCGCGCGGGAGCTCGTCGAAGAGACCGGCTACGAGGTGCGGTTGGGACACCGGCTGCGCACTGTCGGCTACCGTCTGGCCTCGGGGGTACCGAAACGGGTCTCCTATTGGGCGGTGGAGGCCGTCGGCGGAGGGTTCCACGCCAACCGCGAATGCGACGATCTGAAGTGGCTTCCGGTGGCCGACGCGATCGACGCGGTCAGCTACGACGCCGATCGCGATGTGCTGCACACCTTCGCCTCCCGGCCGGTGCGAGAGCTGCATACACTGATCGTTCTCCGGCATGCGTCGGCGGGGAGCCGCAGGGACTTCACCGGCGACGATCGCCTGCGGCCGCTCGACACGTGCGGGGTGGCCCAGGCCGCGGCGATCCGTGAGCTGCTCCCCCTCTTCGGCGCGCACCGCCTGCACGCCGCCGACCGGACACGGTGCGTCGACACTCTCGCGCCGCTGGCCGAATCGCTGCGCACCGAGGTGAAGCTGGAACCTGCACTGTCGGAGGAGTCCTTCGAGGCGGCTCCGGACGAGGCCTACCGCAGGATTCGACGACTGGCGAGCAAGACTGGGTCGGTGCACGCGGTGTGCAGTCAGGGCGGAGTCATCGCACCGTTGCTGCACCGGTGGGCCGAGGCCGACGGTGTGGAGTTGCCCGAAGCGGACAACCGCAAGGGCAGCGTATGGGTGCTGACCACGCGCGACGGCGATCTCGTCGCCGCCGATCACATCCCCAGTCCGCTCGCCGACTGACACACCGGACGCACTTCGGCCCCCGTCCACATCGTGCGGACAGGGGCCGAAGTGCGCAATACCCTTTGGCGGCAGGTGGATTCGGTCAGTCGTCGGCGCCCTTCGTCGGTGCGGACTTCTTGGCGGCGGCCTTCTTCGCCGGAGCGGACTTCTTGGCCGCCGTCGTCTTCTTGGCAGCAGCGGTCTTCTTGGCTGTCGCCTTCTTCGCCGGTGCCGTCTTCTCGGCCGCGGCGCTCGTGGCCGTCGTACCCGCGCCGGCGGTCTTCGCCGGAGCCGTCTTCTTGGCCGCGGTCTTCTTCGCGGGCGCCTTCTTCGCGGCGGCGGTCTTCTTCGCCGGCGTTGTCTTCTTCGCGGCGGCCTTCGTGGCGGCCGTCTTCTTCGCGGCCGTGGTCTTCGTGGCCGTCGTCTTCTTGGCCGTCGTCTTCTTCGCCGCGGTGGTCTTCTTCGCCGCAGCGGTGGACTTAGCCGGTGCGGCCTTCTTGGCGGTTCCGGAACCGGCGGCCGGTGTCGCCGACGCGCGCTTCACCGCGGGCTGCCCCGACTTGAGCTTCTGCTTGCCGGAGACGATCGCCTTGAACTGAGCACCCGGCCGGAAGGCCGGGATCGACGTGGCCTTCACCTTCACCGTTTCTCCGGTGCGGGGATTGCGTGCCACGCGCGCTGCACGACGGCGCTTCTCGAAGACGCCGAAACCGGTGATCGTGACGCTCTCACCCTTGTTCACGGCGCGAACGATGGTGTCGATCGCCTGCTCGACGAAGTTGGTGGCTGTCTTCCTGTCCGCATCGAGTCTTTTGGTGAGTTCCTCGATGAGTTCTGCCTTGTTCATCCGTACCTCCGCAGGATTCACACTGGCCGGGCGTGCCAGCTAATCCACACGGTAAACGGATCGTGGCGCAAAATAAGCCAACCAGCGCAAATTCACATGAGAAGTTCGGCCGCAGAACGCAAGCCTCACGGCGAGCGTCGAAATCGATTCTCGCCGTGAGGCTTCAGCGCCCGCGATCGCAGGTCAGGGCAGGGTGGTCGGCTTGAACGACGGACGCCGCGACTCGTACTCGGCGATCGCATCCGTCTGGCGGAGGGTCAGCCCGATGTCGTCGAGTCCCTCCATCAGGCGCCAGCGCGTGTAATCGTCGATCTGCAGCGGCACCACGAGATCGCCCGCGGTGACGGTCTTGTCCTCCAGACTGACCGTCAGCTCCAGTCCCGGCTCGGCCTCGAGCCGCTTCCACAGCAGCTCGACGTCGGACTGGGCCACCTGTGCGGCCACCAGCCCGGCCTTGCCGGAATTGCCGCGGAAGATATCGGCGAAGCGCGACGAGATGACGACGCGGAAGCCGAAGTCCATGAGTGCCCAGACGGCGTGCTCACGCGAGGAGCCGGTGCCGAAATCCGGTCCGGCGACGAGCACCGACCCCTTGCTCCAGGGCTCGTTGTTGAGAATGAAGTCGGGGTCGCCTCGCCATCCGGCGAACAGGCCGTCCTCGAATCCGGTTCGTGTGACGCGCTTGAGGTAGACGGCGGGGATGATCTGATCGGTGTCGACGTTGCTGCGCTGCAACGGAACTCCGACACCGGTGTGGGTGATGAACGGTTCCATCGTGTTTGACTCCTAGTCAGGCCTTGGAGAGGCTCGGTCAGTCCAGATCGGCGGGGGCGGCGAGCGTGCCGCGCACGGCGGTCGCGGCGGCGACGGCCGGCGACACCAGATGCGTGCGGCCGCCCTTGCCCTGGCGACCCTCGAAGTTGCGGTTCGACGTCGACGCGCAGCGCTCGCCCGGCGAGAGCTGGTCCGGGTTCATTCCCAGGCACATCGAGCAACCCGCCATCCGCCATTCGGCGCCGGCTGCCTCGAAGATCTCGCCGAGTCCCTCCGCGTCGGCCTGCGCACGGACCTTCATGGAACCGGGCACCACCAGCATCCGCATTCCGTCGGCCACCTTGCGGCCCTTGAGAACCTCCGCGACCGCCCGCAGATCTTCGATGCGTCCGTTGGTGCATGAGCCGACGAAGACGGTGTCGACCTTGACTTCGCGCAGCGGCATGCCGGGCGTCAAGTCCATGTACTCGAGCGCCCGAGCGGCCGTCTGCGCCTCGGTCTCGTCGGTGATGTCGGCCGGATCCGGCACGTTCGCACCCAACGGCAGACCCTGGCCGGGGTTGGTACCCCAGGTGACGAAGGGCGTCAAGGCGGAGGCGTCGATGTGGACCTCGCGGTCGAAGACCGCACCCTCGTCGGTCCGCAGCGAGTTCCAGTACTCCACGGCCGCATCCCAGTCGTCGCCGGTCGGTGCATGCGGACGGCCCTTGAGGAACTCGTAGGTCACCTCGTCCGGCGCGATCATGCCGGCCCGGGCACCCGCCTCGATCGACATGTTGCAGATCGTCATCCGGGCCTCCATCGAGAGCTTCTCGATCGCCGGACCGCGGTACTCCAGCACGTGTCCCTGTCCCCCGCCGGTGCCGATCTCCGCGATCACGGCCAGGATCAGATCCTTGCTCGTGACGCCGGGCGGCAGTTCGCCGTCGACGGTGATCGCCATCGTCTTGAACGGCCGCAGCGACAGCGTCTGGGTGGCCATCACATGCTCCACCTCGGAGGTGCCGATCCCCATCGCCAGCGCGCCGAAGGCGCCGTGAGTGGAGGTGTGGCTGTCGCCGCAGACGACGGTCATGCCGGGCTGGGTCAGTCCCAGCTGGGGACCGACGACGTGCACGATGCCCTGTTCCGCGTCGCCCATCGGGTAGAGGCGGACGCCGAACTCCTCGCAATTCTTGCGCAGCGTCTCCACCTGCAGGGCCGAGACCTGATCGGCGATCGGGCTGAAGATGTCGACGGTCGGGACGTTGTGGTCCTCGGTGGCGATGGTGAGGTCCGGTCGACGCAGCTTCCGGCCGGCCATCCGGAGGCCGTCGAAGGCCTGCGGACTGGTCACCTCGTGCACGAGGTGCAGGTCGATGTAGATCAGGTCGGGGTTGGTGTTGCCGCTCGCATCGGCCTCTCCCGGAACGACGACGTGGTCGTCCCAGACCTTCTCGGCCAGCGTGCGCGGATTTCCGGCGCTCTGCGTCATGAGCTCACTCGCATCTTCTAGTAGTTCCACTTCGAGTCGGGAGACGCGACCGGGAGGTCCGGGCTGTGGACCACCTCGGCCGGGCCTGCGCCCCTCGACTTTCAATCTCAGTATTTGGACGGTTAATATCGTCCTATGGGAAAGGATAGCGGAATCGGCGTGCTGGACAAATCCGTGATGATTCTGCACACGGTGTCGGAGCAGCCGTGCAACTTGGGCGAGCTGTGCGACGCGACCGGGCTGCCCCGGGCCACCGCCCACCGGCTGGCCGTCGGGCTCGAAGTGCACCAGTTGGTCGCGCGCGACGACAGCGGCCGGTGGATTCCCGGTCCCACTCTCGGCAGGCTCGCCGCGACCGCCCGCGACACCGTCCGCGAAGCCGCCCTGATGGTGCTCCCCCGCCTGCAGGAGTCCACCGGCGAGTCGGTGCAGCTCTATCGCCGCGAGGGCGCCGATCGCGTCTGCATCGCGGCCGTGGAGCCGCCGACCGGTCTGCGCGACACCGTTCCGGAGGGCACGCGGCTGCCGATGTCCGCGGGCTCGGCGGCCAAGGTGCTCGCCGCCTGGTCCGATCCCGACACTCTCCGCAGTCTCCTCGCCGACGCCGTCTACTCCGAGCGGACGCTCGCCGAGATCCGCAGGCGAGGATGGGCGCAGAGCGTCGCCGAACGCGCTGCGGGCGTGGCGAGCATCTCCGCACCCGTGCGGGACGCCTCCGGCGCCGTCGTGGCCGCGGTGTCGGTGTCCGGACCCGTCGACCGGATGGGCCGCCGTCCCGGCGACCGGCTGGCCACCGACCTGGTGGCGGCCGCCGACGCCATCAGCGCGAAACTCAAGACACCGGCACAGATCTGAGTCGACCGCGGCAGCCCGACGGGCGAGACGATAACGTCGGATCATGGGAATCAACCAACGCGCGGCGATCGTCATGAGCGACGACGAGATCGAGGAATTCATCAACCGCCACCGGGTCGCCACTCTCGGAACGCACGGCGAGGACGCGATCCACCTCACCGCCATGTGGTACGGCGTGATCGACGGCGAGATCTGGTTCGAGACCAAGGCGAAGTCGCAGAAGGTGGTCAATCTCCGCCGCGACCCGCACGCGACGGTCCTGATCGAGGACGGCGACACCTACGACACTCTGCGCGGCGTCAGCATCGAAGGCACCGTCGAGGTCTACGACGACGTCGAGAGCTGCCTCAAGGTCGGCATCAGCGTGTGGGAGCGGTACACCGGGCCGTACAGCGACGATCTCCAGCCCGCCGTCGAAGCGATGATGAACAAGAGGGTCGCGGTGCGCCTGGTGCCGTCAAGGATCCGCTCGTGGGATCACCGGAAGCTGAACCTCCCGTCGATGCCCGTGGCGGGGTCGACGGCTCAGTGGCTCTGACGTGGCAAGCCACGAGGGCGGACCGGCTCACCGGGACTGACGGCTACTCGGCTGTGCCGTACGGCTCGATGAAGTATGCGGTCGCCGCCAGCGCCGTGACGCTTCCGCCCATCGTCGTGTCGTAGGTCGTCGATCCGTCCACCTCAACCCAGAGTTTCACGAGGGTCGTCTTTCACGGTGTCACTGAACAACCCGGGAGTCCCCTCAGTGATCATCGTGTTGATGTCGTAGTCATAACTTTCGACCTGTTCCCCATCGGTATCCACCCGGATCGCCGACGCACCGGTGCCTGAATCGGCCTGAGTCACCCGGCCGTACACGATGTACATTTCGCCGAGATGGCGGTAACCGTTCTTCGCCACCAATTGCCAGTCACGCGAGGTGGTCGTTCGGTAGTTGGTCTTGTCCCGGACCTTTGAGGAGTGTGCGGCCTCAGAACTGGCTGCCGCAGCGGCGGCGGCCGCATCCACGGTCGTCGAGGTGTCAGTGGCATAGGAATAGGTATCGCCGGCGGTCGTCGACGCCGACTGCGTGGGAGTCGACCGTGTACCGAAGCCCACGGCGGCGATCACCCCGACAACCGCGACGACCGCAGCCACGACGGCGGCGATCCACCACCCACGTCTGCTACGCCGGCCCGTCGTCGCCACCGACCCCGGGGGACCCACCGGCTGTTGACCGGTCGGCTGATCGAAGACGAACCGGGCATCGTCGGTCCACGCTGCACCGTCCCACCTTCGAAGCAGTTGAGGATCCTCCGGGTCCGGGTACCAACCTGCAGGTGGCGCCGGGGCGGCGGCGTCTGATCCATGACACGACCTCCGATACGATCAGAACACTGACACGTACGAGACGAAACTCACTTTTGCCGCGTTTCAGCGTAGTGCCGCGAGAGATGAGGCGAGCCTCGTCCTCGCGGGCAGCATCTGTTCGTATGACACACCCGCACGACGCGGTCGCCTGCAGGCAGTCTGTGACCCGGTTCGCCGAATGGATCTGTTCAGTGGCTCGACGACTGAGACTCGCGTTCCCCGGCCGCGTGCTGATGGACTCTGAGTTCGTGGTCGAGCGCTCCGTCGAGGCACCGGTCGAGGGTGGCGTGTGCATTCTGCGTACCGACCGCACGCATCGTCCCCAGCAGTGAGGCCGCCCAGGACGCCTCGTCCTGGTCGGCAGGCACCCATCCCGGGCCGCGCCTGCGGTCCACCTCTTCCCGTGCGGAGACCATCAGGATCTCGGCGGCCTCGGCGACCTTCTCGGCGAACCGACGGTGCACGTCGGCCAGCACCGTCAGTCGCATTCCCTGTTCGACGAGCCGCGCGAGATTGCGGAGGCTCCGAGGATCGCCGGTCTCATACGCCGCGCCGTCGGCGGTCTCCTCCAGCAGGCCCGCGCCGAGCAACGCCTGCACGTCTGCGTCGTCGACGGTTCCGAACAGACGCTCGAGCGCCGGGCGGTCGAACACGGTCCGTTCCGTACTCGCCCACGGCTCGTCGAGGATCTCGGTCAGTTCCAGAGCCTCGCCGACGAGTGCCCGCGGATTCGTCAGGAAGGTCGCGATGTGCTTGAGCGTGAACCCGTTGCGCAGCAGTTTGTCGATCGCGCGGAGTCTGCTCAGGTGCTTCTCCGTGTAGATCGCCACCCTGCCTCGACGCACCGGACGCGGCAGGAGGCCGTGCTCTTGATAGCCGCGGATGTTGCGGGTGGTGACCCCGGATATGCGAGCGAGGTCGTCGATCCGGTACTCGGTCATGCGCAGATGTTATCCGGCACCCACGGGTCGCCTCCGACCCCGCAGACCGGGATCGACCGCACGGGCGGCATCGGAGCCTCCGCCGCGGCCGCCCGCCATCTCGGCATCGGCGCCCCGCCCCGACGCGTGCACCAGGATTCGGTAGTCGCGTAGATCCACCCTGCGGAGCTGACGGACGTACTGGGTCGCGAATCCCGGATACATCGTCGCGTTGAAGCCGTCATCGGTGAGATACCAGCTCCGACAACCGGAGTTCCACGTGGTGGCGCCCAGCCGCCGCTGAATGTCGTCGTTGTAGGCCCGCTGGACGTCGGCCCGGACGTCGAGTGCCTTCCAGTCGGCCGCCAGCAGTCGCCCGATGGCGTCGGTGATGTATTCGATCTGGGCCTCCATGTACACCAACGCGGAGTTGTGGCCCGGGCCGGAGTTGGGTCCGAACGTGAAGAACAGATTGGGGTACCCCGACACCGCGACGCTGCGGTACGCGTACGCACCGCCTCGCCATTCGTCGGCGAGGACCCGTCCGTCCAGACCCGTCACCGGTATCGGCGTGCCCGCCTTCGCCACGTCGAACCCGGTCGCGAAGACGATGCAGTCGGCCTGGTGCTCGATACCCTCGACCGTCCGGATCCCCTGGGGTGCGATCCGGGCGATCGGCCAGGTGACCAGCTTGCAATTGTCCTGCTGAAGCGCCGAATAGTAGTCGGTGGTCATCAACAGCCGCTTGCAGCCGGCTGCGAAGTCCGGGGTGAGTTGGCGCCGGAGCCACGGGTCGGACACCTGCGACCGCAGGTACAGCTTGCTCGCCGCTTCCACCGCGCGGGTGAGCGGAGTGTTCCAGACCACGCCGAGCGCGATGGATTCGTGTCCCCAGAACCATGCCGAACGGACCAGCTTCTGGGCTCCGGGAATCGATCGGTATGCGGTCTTGGTCAGCCTGCCGGTCTTGACGTCGACGCGCGGCAGAACCCAGCCGGGGGTCCGCTGGAAGACCTTCACCGAAGCCGCCTGTTTCACCAACTCGGGCACGATCTGGACGGCGCTGGCCCCGGTACCCACCACCGCCACCCGTTTGCCGGTGAAGTCGTAGTCGTGGTCCCATCGGGCACTGTGGATCCGATGACCTTCGTAGTCGTCTATTCCGCGGATGTCCGGGAACGAGGGATTGGCGAGCGGGCCGGACGCCAGGATCACCGACCGCGCCCGAACAGGTGCGAGGTGCTCGAAGGAGATCGTCCATTCACCCGAGGCCGCATCGTAGTCCAGGCCGCAGACGGTGTGCTCGAACCGGATGTGTTCGCGCACTCGGGCGGCGTCGGCCATCTCTTCGATGTAATCGAGGATCTCGCGGCTGCCGGAATAGGTGTGCGACCACTCCGGATTGGGAGCGAAGCTGTACGAGTACAGCTGGGACGGAATATCGCACGCGGCACCGGGATAGGTGTTGTCGCGCCACGTCCCGCCGATCGCGGTGTCCCGTTCGAACACGACGAATTCGTCGATGCCCTTGTCTTTGAGTCTGATCGCGGCGCCGATACCGGCGAATCCGGCTCCGATGACGGCCACTGAGAGTGTCATGGTGGTCTCCCGTCAGGCCGTGGGCTCGTAGGTCAACTCCCGCGACCACGTCGGTGTTCGCCTCACCAGCGACACGGGAATCCAGTTCGTCACCGTCACCAGCGAATCGGCGACCGCGTGATAGGCGACGTTGTCACGATTGGTCACCAGAGCGCCGTGTGTGGCGACGAAACGGAACATCGGCAGTCTGCGGGTGTACTCGCTGCGCCGCCCGACCGAGCGGTAGCGCTTCATCGCGCTGTAGAGACGTTGCTCGTCGACGCCCATCGCGACGATGTTGTCGCGCATCTTGTTCAGCAGCGGAAGGTATGTCAGCAGTCCGATGAGCAGAGAGGGCTGCGCCCATCCGCCGACGAAGTCGATCGTGCGCCGACGCAGACTGGCGTGGCCCAACATGTCCATCACCTCGAAATCCACTGCCAGGTGGCGTGATTCGTCGGAGTTGATCCGCTTGAACACCTCCTGCGCCACCGGGTCCTTCACCTCGTCGGTGATGAACTTGATGAGCGCACCGTCGAGCGCCACCTCCAGCATCGGAATCACCGTGCCCAGGAACGACAGCGACAGTCCGTCGGAGTAACGATCGAGCCAGTTGATCACCAGCTGAACGTTCACGTTGGGCGACGGGATCTCATCGTCGTCGAGCATCCCCCAGCGCCGCATCAGCGCCAGCTCGGCGTTCGCGTGCTTCTGTTCCTCCGCGTGGAAGTGCTCGTAGATGCTCTTGAGGGTGGCGTCGGGAGCCTTCTTCGCCATCGCCGCGAATCCGCGCGCACCGACGTTCTCGATCCACATCAGATCGGAGATGAACGGCTTGAGCTTCGCATGCAGTTCCGGCTCGATCAGTTCGGCGCCCGGTGCGTCCCAGTCGATGTCGGCGAGCGCCCACTGCCGGTCTTTGATCTTCTGGAGCATGCTGTCGAAGTCCATGGCCATGGCCGGTCCTTTCGTTGGATGCGATGAGACTGTCGGTCAGGCGGCCGGCAGGAAGCGGCCCAGCACGCCGAGACCGCGGGCGTACGGGACGGGGAGAAAACGCTTGAGACGCCAGATCACGTTGGCGTCGAGTTGCGGGAGCACGTACAGCCGTCCGAGATCGTGGGCGTCCAGGGTCATGGCGGCGACGGACTGCGGCGAGGTTCCGGTCAGTTCCATCAGCCGGCCGGCCAGATTCTGTCCGGCCTCGGTGATCCGGCCGTCCCGCGCGACATTGGTCTTGACGAACGTCGGGCAGAGCACCGTGACTCCGACGCCCGACCCCGCGAGCTCGGCTGCGAGGGTCTCCGACAGCGACATGACGCCGGCTTTGGAGACGTTGTACGGCCCCATCGACGGTGCCGCGGCGAACCCCGCCGCGGACGCGACGTTGATGATTCCGCCGCGGCCGGCCGCGCGGAGCACGGGGGCGAAGAGTTCGCATCCGTGGATCACGCCCCAGAGATTGATTCCCAGCGCCCAGTCCCAGTCGTCGAGGCCCACCTGCCCCACCGGTTCGCCGCCGATTCCGACTCCGGCGTTGTTGACGACGAGTGTCGGCGCCCCGGAGAAGACATCGCAGACGACGGTCACCAGCGCCTCGACATCGGCCCGATCGGCCACATCGCATCGGACCGCGGGGGCGCTGCGGCCGGTCTCGGCGGCGATGAGCGCGACGGTCTCGGCGGCGCGCTCGGCGTCGATGTCGGCACAGACCACATCACCGCCCCGGCGGGCGAGTTCGAGTGCGAAGGCCCTCCCGATCCCGCTGCCCGCACCGGTGACGACCGCGTCGGCACCGACTGAGCGCGGGTCGCGGACCAGACGATGAAGAAGCCGGTCGACGCCGTACATCAGTGCGCCCCCGTCGCGCTGTCGAGGCTCCCGGAGCGCCGACCAGTGATTCCAGACACCGGATCCGGACCTGAGTGATTCGCGCAACTTCCCATCTCTGAACAACATCACTCACTGCGCCAGTTGTCAATGGCACAGTGAAGGATGGTGTATCGAGGACGCCGAAAGAGAAGAACCCCGGTCATGAATTCCACTTCATGACCGGGGGTCTTCTTCTGTAGCCCCGACGGGATTCGAACCCGCGCTACCGCCTTGAGAGGGCGGCGTCCTAGGCCGCTAGACGACGGGGCCCTAGATCAACTCTGTTGAATTGTGAGGCACACAGAATAACATCCGTGTACTTCGCTGGGGTACCAGGACTCGAACCTAGAATGGCTGAACCAGAATCAGCTGTGTTGCCAATTACACCATACCCCAAGGGTTTGAACCGGAATCCGTTGGGCTTGGCGCTGCCGTTCCGCTTTCCGGGCCGGGAAGAACAATACCAACACCACCCACCCTAAACACAAATCGGCTGGTCAGGGGCCCGTTCAGGGCGCCCGACCAGCCGAGGTGATCAGAGCGAAGCCGACAGTTCGCGCGCCTGGCGGAGTCGAGCCAGCGACTTCTCTCGCCCCAGCAACTCCATCGATTCGTACAGCGGCGGGCTCACCGCGGCACCGGTGACACCGACGCGCACGGGCCCGAAGGCCTTGCGCGGCTTGAGCTCCAGACCGTCGACGAGAGCCTCCTTGAGAGCCGACTCGAGGGCCGCGGTCTCCCAGAGATCTACCGCCTCGCACGCCGCGATCGCCGCGTCGAGCACGCCGGTGGCCTCCCCGCCGAGGTTCTTCTTCACAGATTTCTCGTCGTAGGTGAAGTCGTCGTCGGACACGAACAGGAATTTGATGAGATCCCACGCGTCGCCGAGCACTTGAATGCGCGTCTGGACGAGGTCGGCGATCACCGCCCACCGGCCGGCGTCGACCGGCCCGGACAACCGGCCCCCGTCGATCAGGAACTTCTGCAGTCGGTCGGCGAAGTCGGCGGAGTCGAGCCGGCGGATGTGCTCGGCATTGATGGAGTCGGCCTTCTTCTGGTCGAAGCGAGCGGGATTCGAATTCACGTTGCGGACGTCGAATGCCTCGACCATCTCGTCGAGCGTGAAGATGTCGTGGTCGGCGGAGATTCCCCACCCCAGCAGGGCCAGGTAGTTGAGCAGACCCTCGGGGATGAATCCCCGATCACGGTGGTGGAACAGACTCGACTCGGGGTCGCGCTTGGAGAGCTTCTTGTTGCCCTCACCCATGACGAAGGGCAGGTGGCCGAACTCGGGAACGCGGTCGGCCACGCCGAGCCTCATCAGTGCGCGGTACAGCGCGATCTGCCGGGGCGTCGACGGAAGGAGGTCTTCGCCGCGCAGGACGTGCGTGATCTTCATCATCGCGTCGTCCACCGGGTTCACCAGTGTGTACAGCGGATCGCCGATCTCGTCGT
The DNA here is from genome assembly GCF_001578675.1 of Gordonia sp. QH-12. Classification (NCBI taxonomy): domain Bacteria; kingdom Bacillati; phylum Actinomycetota; class Actinomycetes; order Mycobacteriales; family Gordoniaceae; genus Gordonia; species Gordonia sp. QH-12. The sequence continues at coordinate 51,307 of NZ_KQ969287.1, forward strand.
CCCCGCGGGCGGCGCGAGTGAGCGCGAAGTCGGGCACCGTCCCCGCCTTGATCGTGGTGGTGCCGCGAACCAGGTCGTCCCACGTCAGGTCCTCGTCGGGCATCCGCAGCCGGATCACCGGCTTGCGGCCCTGCGCACGGAACTCCGCGCGCTGCGCGTCGGTGAGATCACGGTCGAAGTTGTCGTAGCCGAGCTTGGGGTCGCGTCCGGCCGCCTTGTGCCGCGCCTCCACCTCCTCGTTGGTGGAGTAGGCCTCGTACGCCTCCCCCGCCTCGAGCAGCCGGACGACCACATCGCGGTGAATCTGCTTACGCTCCGACTGCCGGTACGGTCCGTAGGGGCCGCCGACCTCGGGTCCCTCGTCCCACTCCAATCCGAGCCAGCGCAGGGCGTCGAGGATGGCGTCGTACGACTCCTGGCTGTCACGCGCCGCGTCGGTGTCCTCGATCCGGAAGACGAAGGTGCCGCCGACGTGACGCGCCTGAGCGAAGTTGAACAGCGCGGTCCGGGCGAGTCCGACGTGCGGAGTTCCGGTTGGGGAGGGACAGAAGCGGACGCGGACGTTCTCGGCACTGGTCATGGCCGTAATGGTAGTCAGTCCGTTGCGAACAGTCGTTCCCAGTTCTCCCTGCTCGTGAGCTGCGGCACTGCTTCGCGCCAGGCGCGCTGGAGTTCCGGGGCCTGCCGCCGCAGTCGCCAGCACAGCGTGGCGAGCTCCCTGCCCTGCGCCACACTGGTCGCGCGATCGTATGTGCGAACCCGCACGCCGGTCTGCGAGGCGTCGGTGACCACCGCTGAGGTGAACCGTCCGACGTGCCACCAGGCTCCGTCGTCGGCGCCTATCGCCACCCGCCCGGGCGCCCGCCGACCGAGCAACTGCTGCGCGGCGCGCTTCACCAGCACCCGCCGTTCCCACTTCTTCGCGGGCGCCGGCGGCCGCGGGATCACCGGCAGGTCCGCGATCTCAGACGCGGGCCGCAGCCTGGTGTCGTCGTACTCGCTACGCAGCGCGTTGATCTCGGCGAGCTTGGCTCGGCCGCCGTCGGCGAGCACGTACGGCCCGGCGAGAAAGTCACGGACCGCCCGCAGTTCGATCGCCGCCTGCCCGTACTTGAGGCCGACGATCAACTCGCCGATGTGCTCCGCGACGGTCGCGGAGATCGTCTTGCCGTCGAACCGCGAATGGATGGCCGCCGAGATCAGTACATTGCGCTGACCGAAGTACGACGACCAGTCGTCGACGTCTTTGAGATGGAAGTCGGCGTGCCAGACGCCGGCGTTGGGCAGCGTGACCGTGGGAAAGCCCGCTCGACGGCACCGTACGCCGTACTCGATGTCGTCCCACTTGATGAAGTACGGCATCGGCAGACCCACCGCGTCGATCGCCTCCCGCGGGATCAGGCACGACCACCAGGCGTTGTACCCGGCGATCACACGCACGTCCTGCCGGAACTCGAGCGCGTCGACACCGCGGCGGGCGTTGGGCGGCGGGTCGGCACACGTCAGGTGATCGAGATCGTCGGTCTCCGCCGTCATGTGGATGCGCGTCGTCTCCGACAGCAGCAGCATCTGCGCACCGACCAGCATCGGTTCCCGCGCGAATCGCGCGAACGAGGTCATCCGCAGGATCGACTCCGACTCGCAGAGGATGTCGTCGTCCATCACCAGCACGTCGGTCAGCGGTCGGCCGGCCGCGGTCGCCTCGTAGATTCCCCGCGAGAAACCGCCGCTGCCACCGAGATTGGCCTGGTTGACATAGTCGAGCCGGCTGCCGAGGTCGGCCCTCAGATCGTCGAGGCCCGCGGCGTCGGCGACCCGGCGTGTGCCCTGGTCGACGAGGTGAACCGTCTCGACGCGCTCGGCGAGATCGGCGTCACGAGCGACGGCGCCGACCGTGGCGACAGCGTCGTCGGGACGGTTGAACGTGCAGATCACCACACTGACCCGGCGGTCGCGGACCGGCTCGACCGCCGTAGTCCACCGGGCGTTCCACACGCGCGCTCGGCCACCGACGACCGCGAGGTCGAACCACGCGGCACCGCCGTCGAGGTAGCGATCGATCTGCACCTCCACCACGGCGCGGCCCGCACCGGTGAGACCGACCACGGTCAGCGGCCGTATCCGCCCGCTGATGTCGGAGGCACGGGTGGCGACGGTGAGTTCGGCGCCGTCGTCGCATGAGTAATCGAACTCGACGGCGACCGTCCCGACGTCGGTGTACCGCTGCCAGTACGCGGCGGCGAACCGACCGAAGTAGGTGTCGGTGCTCAGCCGAGAACCGTCGGACAGGACCGCACAGTCACGCTCCACCCGGACCGGTGTTCCGCCTGCATCGGCGTACAGGGCGGGGGCGACGCGAGCGGTTTCACTCGCGAAGAAGGTCCGCTGGAGAAGGTGGCCGGTCCCACCCGGCTGACTGTGGGGCATGAGCGACTCCCTGTGCACGCACCGATCCCGCCATCATCTGTGGCGGCTGAGGAACTCGAGGATAAGCGAATTCACCTCGTCGGGCTGCTCGATGTATCCGTAGTGACCGGCTCGCGCCACCTCACGGTACTCGGCGTCCGGAATCGCCTCGGATACCTCTTTGGCCAGGTAGGCCGGAAGCGTCCGGTCGTCGGCGAACCCCACGACGAGGCACGGCGCCGCGATGTCGCGGTACGCGGAAAGGCGGTTCTGCTCGCGGTCGTGCAACGCGAGCTGGGCGCGGACGCCGGGCGCGCGCGTCTGGCCGCTGAAGCCGATGATGTCGAGCCAGTCGCGCGCCGAGCGGTCGTCGGCGAGCGTGTGCGGCGAGAGATTCATATGTGCCGTGAGCGCGGCGTGGTACGAATCGGGCAGTGTGATGTTCTTGTCGAACAGTTCCCGCTCCCCCGCCGAGAAGGCCTCGAGCATCGGGGTCGGACGCCCGTAGGTGGCGAGCATCACCGCCGCAGTCACCAGATCCGGCCGGGCGAGCGCCAGTTCCTGGGCGATCCGAGCGCCCAGCGACGTCCCGACCACCCGCGCGGGACCGCCCAGATGCTCGATCAGGGCGGCGGTGTCGGCGACCATGTCGGCGAGCGAGAAGCCCTCGGCACATTCGCTGGAGGGCGCGATACCCCGGTTGTCGAAGGTGACGACGCGGTAGCCCGCCTTGAGGAGTGCCGGCTGCTGGTGCGCATGCCACACGCGTCCGGGACTCCCAGTACCCATCACCATGACCACCAGAGGCCCCGACCCGGCATCGGTGTACGACACATTGATCCCGTTGACGCGCACTGTCTGAGGCCGTGCCGGCGCGGGCCGGGTCACTTGTCGACCACCGGGTTGCTCAGCGTCCCGATACCCTCCACGGAGACCGAGACGCGCTGACCGGCGGTCATCGGCCCGATCCCCTCCGGGGTGCCCGTGAGTATGACGTCGCCCGGCAGCAGCGTCATCACACGCGACACCCATTCGACGATCTCTCCGACACTGTGCAGCATGAGCGAGGTCCGGCTCGACTGCTTCACCTCACCGTCGAGCTCGGTCTTGATCTGGACGTCGGAGGGGTCGAAGTCGGTGACGATCCACGGCCCCAGCGGACAGAAGGTGTCGTAGCCCTTGCCCCTCGTCCACTGGCCGTCGTGCTGCTGCTGGTCGCGGGCGGTCACATCGTTCGCCACCGTGTAACCGAGGATCACCTCGCCCGCCTTGGCCGCCGGGACGTCTTTGCACGGGCGCCCGATCACGATCGCGAGTTCGCCCTCGTAATCGACGCGCTCGGACGACGGCGGGCGGACGATGGGCGCCTCCGGACCGATGATCGAGGTGTTCGGCTTCATGAAGATGACCGGATCCGCCGGCGCCTCGCCGCCCATCTCGGCTGCGTGCGCGGCGTAGTTCTTGCCGATGGCGATGATCTTGGTCGCGAGGATCGGCGCGAGGATGCGCGTCTGCGACAACTGCCATGAGCGCCCCGTGAACGTGGGCGTTCCGAAGGGATGTTCAGCGATCTCCCGGGCCGTCTCCTGCCCGGGCTCACCTTCGACGGCGACGAAAGCGACACCGTCAGGACTGGCTACACGACCCAATTTCATAGCCCCAAGGCTAACGCACGAGTCGGACAGTTCTAGAATGTGAAACGGATATATCACTATGTGAGACGCTACGCAAAGGCGCAGCGTCTCACCCGATCAACCGGGAGGCCGATGATGCCGGGACGCCCCGAATCCATCTCCGATGTCAGAGCGTGGACGATGCTCGCCTGCTCGCTCCTGGCGGCGATGACTACGACGTGCGCCACATCCGGAGTGGCCTATGTGATTCCAGAACTGCATCGGTCGCAGGGAATGTCGCTCTCGTCGGCGGCCACGCTCGCGGCGATCCCGACGATCGGCCTGACCCTCACGATCATCGTCTGGGGTGCGGCGCTGGACCGCTTCGGCGAGCGCCGAGTCCTGACGGTCTCCCTGCTGATCACTCTGGCCGGAACGATCGGCGCACTGGCCGCCGCGGCGGCGGGCGCGGGCTTCACCGCGCTGGCCGCGGCCCTGCTGGTGGGCGGGCTGGGCGCGGCGAACGGTGCGAGTGGACGGATCGTGGTCGGATGGTTCCCGGCCTCCTCGCGCGGCACCGCGATGGGCATCCGGCAGATGGCGCAGCCACTGGGCATCGCCGTCTGCGCGCTCACCATGCCGGTGCTCGCCGCACGGGCCGGACTGACGGCGGCCTTCGCGGTGCCGGTCGCCGTCACCGCGCTCGGGCTGATCGCCGTGGTCTTCGGGATCATCGATCCGCCGATCGGACGCGGCGCCGGTTCGGCCTCGTCGGCGAATCCGTATCGCGGGGCGACATTTCTGCAGCGGATCCACGCGGTGAGCGTCCTGCTGGTGATCCCGCAGTCGATGCTGTGGACCTTCGTTCCGGCATGGTTGATCGTCGGGCACGGGTGGTCGCCCCTGAGCGCCGGTGTCCTGGTCACCGCCACGCAGGTGGTCGGCGCGCTGGGACGCATCGCAGCCGGCCGGATATCCGACGTCTGGGGATCGAGGATGCGACCGATCCGGGTGATCGCCGTGGCCGCGGGAGCCGGAACCGCGCTGCTGGCGCTGACCGACTGGATCGGTTCTCCGCTGGCCGCAGCGGTGATGGTGGTCGCGACGGTGAGTTCGGTGGCCGACAACGGACTGGCGTTCACGGCGATCGCCGAGTTCGCCGGGCCGTCGTGGAGCGGCCGCGCCCTCGGGGTGCAGAACACCGCCCAGTACGTCACGACCGCGGCGAGCACGCCCGTGCTCGGCGCGCTGATCGAGGCAGCGGGCTACTCGGCCGCCTTCGCCGTCGCGGCGATCGCACCCGTCATCGCGATCCCCCTCGTGCCCCGCGACCGCACTCCCCGGATCAGCGAGACACCAGTGCGTTGAGGACGCCCGCGGCGTCGGCGGCGCCGTCGACCACGACCACCTCGCGACGGTCGTCACCGACCACCAGCAGCGCCTGACCTGACCGCAGCACGAACCCCTTGGCGCCGCGCAGATTCCGCCGACCCGAGACCCGGTAACCCCAGCCGCCGAAGTCACGGAGCGCGTTGACCTCCACGACCTCGGCGCGCCGGATCTCCGAGAGCGGCATGGCGATCACCGGCCAGCCGATCCGACTCGCCGCCCTGAAGCCGTCCTCGGACACGCTCACCTGTATCGAACCGGTCAATGCCAGCCCGACGGCGGCGACCAGCACCGCCACACCGAGCAGATACCAGTTCGCCATCACCACGCCCAGCCCGCACAGCACGGCGACGGCCGCTCCGACGGTCACCAGGCCACCCGCGCCCACGGACGCCGTTCCCGTCCAGCTGCGCTGCCCGTCGTGCGCGACCGGCACCTCGCCCACGGGGGCCGTGCGACCGTATCCGACCGGCCGGACCGGCGTGGCGTAGGCGACGGCGACCGCGAGAACCAAGGCACCGACGCCGCAGACCGCCGTCAGCCAGACCGGTGCCGTCGCCGACGATGCGTCGTCGAGCCCTCGCTGGCGGCCGGTGATCCAGATCGTCACCGCGATCACGAAGGTCGCGGTTCCGGTTCCGATGCCGGTCACGATCCGCGAGGTGACCGGCTCCTTCACCACGAAGGCGCCGACCCCTGCGATCACGGCGCCGACCACGGCGGTCGCCGCCGTGAGCACGATCAACTCGGTGATCGACGAGAATCCGTCGGCGCCGTCGGCGCCGAAGTGCGAGGCCACCCGATCCGGCAGATCCGAGGACCAGATCGCGAGCAGTGCGCACCCGACGACACCCACCAGCAGCACAACCAGCGGTCCGATCGTCCGCCGGGCAGATTCACTCATACTCGTCACGGTAGCCGAGCGATCGCCGGAACCCGGTACCTGGCCCGCGAGAGAGGAACGGCCCCGACGCGCAAGCGCCGAGGCCGTTCGCAGACGGATCGTCGTCAGACGCCGGCGAGGATGCGGTCGCCGACCTCCGAGGTGGAACCGCGGGAGGATCCGCGGGTCGCCACATCGGCCGCGACGGCCTTCTCCACGCGTGCCGCGCCCTCATCGTCGCCCAGGTGGCGGAGCAGCAGTGCCACGGACAGAATGGCCGCGGTGGGGTCCGCGATGTTCTGTCCGGCGATGTCGGGCGCGCTGCCGTGCACCGGCTCGAACATCGACGGGTTGGCGCGAGTGGCGTCGATGTTGCCCGACGCCGCCAGGCCGATGCCGCCGGACACCGCCGCCGCCAGGTCGGTGATGATGTCGCCGAAGAGGTTGTCGGTGACGATCACGTCGAAGCGACCCGGGTCGGTGACCATGTAGATGGTCGCCGCGTCGACGTGAATGTAGTCCGTCGCGACCTCGGGGAACTCCTTGCCGATCTCCTCGACCGCACGGGTCCACATGCCGCCGGCGAAGGTGAGCACGTTGTTCTTGTGCACCAGCGTCAGCTTCTTGCGCCGGGACTGCGCGCGAGCGAAGGCGTCGCGGATCACGCGCTCGATGCCGAACCGGGTGTTGACACTCACCTCGGTCGCCACCTCCTGCGGTGTGCCTACCCGGATCGCGCCGCCGTTGCCCGTGTACGGCCCCTCGGTGCCTTCGCGGACCACGACGAAATCGATCTTCGGATCGCCTGCGAGCGGCGAGGCGACGCCCTCGTAGAGCACCGACGGCCGCAGGTTGACGTGATGATCGAGAATGAACCGCATCTTCAGTAGGAAGCCGCGTTCCAGCGTGCCCGACGGGACCGACGGGTCACCGATGGCGCCCAGCAGGATCGCATCGTGCTCACGCAGCGAGGCGATGTCCTCGTCGGTGAGCAGTTCACCGGTCGCGTGGTAGCGGCGCGCACCGAAGTCGTATTCGGTGGTCGCGACGTCGGGGTGCAGCTTGCGCAGCACGCGAAGCGCCTGGTCGACCACCTCGGGTCCGATCCCGTCACCGGGGATGACAGCGAGTTTCATCGGCTTGCCCTGGCTCACGACAGGTCCACCTGCTTGATGAGGGTGGCCGAGACGGCGTCGCCGACCGCCGCGACCAGCGCGTCGTCGAGTTCGCGGTCGAGCCGCAGGATCATGGTCGCGCCGTTGCCCTCCACGTCCTGGGCCAGGGCGGCGGCGATGATGTCGACACCGGCGTCACCGAGCACGGTGCCGATCTTACCGAGCGAACCGGGCTGGTCGGCGTAGCTCACGAGCAGGTTGCGGCCCTCGGCACGGAGGTCGAAGTTGCGGCCGTTGATGTTCACGATCTTCTGAACCTGCTGCGGTCCGGTCAGCGTTCCGGCGACGTTGACGATGCTGCCGTCGGCGAAGACCGCGCGCACGTCCACCTGGCTGCGGTGGTTGGGGCTCTCGGTCTCGGTGACGACGTCGTGGCTCACGCCGCGCTCACCGGCGACTGCCGGGGCGTTCACGAAGGTGACCGGCTCGTCGACGACGGCCGAGAACAGTCCGCGCAGGGCCGAGACGCCGAGCACGTCGACCGGGCTGGCGGCGAGTTCGCCGCGCACCTCGACGGTCAGGTTGGTCGGCATGCCGCCCGCGACGACGCCGGCCAGGACGCCGAGCTTGCGCGACAGCTCCAGCCACGGCGCCACCTCGTCGTCGACCGGACCGCCCGTGATGTTCACCGCGTCCGGCACGAAGTGTCCGGCCAGCGCCAGCTTCACACTGGCGGCGACGTCGGTGCCCGCGCGGTCCTGGGCCTCGGCGGTGGAGGCGCCGAGATGCGGCGTCACGACGACCTGGTCGAGGTCGAACAGCGGGGAGTCGGTGCAGGGCTCGGAGTCGAAGACGTCCAGGCCCGCGCCGCGGACCCTGCCTGCCTTGATGGCGTCGGCCAGGGCCTGCTCGTCGATCAGCCCGCCGCGAGCGGCATTGACGATGATGACGCCGTCCTTGACCTTGGCGAGCTGCTCGGCGCCGATGAGGCCGGCGGTCTCCTTTGTCTTGGGCAGGTGGATGGTGATGAAGTCGGCGCGTTCGAGGAGTTCGTCGAGGCCGACCAGCTCGATGCCCAGCTGTGCCGCACGGGCCGCCGAGGCGTAGGGGTCGTACGCGATGATCTTGGCCTCGAAGGCGGCCAGTCGCTGGGCCACCAGCTGACCGATGCGGCCGAGCCCGATGACGCCGACGGTCTTGTCGAAGACCTCCACGCCGGAGAACGACGAGCGCTTCCAGGTGTGTTCCTTGAGCGTGGCGTCGGCGGCCGGGACCTGACGAGCAGTCGACATCAGCAGGGCGATCGCATGCTCGGCCGCCGAATGGATGTTGGACGTGGGAGCGTTGACGACCATGACGCCGCGCTCAGTGGCCGACGGCACGTCGACGTTGTCCAGGCCGACGCCTGCGCGAGCGATGATCTTCAGATTCTTACCCGCATCGAGGACTTCGGCGTCCACGGTGGTCGCCGAACGCACCAGAATGGCGTCGGCGTCGACCACTGCTTCGAGCAGCTTCGGGCGATCGGGGCCGTCTACCCAGCGCACCTCGACGTCGGAGCCGAGGGCTTCCACCGTCGAGGGGGCGAGCTTGTCAGCGATGAGGACAACTGGACGGCCGCTTTCGGTCACTGCATTCTCCAGGTTTCTTCCGGTGAAGAGTGCCAGGTCCGGCACCCAAGACTTGCCCCGCCATCGTAATTCCCCGGCGCCGCGCGGGCACATCCGCCCCGATGCGAATGTGGTGCCCGACACCTGGGCGCGTGTACATTGCTGACGTCGTCTCATTTCCGTCACAACTGCAGCGGTATCTGAGGCGGGCATTGGGCGTTGCCCCGGAGGGCACTTAAGGTAGGCACGTCGCCCGTGAAGACATACGCGGCCTCGACAAGTACTGAGCGGAGATGCAATGAAGAAGTTGACGGTGCTGCTCGCGGTTCTCGCCGCCGGCCTGTTGTCACTGGTCGGAGTCGGTACCGCCGATGCCGCACCCAAGGTTCCGCTCGGCGGCGGGTCCGGGATCCTCGTCCTCAAGGGAGGGAACAGCGCGGCGGCGTGCACGGTGACCACCGTGGGCCGTCCGACCACCGGGCCGCGAAAGGGACAGCTCATCGCCGTCACCGCCGGCCACTGCGGCAAGCCCGGTCAGCGAGTGATCTCGGAGAGCTTCCAGAGCCGCGGCCAGATCGGCACGGTCGTCTACTCGGCGTCGGACATCGACGTCGCGGTGATCGCGCTCAACTCGAACGTCGCTCCGACGCGCACCGTGCGCGGTGTCACGATCCGCAAGGTCAACACCACCCCGGTCCAGTTCCCGACCATCCTGTGCAAGGAAGGTCGCACCACCGGCAACACCTGCGGCGTCACCTGGTTCTCCGACGGCACCTCGCACTTCAGCCAGATGTGCGTCATCGAAGGCGATTCGGGCAGCCCCGTGGTGGTCGGGGATCAGCTGGTCGGCATGGTCAACGCCTACTACTTCCTGTCGTGCCTGGGACCGGAGACCGGGACCAACGCCAAGACGATCCTGAACCGGCTCAACAAGATCGGCTACAACAACTTCAAGCCGGTGTAGCCCGAAGCCGCCGACGAAACGACGCCGGGCCCCGAGACCTTCCGTCTCGGGGCCCGGCGTCTGTCTGTGCCGGTACGCGCGCTCAGGCGGCGTCGCTGCTCTCCACCGCGGCCCGGAGCGCCGCCTCGGTCTGCCTCACCGCCTGGCCGACGACGGGCTCGATGATCGCACCGAGCGCCCTGCCCGCCAGGCCGCCCGGCAGGTCGTAGTCGAAGTTCACATCCACCAGGGTCTGCCCGTCGGCGCCGTCGGCGAACCGCCAGCCGGTCCGCACGTCGAAGCCGGCGATGGAGGTGAGGACGACGCACTCGTTCTCCACCCACTCGGTGACCCGAAGGGTGGATGTGAGGTTCTTCGGTCCGATCTTCATGCAGGCCTCGTACGTGGCGCCGAGCCCGGACGTGTGGTCGGTGACGGGTGTGAACCGGGTGACTCCGAACATCCAGCTCGGAACGTTTCGGTAATCGTCGACGTACGCGAACACCCGGTCGCGCGACGCCTCGGTGGTCACGGTCTGGCGAACTCCCGGCATTGGTGACTCCTGGGGATCGATCGGTTGCGGTCGATCGGGCATTGCGGTGTGCCCGATGTTGTTCACACCACAATGCCATGCGCCGATGGCAAGGTTGATCCGACCCCCGGGATCGCCGGCCGGTCAGTCCTCGACGGCCGCCCTGATCTTCGCCTCCGTATGCTTCACGCCCTGTTCGGCGAAGGGGCCGATGAGTCCGCCGAGCACCTTGCCCGCGAGCCCGCCGGGCAGCGTGTACCCGAACACGACCCGGAGGACGGTGGTACCCGGCTCGTCACCGTCGGCGAACGTCCACGCGGTGTCGGCGCCGAAGCCCTTCACCGACTCGAGCCTGATCAGTTGTCCGTCGATCCATTCGGTACAGCGCACCGTCGACGTCAGTTCCTTCGGGCCGATCCGGATGGCCGTCTCGAACTCGGAGTCCTGGCCGTGTGTCAACTCGGTGGTCGGCGTGAACCGACCGACCCCGAACATGTACTCGGGCACGTTCCGGTAGTCGTCCACGTACGCGAACACCGCCTCGCGTGGGGCCCCGATGACTGCCTCATGCCGGACTTCGCCCATCTGTTCTCCCCTTCTCGTCGCCGCGCGCGGTCGCCGCAGCACTGCGCAGCATGGTAGCGAGCGCGTCCCGCCGGCGAACGCGGACGACCCCGCACCCGGGATCGGGTGCGGGGTCGTCGAAGAGGTGCGCCGGCGGTGGCCGCTGAGACTCAGGCGGTCTCGGTGATGGGGCGGTCGACCCAGCTCATCAGGTCGCGCAGCTTCTGGCCGGTGACCTCGATCGGGTGCTCGGCGTTCTGCTTGCGCAGCGCCTCGAGTTCCTTGTTGCCGCCCTCGACGTTGGCGACGAGACGCTTGACGAAGGTGCCGTCCTGAATGTCCTTCAGGATGGCGCGCATGCGCTCCTTGGTGTCGGCGTCGATGACGCGCGGGCCCGACAGGTAGCCGCCGAACTCAGCGGTGTCCGAGACCGAGTAGTTCATGCGGGCGATGCCGCCCTCGTACATGAGGTCGACGATCAGCTTGAGCTCGTGCAGGACCTCGAAGTAGGCCATCTCCGGTGCGTAGCCGGCCTCCACCATGACCTCGAAACCGGTCTTGACCAGTTCCTCGGTGCCGCCGCAGAGCACGGCCTGCTCACCGAAGAGGTCGGTCTCGGTCTCTTCCTTGAAGGTGGTCTTGATGACGCCGGCGCGGGTACCGCCGATGCCCTTGGCGTAGCTCAGCGCCAGCGCCTGGGCCTCGCCCTTCGGGTCCTGATCGACGGCGATGAGCGCCGGGACGCCCTTGCCGTCGACGAACTGACGGCGGACCAGGTGGCCCGGTCCCTTCGGCGCGACCATCGCGACGGTCACGTTGGCCGGCGGCTTGATCAGGTCGAAGTGGATGTTGAGGCCGTGCCCGAAGAACAGCGCGTCGCCGTCGTTCAGGTTCGGTGCGATGTCATCGGTGAAGATCTGCGCCTGGCTGGTGTCCGGAGCCAGCAGCATGATGACGTCGGCCCAGGCGGCGGCCTCCGCCGCGGTCATGACCTTCAGCCCCTGCTCGGCCGCCTTCTCGCGGGACTTGGAGCCCTCGCGCAGACCGATGGCGACCTCGACACCCGAGTCGCGCAGCGACAGCGAGTGTGCGTGGCCCTGGCTGCCGTAACCGATCACGGCCACCTTGCGGCCCTGGATGATCGACAGGTCGGCGTCATCGTCGTAGAACATCTCGACTGCCACAGTGGAATCCCTTCAATACGAAATATTTGTGTTGTGTGTCGTGACCATTCAACCCGTCGGTGTGACGGTGGCCGCGACCGGGGTCTGACGCTTCACTCGGCGAACCGAGCTCGAGATGTCAGCGGTTGGCGGACATGCTCTTGGGGCCGCGGCCGAGCGTGACACCGCCCGACTGCGCGATCTCCCGGATGCCGTACGGGTCCAGCATCCGCAGGAGTGCCTCGAGCTTGTCCGAGGTTCCGGTGGCCTCGACGGTCACCGACTCCGGTGAGACGTCGACGACCTTGGCGCGGAACAGATTCACCACGTCGATCACTTCGCTCCGGTTGGACGCGTCGGCGCGGACCTTGATCAGCATCAGTTCGCGGGAGACCGAGTTCGCCGGCTCCTGCTCCACGATCTTGATCACGTTGACGAGCTTGTTGAGCTGCTTGGTGACCTGCTCCAGCGGGAAGTCCTCCACCGAGACCATGATGGTCATCCGCGAGATGCCCTTCAGCTCGGTGGGACCGACGGCGAGGGACTCGATGTTGAATCCGCGCCGGGAGAACAGGCCCGAGACGCGGGCGAGCACGCCCGGACGGTCTTCGACCAGAACGCTCAGAGTATGGGTGCTCACTGCTGGTTCCCTTCGCTCGTGGCCTGCTCACGAATCATGGCGTCGTGGATCTCCGCCGGGTCGGCGGCCGACTCCTCGTCGTCGAACAGCGGCCGGATGTCGCGCGCGGCCATGATCTCGTCGTTGCCGGTGCCCGCGGCGACCATCGGCCACACCTGGGCGTCCTTGCCGACGATGAAGTCGATGACCACCGGGCGGTCGTTGATCTCCTGGGCCTTCGCGATCGTCGGTGCGACGTCCTCTTCGCGCTCCACGCGGAAAGCGACACAGCCCAGCGCCTCGGCGAGCTTGAGGAAGTCCGGGATCATCCGCGAGTGCGTCGCCAGATCGGTGTTCGAGTACCGCTCGTCGTAGAACAGCGTCTGCCACTGACGGACCATGCCGAGATTGCCGTTGTTGATCAGTGCGACTTTGATCGGGAAGCCCTCGATGGCGCAGGTGGCCAGCTCCTGATTGGTCATCTGAAAACATCCGTCGCCGTCGACCGCCCAGACCTCCTTGTCCGGAGCCGCGGCCTTGGCGCCCATCGCCGCCGGAACCGAGTAGCCCATCGTTCCCAGGCCGCCCGAGTTGAGCCAGGTGCGCGGCTTCTCGTACTTGACGAACTGCGCGGCCCACATCTGGTGCTGGCCGACGCCCGCGACGTACACGGCGTCGGGGCCGGCGGCCTTGCCGAGCTGCTCGATGACGTACTCCGGCGACAACGAGCCGTCGGACTGCTTGTCGTAGCTCAGCGGGTAGGTGTTGCGGATGTCCCGCAGGTACTCCCACCAGTCGACCATGTCCGGCTTGGCCCCGCCCGCGGCGAGGTCGGCGCGGATGGCCTCGATCAAGTCGGCGATGACGGCCTTGGCGTCACCGACGATCGGGACGTCGACCTCCCGGTTCTTGCCGATCTCCGCCGGATCGACGTCGGCGTGGATCACCTTGGCCTCCGGAGCGAAGGACGAGAGCTGTCCGGTGACCCGGTCGTCGAAGCGGGCGCCGAGGGTGATCAGCAGATCGCTGCGCTGCAGGGCGGCGACGGCGCCGACCGCGCCGTGCATGCCGGGCATGCCCATGTGCAGATCGTGGCTGTCGGGGAACGCGCCGCGCGCCATCAGCGTCGTGACGACGGGGATGCCGGTGAGTTCGGCGAGTTCACGCAGTTCCTCGGAGGCCTCGGCCTTGATGACGCCGCCGCCGACGTACAGCACGGGACGCTTCGACTGCGCGATCATCCGCGCGGCCTCACGGATCTGCTTGCCGTGCGGCTTGGTGACCGGACGGTAGCCGGGCAGTTCGAACTGCGGCGGCCACGAGAACGTGGTCTGCGCCTGCAGGATGTCCTTCGGGATGTCGACGAGCACCGCGCCGGGCCGGCCCGACTCCGCGATGTAGAAGGCCTCGGCGATGATCCGGGGGATCTCCGCCGCGCTGCTGACCAGGAAGTTGTGCTTGGTGATCGGCATCGTGATTCCGGAGATGTCGGCTTCCTGGAAGCCGTCGGTGCCGATGAGCGAGCGCCCGACCTGGCCGGTGATCGCGACCACCGGGACCGAGTCCATCTGGGCGTCGGCCAACGGCGTCACCAGGTTGGTGGCGCCCGGGCCGGACGTCGCCATCATGACGCCGGCACGGCCGGCGACCTGTGCGTAGCCGGTGGCCGCGTGTCCGGCGCCCTGCTCGTGACGGACGAGCACGTGCCGGACCCGCTGCGAGTCGAGCAGGGGGTCGTAGACCGGGAGCACGGCGCCGCCGGGAATGCCGAACACGACCTCCACGCCGAGCTCTTCGAGCGACCGGACCACGGACTGCGCGCCCGTGACCCGTTCGGGTGCGACGACGGCGCCCGGTGAGCGCATGCCCTCGGTGGACGGCGACTGCGGTCGGGTCGACGACCCGCGTGCTGTTGGAGTACTCACTGCACGATCCTCATCCTCTTGTGTTCTGCTCTTCCACGCGATTCCCGATCAGGCCGGAGGGACTTCTCGTCCGGCTCCCGACAAGAAAAAACCCCCGCCAGCGAGGCTGTGCGAGGGGCGCGTCGTAATTGGTATCTGAAGGTCTACGAAGTGACCGATCAGGCGTCGACGCGCCGACCGATTACTACGAGAAGCTTCTGATTCATCACGTGGACAAAGTAGGCCAGTTCCGGGTCTCGCGTCAAATCATTCCCTCTCGCCCGAAGCTGTGACCTGCGCCCGGCGCGGTGCGTGAGACAATGGGGAATATGAGTGAGTCGTCCAAGGTCTTCTCCATCTCGCGCATCGCTTACTTCGCGGTGCCGGTCGCGTTTCTGCTCGTCATCATGCTGATGGGGATCTCGGTCGCCGGCTTCGCCTGGACTGTCATCGTGCCGATCGCGCTGGCGTGGTGGATTCACCGGCTCCGCACCATCGTCGACGAGCAGGGCGTCACCGCCGTCGGCACCTTCGGCACCAGCCGCCTCCCGTGGCACGACGTCGACGGCATCCGGTTCCCGCGCTGGGGCGCGGTGCGCCTGGTGGCCCGAGACGGATCGAGCGTGCGTCTGCCCGCGGTCGGCTTCTCCGATCTGCCCGCGCTGTCGAACGCCAGCGGCGGCCGCATCCCCGATCCGTTCGCCGCCGAGCGGGACGCCCGACTGTCCGCTCGCTGACCGGGGCGCTCGCCGCGCCCGCATCCGCCAACGACGCCGACACGGAGCCCATGACGACACTCACCGCCAAGGCCCTGCAGAGCGCCATCGACGACGGCCGGCTGGCGTTCGTGGGCCGCGAACTCTCGCAACTGGCCCCGCAGGACGCCGCCGCGATCCTCGACGCGATGGACGAGGGCGACCGGACCATCGCCTTCCGGCTGCTCGCCAAGGACGACGCCGTGCAGGTCTTCGACGACCTCAGCTCCACCGCGCAGGCCGCGTTGATCAGTTCGCTCGGGACCGCGGAGGTGGCCGACGCCTTCGACCATCTGGACCCCGACGACCGCGCGGAGCTGCTCGACGAGCTCCCCGCGAACGTCGCCAAGGCGCTGATCCGCTCCCTCTCCCCCGCCGAGCGCGAGACGACGGCGGTGGTCCTGGGGTTCCGGCGCGGGTCGGTGGGACGCCGGATGAGTCCGGAGTTCGTGCACGTCTTCCCCGACGACGACTGCCGCACGGCGATCGAGCGGATCAAGGCGCGCGGGCGGCACGCCGAGACCATCTACACGGTGCCCGTGGTGGACCACCAGCGCCGCCTGATCGGCGTGGCGAGCCTGCGCGATCTGCTGCTCTCGGATCCGGACACCGATGTCGCCGAGCACACGAAGGCGCCGATCTTCGCCTACGCCGCCGAACCGGCCGAGTCGGCCGCCCAGCGCTGTATCGACCGGTCGATCATGGCGATGCCCGTGGTCGACAACGAGGACCGACTGCTCGGCGTCCTGACCCTCGACGACGCCGCCGAGGTGGTAGAAGCGGCCCGCGACGAGGACGAGGCGCGCGCCGGCGCCCGCGAGATGCTGAAGACGCCGTACCTGCAGGCCTCGACGTTCGCGATCACCCGCGCGCGAGTGGTGTGGCTGTTCGTGCTGGCGATCTCGGCGATCCTCACGGTGAACGTCCTGGAGATCTTCGAGGGCACTCTGGAGCAGAAGGTGGCCCTCGCACTGTTCATTCCGCTCCTGACCGGCATCGGCGGCAACACCGGCTCGCAGGCGGCGACCACGGTGACCCGTGCGCTCGCCACCGACGAGGTCACCACGTCCGATGTGCTCCGAGTCGCGGGCAAAGAGATGAGCGTCGGCGCCACCATGGGCGCCGCCCTCGGCGTCGTCGGATTCCTCGTCGCAGGACTGGTCTACGACATCGGCATCGGTACCGTCATCGGGCTGACCATCCTCTCGGTCTGCACGGTCGCGGCGACCGTCGGCGGCATCATGCCGCTGGTGGCGCGCTCCATCCACGTCGATCCCGCAGTGTTCTCCACCCCGTTCATCTCCACCTTCTGCGATGCGACGGGTCTGATCATCTACTTCTCGATCGCCAAGGCGGTCCTGCAGATCTGACGCCCCCGCGCCCCGGCGGATTCCGCCGTCGGCGTCGCCGGTACCGAGGCCGGGAATAACTCTGGACAGCTGAGCGTAAAGTTGAAGGACATCCCGGATCGTCAGCCCGTCCGGGTCCAGTTCAGCGATTTCTAGCGAGGAATTCCATGCCAGCCCTGCGGTCTCGCACCACAACCGTCGGCCGTGAAGCCGCCGGCGCCCGCGCCCTCTGGCGCGCCACCGGTATGACCGACGACGATTTCGGGAAGCCGATCATCGCGATCGCCAACTCGTACACCCAGTTCGTCCCGGGTCACGTGCATCTGAAGAACGTCGGCGAGATCGTCGCCGACGCCGTGCGCGAGGCCGGCGGCGTGGCCAAGGAGTTCCACACCATCGCCGTCGACGACGGCATCGCGATGGGTCACGGCGGCATGCTGTACTCGCTGCCGAGCCGCGAGATCATCGCCGACTCCGTCGAGTACATGGTGAACGCGCACACCGCCGACGCCCTGGTCTGCATCTCGAACTGCGACAAGATCACGCCGGGCATGCTCAACGCCGCGATGCGTCTCAACATCCCCACCGTGTTCGTCTCCGGCGGACCGATGGAGGCGGGCACATCGGTCGTCATCAACGGCGTCGTGCGCCCGGGCACCGACCTGATCGACGCGATCTCGGCGTCCGCCGACAGCAACGTCGACGACAAGGAACTGCTGGAGGTGGAGCGGTCCGCCTGTCCGACGTGCGGGTCGTGCTCCGGCATGTTCACCGCCAACTCGATGAACTGCCTCACCGAAGCGCTCGGGCTGTCGCTGCCCGGCAACGGATCGACGCTGGCCACCCAGGTCGCACGCCGCGACCTGTTCACGCGCGCCGGCGAGCTGATCGTCGACATCGCGAAGCGCTACTACCAGGACGACGATGAGTCGGTGCTGCCGCGCAACGTCGCCACCCGCCAGGCCTTCGAGAACGCCATGGCGCTCGACGTGGCGATGGGCGGATCCACCAACACCGTTCTGCACATCCTGGCCGCGGCCCAGGAGGGCGAGGTGGACTTCGATCTGAAGGACATCGACCGCATCTCACGTAACGTTCCGTGCCTGGCCAAGGTGGCGCCCAATTCACCGAAGTACTACATGGAGCACGTGCATCGCGCCGGCGGCATCCCCGCGATCCTCGGTGAGCTGAACCGCGCCGGTCTGCTCAACACCGACGTCCATCCCGTTCACGCGCCGTCGCTCGAGAGCTACCTCGCCGACTGGGACATCCGTGGCGGCACGGCCACCGATCAGGCGATCGAACTGTTCCACGCGGCCCCGGGCGGCGTCCGCACCACCGAACCCTTCTCCACCTCCAACCGCTGGGAGTCGCTCGACACCGATGCCGCCGACGGCTGCATCCGCGACAAGGAGCACGCCTACACCGTCGAAGGCGGACTGTGCGTGCTGCACGGCAACCTGGCCCGCGACGGCGCCATCCTGAAGACCGCCGGCGTCGACGAGTCGCTGTGGCACTTCCAGGGCCCGGCGCGCGTCGTCGAGAGCCAGGAGGACGCGGTGCACGCCATCCTGTCGAAGGAACTGCAGGCGGGCGAGGTGCTGGTGATCCGTTACGAGGGGCCCGCCGGCGGGCCCGGCATGCAGGAGATGCTGCATCCGACGGCCTTCATGAAGGGCACCGGCATGGGGAAGAAGTGCGGTCTGGTCACCGACGGCCGCTTCTCGGGCGGATCGTCGGGCCTGGTGATCGGCCACGCCTCCCCGGAGGCCGCGGCCGGCGGCGACATCGGTCTGGTGGAGAACGGCGACGAAATCCTCATCGACGTGAAATCCCGCACCCTCAAGGTCCTCGTCGACGACGAGACCCTGGCGGAGCGTCGCGCCAAGATGGAAGCCTCCGAGCACCCGTGGACGCCGCGCGACCGCCAGCGTCCGGTCACCAAGGCGCTTCGCGCGTACGCGAAGCTCGCGGCCTCCGCCGACAAGGGCGCCGTCCGCGTCGTCGACTGAACACTGTCGGCTGAAAGCACTCATGCCGTATTCCGTGACCCGATTCGGGTCACGGAATACGGCATATGAGTTCAGGAGTACGTCAGGACGTCGGGTTCCCCGGCGAATCGAGCGGATTGGTGCCGTTGAAAACGATCCAGACGGCCACGGCGACGCCGACGCCGACGATGAACCAGGCGGCCGAACCCCAGGCCGGCCTGCGCGACCATCCCCAGCGACGGTCGAAGGAGTAGGTGCCGGGCCCGGTGAGGATCAGCGCCGCCGCCGCGGCGGCCAGCACGATCTCCAGTTCGAGCCCGTTGCCTCCGCCGTCGGCCGAGAAGAACCAGAGGCCGCCGGCGAGCGTCGCCTTGTAGGTGCCTGCCACCAGGATGCTGCTCAGCACCGCCGCCCCGGCGATCGGCGTCAGCAGCCCCAGGATCAGCAGGATGCCGCCCGCGGTCTCACTGACTCCGGCGACGAGTGAGAGCGCCGTCGTGGCGTTGTCGTGGAACCCGATGCCGGGATTCGGCTTGTTGGCGAGGAACTGCGCGAAGCCGTCCGGCCCGGGTCCGTTCAACCAGCCGGTGAGCTTCTGGAGACCGTGCAGGGTGAACGTCACGCCCACCACCACGCGCAGAATGAGCAAGCCGAGATCGAGCGTTCCGCGCCGGATCACCGGCTCCGGAGCCTGGGCGACGTACTCCTCTTCGTCGCGCGGCTGCGGTGCCCCCACGTAGTCGTCTTCGGGCTCGAGCAGCGGTGCGGTGGGCTGCGGCTCGATGTAAGGCAGCGGCGGTTCGGTGAGATGCTCCGCGTATCCCCTGCGCTCGCCGGGGTCCTCACCGTCGTCCTCGTCGTTGACGAAGGGCTCGGTGTGCACCGGCTCGTCCGACGAGCTCTTCTTGATCGGGCTCTCCGTGGCTGCGGCACCCCCCGAACTGATGATCACCGCGGTCTTCGCGTCATCGTCCGGCGGTGAACCGTCGGGCAGCGTGGCTACGGGTTCGGTCGGCTCGGTGACCGGCAGCGTCTCAGTGGGCGACTCGTCGAGTTCGACGGCCTCCTCGCGTGCGGCCTTCTCGTCGATCGCATCCTGAACCGCGGGCTCCGGCCTGCGGCCGTGCCTGTCGAAGAAGCTGTCGTTGTCGGGCTTCGGCCGACGCACCCGAGGTCGCTCGATGGCGTCGGTCGGTTCATCGTACGGACTGCCCGCAGCCGACGGATCCCCTCCGGTCCCTGGCTTGTCATCGGAACTACTCACGGTTACCGACTCTATGGCCGTGCGCCCGCGTGAGGGCCGAGCGGCACCCGACGATTTGGTAACGATCGTTAGAGTGGTGGAATGCCATCACACTCCCGGACTGCCGGCCGCGCGCTGCTCGCCGCGGCGTCCGCGGTGGCCGTCGTATTGGCGTCGACGTCGTGTGTGAACTTCAGCGAAGAGGACCAGGCCGCCGACCAGGGTTCCTTCACTGCGCCGCCCACCATGCAGCAGGCCCCCGAGCAGCCTCCGGCGCCTCCGTCGGACGATCAGGGCGGCGGTCCCCCGCCGACCGGGCCCTGCGTCGACCCGGATCCGGCGGTGATCGCCACGTGTCTGGCGTCCACCGGAGGTGTGCGGCCCGCGGACTCGTCGGGACGCAGTACGTACGTCGCCGAACGGACCACCGGCAAGATCATTCTGTCCAAGCGGTACGGTCCGCAGCGTGCGGTCGCCGGCGTGGAGGTGGACGCCTCCGGCGACGGCGGGCTCGTCGACTTCGAGATGTCGCCCACGTACGCCGAGGATCAGCTGATCTACGCGCTGATCACCACCGGGTCCGACAATCGCGTGGTCCGGATCGCCCCCACCGGGTCGGTGAAGCCGATTCTCACCGGTATCCCGAAGGGCGCGACCGGCAACATGGGATCGATCTCGTTCGCGTCGCCGACCGAGCTCATCGTCGCGACCGGCGATGCGGGCGATCCGGCCGCCGCGTCGAACCCGGCCTCGCTCGCGGGCAAGATCTTCTCGATCGACCCGAACGTCGCGGACCCGAAGCCCGACATCCGTGCGTCGGGGCTCGGGTCGAACGTCGCGCTCTGCCCGTCACCGGCCTCCGACGGCCAGCTGTACGTCGCCGACAGCGGCGCGCCGGGCGATCGGCTCTCCCTGGTCGGCCCTCGCGGTCTGCAGACGCTGTGGAGCTGGCCCAATCGGCCGGGGGTGAGCGGCTGCGCCGTCGGCAAGGACTGGATAGCGGTGTCGATCGCCAAGGCACAGCGGCTCGACACGTTCATGCGGCCGGCCGCCGGAAGCACATCGGTCGGCAAGCCGAGCCCGCAGGACTTCCGCAAGTCGTACGGAGCGGTGGGCCGCATGACCAGTGTCGCGGGGGCTGCGCAGATGGCCACCGTCAACAAGGCCACCCGAGGTGCGGACGTGAAGAGCTACGACGATCGCGTCGCGATCTACCTCCCGAAGGCCGGCGAAGACCTCACCTGAGCGCGCGCATCATCACTCGCACGCGGCGAGGACCAGTTCCTTGACGCGGGCCGGGTCGGCCTGACCGCGGGTCGCCTTCATGACATCGCCGACGATCTTGCCTGCCGCCTGCACCTTGCCGCTGCGAATCTTGTCGGCGATATCGGGGTTCGCGGCGAGTGCCTCGTCGACCGCCTTCTGCAGCGCGGAATCGTCCCGGACCACCTCGAGACCGCGATCGGCGACGATCTGCGCGGGCTCGCCCTCACCGTCGAGCACGGCGACGACCACCTGCTGGGCCAGTTTGTTGGTCAGCTTGCCCTCGTCGACCATGCCGATCACCTCGGCGACCTGCTTGGGAGTGATGGCGAGTTCCGCCAGCTCCATCTCGCGGGTGTTGGCCTGCTGGGCCAGGAACGACACCCACCAGCTGCGGGCGGCGTCGGGTGAGGCACCCGCTTCGGCCGTCTCGATGATGAGGTCGACGGCGCCGACGTTCACCAGATCGCGCATCACCTCGTCGGACACGCCCCACTCCTCCTGGATGCGGGCGCGGCGGATCCACGGCAACTCCGGCAGAGTGGCGCGCAGCGAATCCACCCACTCCGGGCTCGCGAGCACCGGGGGCAGGTCCGGCTCCGGGAAGTAACGGTAGTCCTCGGCGGTCTCCTTGCGACGGCCCGCCGACGTGGTTCCGTCCGACTCGTGGAAGTGCCTGGTCTCCTGGATGATCTCGCCGCCGGCCGACAGGATCGCGGCCTGCCGGCTCATCTCGAACCGGACCGCGGCCTCGACCGACTTGAGCGAGTTGACGTTCTTGGTCTCGGTGCGGGTGCCGAACTCGGCGGCGCCCTTGGGCATCAGCGACAGGTTCACGTCGCAGCGCATCGATCCCTGGTCCATGCGGACGTCGGACACGTCGAGCGACTTGAGCAGATCGCGCAGGGCGGTCACGTACGCGCGGGCCACCTCCGGTGCGCGCTCGCCCGCACCCTCGATGGGGCGGGTCACGATCTCGACGAGCGGGACGCCCGCGCGGTTGTAGTCGAGCAACGAGTGACTGGCACCGTGGATGCGCCCGGTGGCGCCGCCGATGTGCAGCGACTTACCGGTGTCCTCCTCCATGTGGGCGCGCTCGATCTCCACCCGCCAGGTGGTGCCGTCGCTCAGCAGCACGTCGAGGTAGCCGTCGTAGGCGATCGGCTCGTCGTACTGACTGATCTGATAGTTCTTCGGCTGGTCCGGGTAGAAGTAGTTCTTCCGCGCGAACACGCTCGACTCCCGGATCGAGCAGTTCAGCGCCAAGCCGATGCGCGCGGCGGATTCGACGGCCTTCGCGTTGGCGACCGGAAGCGCCCCCGGCAGACCCAGGCAGGCGGGGCACACCTGGGTGTTCGGCTCGCCGCCGAACGTGGTCGGGCAACCGCAGAACATCTTGGTCGCCGTGCCGAGCTCGACGTGGACCTCCATGCCCATGACCGGGTCGTAAGTCTCGATGACGTCGTCGAAGTCCATCAGTTCGTCGATAGCGGCACTCATGCGTCCCATCGTATCTGGGGGCCGAAGTCAGGGTGCTTCCCGATGCCCGATAGCGCCGCCGGGGCCTACGTTCGAGTCATCGGGCGGACGCCCGAACCGAGACCGATCCGAACCGAGGAGAACACCATGACCGATCCAGCCCTTCCGGGAGCCGGCGACGCGTACGACGCCGAGCCCGTCCGCCCCGCCAAACGACTCACCCGCTCGACCACCGACAAGATGATCGGCGGTGTCGCGGGCGGCATCGCCGAGTACTTCGGAATCGACTCCACTTGGGTCCGCGTCGCCTTCGTCGCGTCGATCATCCTCCCGGGCCCGCAGGTGCTTCTGTACCTGCTGCTCTGGGCGATCATCCCGAAGAACCGCTAGCCCTCAGCCGAAGATCGCGCGCGCTCCGCGGTAGTACTCGAGCGGCACCGTCTTGGTGTGGCCCACGGCCTCCTCGAAGGGGACCCGGACGATGTCGGTGCCGCGCAGTGCCACCATGGACCCCCACCCCGCGTCCGCGACGAGGTCGCTCACCGCCTGGCCGAAGCGGGTGCCGAGGACCCGGTCCCATGCGCTGGGCACACCGCCGCGCTGGATGTAGCCGAGCACCGTGGCGCGTGTGGCGATCCCGGTCCGTTCCTCGATGAGCGGCGCGAGGATCTCGCCGATCCCGCCCAGCCGCGGCCGGTTGAACTCGTCCATGCCCTTGTACGAGTGCGCCTGCTCCATCTCCGGCAGCATGAAGCCCTCGGCGACGACGACCATCGGCGAACGACCACGGTCGCGGACGCTGACCACCCACTCGCAGATCTGCTCGAGCGACTCCTGCTGCTCCGGAATGAGGATCGCGTGGGCGCCGGCCGCGACACCCGCGTACATCGCGATCCATCCGGCGTGCCTGCCCATCACCTCCAGAACCATGCACCGCTTGTGCGAATTGCCGGTGGTGCGCAGCCGGTCGACGGCCTCGGTCGCGATCTCGACCGCGGTGTTGAAACCGAAAGTGTAGTCCGTCGCCTGCAGGTCGTTGTCGATCGTCTTGGGCACGCCGACGATCGGAATGCCGTCGCCGAGCAGTCTGTTGGCGGCCGCCATGGTCCCGTCGCCGCCGACGGCGATGACGCCGTCCACCCCGATCCGCTGGAGTGCCCGCTTGATGTTCTCCGGCCCGCCGTCGGGTTCGGTGTACGGACCGAAGCGGCTGGTTCCCAGAATGGTGCCGCCCTGCTGGGAGATGCCTCGCACCACGGATCGGTCGAGGTCGATCGCCTCGCCGTACACCAGCCCCCAGAACCCGTCTCTGAATCCCACGAACTCCTGATCGTGGACCGTGCTGCCCTGCAGGACGGTTCCGCGGATCACCGCGTTGAGACCGGGGCAGTCTCCGCCGGATGTCAGAATGCCGAAGCGCGCCATCGGGTGCGACCCCTCTCTGAAAGGAAACCGGGTTCGCGTCCATCACAACACGATCCGTGCCCGGTGGCAGCACGTCGGCCAGTTCCGGACCGGTGCGCGGCATCGACCTCCTACTTCAGGCCGTTCTCGTAGGCGAAGACCACCGCTTGCGCGCGGTCGCGCAGACCCAGCTTGGCCAGCATGTTGCTCACATGGGTCTTCACCGTCTGTTCGGAGACGAACAGTTCGGCGGCGATCTCACCGTTCGACTTGCCGTCGGCGACGGTCAGGAGCACCTCGAGTTCCCGCGGGGTGAGCGAGTCGGCGGCCGCGGTGGCCTTGCGCGTGGTCCGGGAGGTGACCTGCTCGATCAGGCGTCTGGTGACCGAGGGCGCCAACAGCGCGTCGCCAGCGGCCACCACTCGGACCGCGCGCACGAGCTCGTCTGCCGGCGCGTCCTTGAGCAGGAAGCCCGACGCACCGATCCGCAGGGCGGCGTACACGTAATCGTCGATGTCGAAGGTCGTCAGCATCAGGACTCTGGTGGCCGACCCGCTGGAGATGATCTGCTCCGCGGCCCACAAGCCGTCGCGTCGCGGCATCCGGACGTCCATCAGGACCACATCGGGTTTGAGGCGGCGCACCTGGTCGACGGCGACCTGCCCGTCCTCGGCGTCCCCGAGCACGGTGATGTCGTCGGCGGCGCCCAGCAGTGCCGCGAAACCGGCGCGGACCATCGCTTGGTCGTCGGCGATGAGGACAGTGGTCGGCACGAGGGTCAGCCTAGTGCGCCGGGCCGCGGCGCGGCGCTCACGCCCGGGCGCTTCACGCGACCGCCCTCACCGACGGACCGATCGGCAGAGATGCGCGGACGGCGAAACCGCCGCCCGGCCGCGCCGCCGCGGTGAGACTCCCGCCGACGGCGTGGGCGCGTTCGGTCATTCCCAGGATGCCGTGCCCGCCGCCGACGGTCGCGCCGAGCGGCTGCGTCGCCAACCCGTTCACGATCTCGACGTCGAGTCTCCCCTCGTGCACGGGATCCTCCTCGATGCGGACCGCGATCGCCGCCCCGGGCGCATGGCGGGTGGCGTTCGTGACCGCCTCCTGAACGATCCGATACACGGCAGCGCCGACCGTCTGCGCCACCGACGAATGGTCGGAGGTGTCGGTCAGTTCCACATCCACGCCCACCGCCTGCACGCCCTCGATGAGTTCGGGGACGTCGCCGAGGCCCTGGACCGGAGCGAGCGCCGCGGTGTCCGCGGCGTCGCCGTGCGGGCGAAGCACGCCCAGCAGCTGGCGCACCTCGTCGAGCGATTCGCGGGCGGCGTCGGCGATCGCGTCGAACTCCGCCTTGGCCCCGGGCCCCACCTCCTCGGCATCGGCGGCCGCGGCCAGCCGGTAGGGTGCGGTCTGCGCCATCACCACCACCATCGACATGCGGTGCGCGACGATATCGTGCAGGTCGCGCGCGATGCGTGAGCGTTCGGCGAGTACGGCCTCTCGGGCTCGCAGCACCTCGGTCTCCTCGGTCTGCTCCGCGATCTCGCGCTGCGAGCGAGCACGGTAGCGCAGGAACGCGACGGCCATGCCGACGACGACCAGCCCGAAGATCCAGCCCACCAGCGCATCGAAGGGCAAGCCGACGACGAAGGCGCCCGCGACGGCGGCCAGCACCACTGGCAGCCGCTTGAGCGGCTGGGTCCACAGCGCCGCGACGGTCATCGCCAGCAGCGCCAGGAACAACGGGATCGGCATCGGCCACGGTCCGTCGTTGGGAACCAACGACGCGACGGCCGAGGTGATGACCGTTGACGCCCAGCCGTACCTGACCGCCTCCTCGCCGGCGAACACGAGCGCGATGCCGCCGCAGCCGAGGATCGCGAAGGCGGGCAGGAGGAACGCGGGCAGGCGAGTGACCTCGCCGAGCACCGGCCAGCACACCGAGATCATGCTGACCGCGGCCAGGGCGGCGAGCCAGTTGCGCCAGTGCGACAGGTATCGGTGCAGCGCCGGGTCGCTGATGCGGTCGAGCGCGATCCGGTCACGGACCCGCCCGACCGCGGCGGCGGTCCGGCGACGGACGGCAGAGGGAGACTTCACAGTTCGACGATAGGAGCCCGAGCCGGGTCGCCACCTCCCCCGCGAGAGTGAGATCCGACCGGTTCCCCAGTCGCAGGGTTCCCTGCGGTCTCACTCTCGCGCGCGGGGTGCAAGACCCCCGTTGCGAGCGATCCGGTGTGGTGCCACCCGGCCATAGCGTTCGGGACATGACCTCGAACACCTCCGCTGACTCAGCCGATTCCCCTGGGCGACAAGGTATCCGCCGGTGGGTCGTCCGGCTCTCGACCGGCGCGGCGTTGACCGTCGGAGTCCTCGGGCTGCTGCCGATCAGCTCGGCGCTGGCGGACTCGCATCGGGCCGCTCCCCCGGCCCGGCCGGCCACAGCCGCCGAACGCGCCATCGCGGACCTGGTCGGCGACCGTCCGCTCGACGCCATGCGCGATCTGCCCGCCGACTTCTCCCGACGACTCGGGTATCGACCGGTGGTGATCGACGGCCGCCCCCTCAACCCGGCCGGAGACTGTTCCTCGCCGGTCCCGTTGCCGGACCGATTCACCGACGCCTGCCGTGCGCACGATCTCGGATACGACCTGCTCCGGTACTCCGATTCCACCGGCCGGCCCGCGGGAGCCTGGGCTCGCACCGCCCTCGACGGCCGACTGATCGACGACATGCACGCCGTCTGCGACGATCCGCTGTGCCACGCCGCCGCCGAGACCGCGCGGACCGGCCTGGCGGTGAACACCTGGCGGCAGCATTCGGGCCCGCCGGTGCGCGAGTCGGGCGGCACGATCGTCCTCGGCTATCTCTCCCGAACCGCAGAGACAGTGGGGTTGCGATGAACCGCCTGCGGGTGCGTCCCGCGGTGGCCGCCGGCGCTCTCGCCGGTCGCCTGCTGGCTCTCGCCCCCGGCATGCTCCCCCGCTCCGCGCTGGTCGCCGCCGTCGCCGGCCTCGCGTTGACTCTTCTCGGGATGGCCGTCGGTGCCGGCGTCGGCGCGCTTCGAGACCGGATCGGTGACCGTCCACCTGCCCCGGTCTCTGGGGGCGTCCTCGCCGCCGGGCTCGTGGTCGCCGGTGCGGCCGTCGGGCTCGCGGCGCGTCACGAGTCGGCGGTCCGGGCCGCGGTGGGTGCCCCGCCGATCGGCCCCGGGTGGGTCCTGGCCGTGTGCGCGATCCCGGTCGCCGCCGCGGCCGCGGTCGTCGCGATCCCAGGACGGGTGTGGGCCGGCTTCGGAATGGTCGCGGTGGTCGCGGCGGCGTCGATCGGGCTGCCCGCGCCCGCACAGGCGTCGGGACCGGATGTTCCCGAGCGCCCCGTGATGCTCTACAGCCCGCTGAGCGAACCCGGCTCGGTCCGGGACCGCGCCGAGCGCCTGGCCGATCGCTGGGTGGCCGACGGCGGTCGCGAAGCACGCGCGGTCGTGGTGGCCGTGCCAACCGGCTCGGGATGGATCGACGCCGGAACGGTGGACGGCTTCACCGGGTACTTCGGCGGATCGGTCCGGGTCGTCGCCCTGCAGTACGACGACGTCGCGTCGTGGCGGGCGTTCATCTCCTCCCCGGATCGTGCGGGGACCTCCGCGTCCGCGGTCCTCGACGCCGTCTGGTCCCGTATCTCGGGCCTGCCCGAAGCGCGGCGGCCCCGCGTGTACCTCGCCGGGCAGAGCCTGGGAGCGGTGGGAGCCGACGCCGCGCGCCGCTGGGCGAACGACTCCGGGGTCGAACTCGCCGGGACAGTGCTCGCCGGGCCGCCGGCGGGGTCGGTCGACCGGGTCGCACCGTGCGAGCGGCGGGTGGTGCTGGCCAACGCCGACGATCCCGTCCCCGGGTTCGCTCCGTCGCTGCTGTGGCATCCGATCGACCGCATTCCCGGAGACGGCGACGACCGGCACCACAGCGAGTCTCCGCCGTGGCTGCCGGTCGTGTCGATGGTCGGTACCGTCCTCGACCTCGCGGGCTCACTGAAGGTTCCCGCGGGACACGGGCACCGTTACGGCGTCGAGCAGGGGCTCGCCGCCGGGAACATGCCGGCAGGCTGTCAGCCGACCGGCCCGCGGGCCGCCTCGTAGGCCGCACCGACCCGGTACAGCCGGTCGTCGGCCAGTGCCGGTGCCATGATCTGCAGGCCGACCGGGAGTCCGTCGTCGGAGGAGACCCCCGACGGAACCGACATCGCCGCGGTGCCCGCCAGGTTCACCGGCAGCGTGCACAGGTCGAACAGATACATCGACAGCGGATCGTCGACCTTCTCTCCGAGCTTGAACGGCGTGGTGGGGGTGGTCGGGGAGATCAGCACGTCGACGTCCTCGTATGCCGCGGCGAAGTCGCGAGCGATGAGCGTGCGCACCTTCTGCGCCTGACCGTAGAACGCGTCGTAGTAACCGGAGCTCAGCGCGTACGTCCCGATCATGATGCGGCGCTTGACCTCCGGGCCGAAGCCGGCCTCGCGGGTCAGTGCCATGACCTCGTCGGCGCTGTGCGAACCGTCGTCGCCGACCCGGAGCCCGTACCGCATCGCATCGAAGCGGGCCAGGTTGCTCGACACCTCCGACGGCAGGATCAGGTAGTAGGCGCCGAGCGCGTACGAGAAGTGCGGGCAGTCGACCTCGACGATCGTCGCGCCGAGATCGGTCAGCTGCTTGCACGCCGCCTGGAACGACTCCAGCACACCGGCTTGGTAGCCCTCGCCCTGCAACTGCTTCACCACGCCTATGCGCACACCCGACAGGTCGCCGGACGCGCCGGCGCGCGCGGCGCCGACGACATCGGGAATCGCCGCGTCGATGGAGGTGGAGTCGCGCGGATCGTGCCCGGCGATCACCTCGTGCAGCAGCGCCGTGTCGAGCACGGTGCGTCCGCAGGGGCCGCCCTGATCGAGCGACGACGCGCACGCCACGAGTCCGTAGCGCGACACGGTTCCGTAGGTCGGCTTGACGCCGACGGTCGCGGTGACCGAGGCCGGCTGTCGGATCGAGCCGCCGGTGTCGGTGCCGATGGCCAGCGGCGCCTGGTACGAGGCGAGTGCCGCGGCGCTGCCGCCGCCCGAACCGCCCGGAATACGCGTGGTGTCCCACGGATTCCGGGTCACCTGGTAGGCCGAGTTCTCGGTCGACGAGCCCATCGCGAACTCGTCCATGTTCGTCTTGCCGAGGATCGGGATGCCCGCGGCACGGAGCTTGGCCGTGACGGTCGCGTCGTACGGCGAGACCCATCCTTCGAGGATCTTGGACCCACAGGTGGTCGGGGCGTCGACGGTGGTGAAGACGTCCTTGAGCGCGATCGGGACGCCGGCCAGAGCGGACGGCGCCTCACCCGAAGCGATCGCCTGGTCGGCCGCCTCCGCCGCGGCGAGCGCTTCGTCGCCGCCGACGTGCAGGAATGCGCCCAGCTGTCCGTCGATCTGCTCGATGCGGTCGAGGTGTGCCCGGGTTACCTCGACCGACGACAGTTCGCGAGCGGCGATCTTGCCCGCGAGGTCGGCTGCGGACAGGCCTGTGATCTCGTTCGCGCTGCGGGTGTCGCTCACGCTCATTCCTCTCCCAGAATCTGCGGAACGGCGAAGCGCTCCCGTTCGACGGCGGGCGCCCCCGACAACGCCTGTTCTGCGGTCAGGCTCGGGACGACGACGTCCTCGCGCAGCACGTCGCGCAACTCGGCGGGATGCGCGGTGGGCGGCACGTCGTCGGCGGCCACCTCGGAGATCTGCGCGACGTGGCTCAGGATCGAGTCGAGCTGCGCCGCGTAACGGTCGAGTTCGTCGTCGTCGAGCGCCAAGCGGGACAGTCGCGCGAGATGCGCGACCTCGTCCCGGCTGATCGCCGGCTGGGAATCGGTGGACATCGTCGACCTCTCTACACACGCACTCGTCACGGAACACCGCACGAGCTCAGGACAGTGGGACTTGCCTACCAGGATATGCGGCCGCTTCGGACCGAGCCCGCGCGGGAGGTGTGCTCCGGGTGAATGATCGCGGAGTGGCCGGAGTGCACCGCACCGGTTAACTTGGACACATGATCATCGTCACCACCAACGAACTGCCGGGCTACCGGATCGAGCACGTGTTCGGCGAGGTGTTCGGCCTCACGGTGCGGTCGCGACACATCGGTTCCAACATCGGCGCCAGCTTCAAGTCGATCGCCGGTGGCGAACTCAAGGGCATCACCCAGTTGCTGCACGAGGCGCGTCATGAAGCGTTGAGTCGCTTGGCCGCCGAAGCTCAGAGCAAGGGGGCCAACGCGGTTCTCGCATTCCGCTTCGAGACGAATGAGTACGCCGGATCCGGCGGCGTCGAGGTGTGCGCGTACGGCACGGCTGTGGGTGTGCGTCCGCTCGAGCAGCAGCCGCGCTGACTCCGGTGTCGTATCTGCTTCGCGTTCTGCTGAACGACCGTCCCGGCAGTCTCGGCATGCTCGCCGTTCAACTCGGCGCCGTCGGTGCCGACATCCGCTCGCTCGAGGTGATCGAGCGAGGCGAGGGCTACGCCGTCGACGACCTGGTGGTCGACCTGCCCTCGGGTGCGCTGCCCGACACCCTCATCACCGCCGCGGAGAAGGTCGCGGGCGTGCACGTCGACTCTCTCCGTCCGCACGACGGGGTCCTCGACACGCATCAGGAACTCGAGTTGATCGACCTCGTCGCCGCGGGCGGCAAGGACCGCCTGCAGGTGCTGGCCGACTACGCGCCCCGTGTGCTCCGCGTGTCGTGGGCGATGGTGATCTCCCGCCCCGGTCCGGACGTGCTGCGCCTCTACGGCAGTTCGGGAGCCCCCGAGACGGCCCTGGAGACGGCCGACTGGCTGCCCCTCGACCGGGCGGTGGCGTTCGACTCCGAAGCCGAATGGATCCCTCAGGGATGGCGTGACATGGGGACCAGGCTGGCCGCCGCCCCCTTGGGCGACGACGGCAAGGCCCTGCTCCTCGGCCGGATCGGCGGTCCCGACTTCCGCCCTGCGGAAGTCGCGCGCCTGGGCTACCTGACCGGCATCATCGCCACCGTCCTGAAGAGAAAGCCGAACACCCAGGGCGGTTGAGCGAGCGCTCCAAGGCTGGTTGAGCGAGCGCTCCAAGGCTGGTTGAGCGAGCGCAGCGAGTCGAAACAGCATGCGCAGTCTCGATACGCGCGCTCGCTACGCTCACACGCTCACTCGACGAACCTGGGTCTTCCCCGGCCAGCTGAGCGAGCACCTCCCAGGCCAGTTGAGCGAGCGCAGCGAGTCGAAACAGTACGCGCAGTCTCGATACGCGCGCTCGCTACGCTCACACGCTCACTCGACGAACCTGGGTCTTCCCCGGCCAGCTGAGCGAGCACCTCCCAGGCCAGTTGAGCGAGCGCAGCGAGTCGAAACAGTACGCGCAGTCTCGATACGCGCGCTCGCTACGCTCACACGCTCACTCGACGAACCTGGGTCTTCCCCGGCCAGCTGAGCGAGCACCTCCCAGGCCAGTTGAGCGAGCGCAGCGAGTCGAAACAGCGTGCGCAGTCTCGATGCGCCTGCTCGCTACGCTCACCGGCTCACTCGACGGACCTGGGGTCTTCCGCGAGTCGAAACGGCGCACGCATCAATCGTCCTCCGACTCCGACTCTCCCGCAGACCCGGTCGCCAGCAATTGCTTGAAGCCGTCCTCGTCGAGGATCGGAACGCCTAA
Organism: Gordonia sp. QH-12; assembly: GCF_001578675.1. Taxonomy (NCBI): domain Bacteria; kingdom Bacillati; phylum Actinomycetota; class Actinomycetes; order Mycobacteriales; family Gordoniaceae; genus Gordonia; species Gordonia sp. QH-12. Next base: position 83,243 of record NZ_KQ969287.1, read on the forward strand.
TTCTTCGGCCTTGGCGGCTTTGCTGCCGGGCGAGTCGCCGACCACGACGTAGTCGGTCTTCTTCGACACCGAGCCCGACGCCTTGCCGCCGCGCACGATGATCGCCTCTTTGGCTCCGTCGCGGGAGAAGTCGACGAGCGAACCGGTGACCACGATCGTCTTGCCGTCGAGCGTCCGCTCGATCGACTCGTCCCGCTCATCGGCCATGGCCACCCCCGCGGCACGCCATTTGGCGACGATCTCGCGGTGCCAGTCGACGGCGAACCAGTCGTGCACGCTCGCCGCCCGCGTGGGGCCGAGACCGTCCACCTGCGCCAACTCGTCGACGGAGGCGTTCTGGATGCTTTCGAGGTCGCCGAAAGCGGTGGCCAGAGCCCGCGCCGGGGTGGGCCCGACGTGGCGGATCGACAGCGCGACGATCACCCGCCACAGCGGGACCCGCTTGGCCTTGTCGAGGTTGTCCAGGAATCGCCGACCGTTGGCCGAGAGCGCACCCGACTTCGTGGTGTACAGGTCGGTCTTGACCAGATCGTCGGCAGTGAGCGAGAACAGGTCGCCTTCGTCGGTCAGCACGCCGCTCGACAGAAGTGCTTGCGCCCCTTCGTATCCGAGCGCTTCGATGTCGAATGCGCCGCGGCCCGCGAGATAGAACAGCCGTTCGCGCAGTTGTCCCGGGCAGTAGCGCTGGTTGGGACAGCGGATGTCCTTGTCGCCCTCCTTCGCGGGGGCCAGTTCGGTTCCGCACTCGGGGCATCGAGTCGGCATCACGAACTCGCGTTCGGTACCGTCGCGCAGTTCGACGACCGGACCGAGCACCTCGGGAATCACGTCGCCGGCCTTGCGAATGGTGATGGTGTCGCCGATCAGGACGCCTTTACGCTTCACCTCGAAGGCGTTGTGGAGTGTCGCGCGGGAGACGGTCGATCCCGCGACCAGCACCGGTTCCATCAGCGCCCACGGCGTGACGCGGCCCGTCCGTCCGACGCCGACCATGATGTCGAGCAGTTTGGTCGTGACCTCTTCCGGCGGGTACTTGTACGCGATCGCCCAGCGCGGTGCGCGTGAGGTCGCACCCAGCCGGCGCTGGCGCGTCACATCGTCCACCTTGACGACGAGGCCGTCGATCTCGTGTTCCACCGAGTGCCGGTTCTCGCCCCAGTACGCGATCGCCTCGATGATCTCGTCGGCCCCGGTCACCTTCTTCGTGTGGTCGGAGACGGGCAGCCCCCACTCGCCCAGCGCGAGGTAGGCCTCGTGCAGCGACTCGGGCCTCCAGCCCTCCACCTTCCCGATCCCGTGACAGATCATCCGGAGTCGGCGCCGCGCGGTGACCTGCGGATTCTTCTGGCGCAGAGAGCCGGCGGCCGAGTTGCGCGGATTCGCGAACGGCGGCTTCCCCTCTTCGACGAGGGAGGCGTTCAGATTCTGGAAGTCTTCGACTCGGAAGAACACCTCACCGCGGACCTCCAGGAGTTCGGGCACCGGGCGCACCGAGTCGTCGAGATCGTGCGGAACGTCGGTGATGGTGCGCGCGTTGAGTGTCACGTCCTCGCCGGTGCGGCCGTCGCCCCGGGTCACTCCCCGGACCAGCCTGCCCTTCTCGTACACCAGCGAGAGCGCGACCCCGTCGATCTTGAGTTCGCACAGGAACTCGGTCCCGGCGCCGATCTCGGCTTCGGTACGCGAGACCCAGGTGCGCATCTCGTCGTAATCGAAGACGTTGTCGAGCGACATCATCCGTTCGAGATGGTCGACCGAGGTGAAGTCGGTCGAGAAGCCGCCGCCGACCAGCTTCGTCGGCGAATCGGGCACCGCCAGTTCGGGATGCTCGTCCTCGAGTTCCTGCAGCCGGCGCAACAGCGAATCGAACTCTCCGTCGCTGATCACAGGCGCGTCCTGGACGTAGTAGCGGAACTGATGCCCGCGAACCTCCTCGGCGAGCAGCGCCCACTCCCGCGCCCAATCGGCGCCCGCCTCCGCTGCGGCCGATCCCGCCGTGTCTGTCCCCTCGCCCTCACTCACGCGTTCAGGTTAACCGAGCCGTGCGACATGCCCGCGTCCGACGAACGCCGACACTACGCTTACCGGCATGCCGCACCCCATCATGTTCTCCGACGACGATCCGATCCTGCGACGCCTCCGGACCGTGGCGCTGGCACTCCCGGAAGCCACCGAGAAGGTTGCGCACGGCCGTCCGACCTTTCGCTGCGGCAAGATGTTCGCCATGTACGGCGGCGGTGAGAAGGGCTCCAAGATCCGCCGCGACACCGCGCTCCTGTTCATCCCCGACCCGCTCGAGCGAGAGGCTCTCATCCAGGACGCCCGCTTCTTCGTCCCCGCGTACGTCGGCGCCTACGGATGGCTCGGCATCGACCTGACCGCCGACTCGGACTGGGACGAGGTGGCCGAACTGCTCGACGCCAGCTTCCGGCAGGTGGCGCCCAAGCGCGCGGTCGCGCAGTTGGAGAGCGACGTCTGAGACGTCCGGAACGGGCGCCGATCGGCCGGGGCCGCGGCGACGCTACGAGGAGCGGTAGTCCGGATCCGCGGCCAGTCCCGCGGCGATCTCCGACGACAGCGACAGGGCCCGCGTCGCCCACGATCCCGTGGCCCCCGCGAGGCCGCATACGGGTGTGACCAGAATGTTGTCGCGCAAGACCCGACGCGGCAGGCCGATCCGGTCGATCAGTTCGGTGAGACGACCGGCGAGCGTCTCGGCGTCGACCGGGGTCTCCGGCTCGGTGGCCGGAACCAGCCCCGCAGCGAGCACTCCGTCGCTGTCGACGAAGGCTCCGAGCCGGTCGTAGTCGGCGTCCGGTCGCAGTCTCGTCAGATCGATCGACAGCGCGACCCGCTCGAGTCGATCGGTCAGGTCCCACCGCGGGCGTCCACACGAATGCAGAAGAACGGGCACGTCGAGGCCGTCGACGACGCCCTGCATCAACTCGGCGGCGTCGGGCGCCGGGATCGGCCGAATCGGGTCGAGGCGGGTCAGCGGGGTGACGGTGCCATCGATCACCCGCCCCACGTCGGGTTCGTCGAGCTGCACCAGCACCTTCGCGCCGAGCCGTCGCGTCACCTCGGCGACGTGCCCGCGCAGTCCCTCGGTCAGCGACGCCGCGATGTCACGAACCGCACCGCGGTCCTTGACGATCTTGTGGCCTCCGCGCAGCTCGGCGTTCGCGGCGAAGGTCAGCGGCCCGCACGCCTGCACCTTCACGGTTCGTCCGGAGCCGACGAGCCCGGAGGCTTCCCAATGCTCCTCGAGAGCATCGAGGTCCCAGCGCAGCCAGTCCCGCGCGCGCCGCGTGGTGGTGTTGGGGTGATCGGTGAGCCGGTAGGCGTGATGCACCATGTCGAGCGGCAGGTCGACGAGCAACGCGCCGGTCCGGCCGATCATGTCGGCTCCCACTCCTCGCGCGGGGAGTTCGGGAAGGAACGGCAGATCGAGTTCGCCGCTCGCGATGCGCACCGCCTCGGACGGATCGGTGCCGGGCATGGAGCCGACGCCGGTGCCGACTCCGGCCGGCAGCCCCGTCCCGGCCGCCTGCGCTGTCACTCCGAGCCGGTGATCCGGCCGCAGCCGATCACCAGGTCGCCTTCGACCTCGTCCGGAGCGTAGAGCACGGCCGCCTGCCCACGCGCCACACCGCGAAGCGGCTCGCGCAGATCGATCCGGATGCCGGGGCCGTCGGGGCCCTCGACCGGCGTCGCGACTGCGGGCGCGAGTCCGCCGTGCGCGCGCACCTGCACCACGCACTCCACCGGGCCGTCCGGGGTGCGGCCGGAGGTCCACACCGTCTTACCCGCGGTGATCGCGGTGACCTCGAGATCGGCCGCGGCGCCCACCGTCACCGTCCCGCTCTCCGGATCGATCCCCGTCACGTAGCGCGGACGACCGTCGGCGGCGGGCGTCTCGATCCCGAGGCCCTTGCGCTGACCGATGGTGAATCCGTGGACGCCGTCGTGCTCGGCCAGCCTCTCGCCCGTCGCCGAGTCGACAACGGCCCCGGGCCGCACGCCGATCCGCGCGCCGAGGAAGGCTCGCGTGTCGCCACTCGGAATGAAGCAGATGTCGTGGGAGTCGGGCTTATCGGCGACCGCGAGCCCGCGGCGTTCGGCCTCCTCCCGGATCTGCGGCTTCGGGGTGTCACCGACCGGGAACATGGCACGCGAGAGCTGCTCGTGGTCCAGGACGGCCAGCACGTACGACTGATCCTTGTCGGCGTCGACGGCACGGCGCAGTTCGCCGTCGGCCAACCGTGCGTAGTGCCCGGTGGCGAGCGCGTCGAAGCCCAGCGCGACCGCGCGTTCGGCCAAGGCCGCGAACTTGATCTTCTCGTTGCACGACAGGCAGGGGTTCGGCGTCTCACCGGCCGCGTACGAGGCGACGAACTCGTCGATCACATCTTCTTTGAAACGGTCGGCGAAGTCCCACACGTAGAACGGGATGCCGAGCAGGTCGGCCGCGCGCCGGGCGTCGTCGGCGTCCTCGCGCGAACAGCAGCCGCGCGAACCAGTGCGCAGGGCACCGGGCGCCGTCGACAACGCCAGATGGACTCCGACCACCTCATGACCGGCGTCCACCGCACGCGCAGCGGCGACCGCCGAGTCGACCCCTCCGCTCATCGCTGCGAGTACCCGCATCAGCTCTCACCTCCAGCCCGCGCTCCGACCGCCGACAGCAGTCCGGCGGCCCGGGCACGATCGACCACCTCGCCGATCACCTCGCCGACCAGGTCGACGTCGTCCTCCGTATTGCCGGTTCCCAGCGAGAACCGGAGCGATCCGCGGGCGGTCGCAGTGTCGAAACCCATCGCCAGCAGCACGTGGCTGGCCGCCGCGACACCCGCGGTGCAGGCCGATCCGGTGGAGCACTCCACTCCCTTCGCGTCGAGGAGCATGAGCAGCGAATCACCCTCGCACCCGTCGATGGACACGTGCAGCACGCCCGGCAGCGCGAGGTCGGGCTCGATGGGCAGCGCACCGTTGATCCGCACACCGTCGACGGCGCCCAGCACTCCCGCGAGCCGGTCGCGCAAGGCGGCGACGCGCCGGGAATCGGTGTCGCATCCAGCGACCGCCGTCCGCAGGGCCGCCGCCATTCCCGCGGCCGACGCGACATCCGGGGTCCCCGACCGGAGGTCACGCTCGTGACCGCCGCCGTGGAGCAGCGGCACGCAGGCCACGTCACGGCCGATCACCAGCACTCCGGTCCCCTGCGGACCGCCGAACTTGTGTGCCGCGGAAGTCATCGCCGACAACCCGCTCGCCGCGAAGTCGACCGGCAGGTGGCCGACGGCGGCTACGGCGTCCGAGTGGACCGGAACCCCGGCCTCGGCGCCGAGCCGGGCGATCTCGGCGATCGGCTGCACCGTCCCGACCTCGTTGTTGGCCCACATCACCGAGATCAGCGCCACCTCGCCGGCGTGCTCCTCGAGTGCCGCACGCACCGAGTCGGGACTGACGAACCCGTGACCGTCGACCGGCAGCACGACGAGTTCGGCGCCGGCCTCGTCGGCGAGCCACTGCGCCGGATCGAGAACCGCGTGGTGTTCGATCGCCGAGATGACGATCTTGCGGCGCCGAGGGTCTTCACGGCGGCGCGCCTCGAAGATCCCCTTCACCGCGAGATTGTCGGATTCGGTGCCGCCGCCGGTGAAGATCACCTCGGACGGACGGGCTCCCAGGTCGCGGGCGATCGACTCGCGCGATTCCTCCAGCATCCGTCGGGCCGCCCGGCCGGAGCCGTGCAGTGAGGAGGCGTTCCCCGGGTGTGCCCACGCGGCCGCCATCGCCGCGGCGGCTTCGGGTACTAGCGCGGTGGACGCGGCGTTGTCGAGGTAGACGGGAGGGTAGGGCAGCGACATGACGCGCTCCACGATAGTCGCACGTCGCACTGCCCGGAAATCACCGGGCCAGTTGTCCGACTCGGAGCACGCCGCGCGGATCGTATTGGCCGGCGAGCGCACGCAGCCAGGCGCGTGTCTGCTCGTCATAACAACGCGCCGTCACGCCGGCGTCGGAGGTCGCCGTGAAGTTCGGCAGCCGGTATCCGTCGGAGTACGCCGACATGGTCTCCACCAGTCCCGCGACCGCGACCGGAACCTGTTCCGCGATCGGCGGCGCCAGAATCCCGACCGTGTACAGATGCAGGGGCGCCGATCGGTGACAGAGTGCGCTGTCGACCTGCGGCGTCCGCGCGAACCGGCCGCCGAGCAGTCGCAGTTCCACCATGAGGAGAGGCGATTCGACGTCCGGTCCGGCGGAGGCCAGGATCGCGTCGACCGCTTCTTCGGGGAGTTCTCGCAGCAGGCAGCCGTCCTCAGCGACCGGCATCGGGTCTGCGGGATCGGCGTGGATCGCGCCGATCGCCGCGTAGGGCATCGTGCCGACCGCATCGAGCAGCGGGGGCGCGACCGCACGTATGGGCGCGAAAAGCCGCTGCGCCTCATCGCGCGAAGTCAACGCGGCGTAGCGGACGGCGACCGTCATGCGGCCGGCGAGCACCGGCGGCACCGTCGGCAGCTCTGGCAGTCGCAGCAGTGCCACGGAAGTGTTCGCCTCGACCGGCAGCGAGGCACTCCATGTCCGCCATTCGCGCAGAACCGCGGGTGCGTCGGCGCCGTCGAAGTACATCGCACCGGCGTACAGTTCCGGGATCGGCAGCAGATCGATCACCGCCTCGGTGACCAGACCGAGAGTCGCTTTGCCGCCCCGCAGCCCCCAGAACAACTCGGCGTTCTCATCGTGCGACGCCCGGACCACCCGTCCGGCACCGGTCACGACCTCGAACGAACGGACGTGGTCGCTGGAGGATCCGACAGTTCGCACCAGCGGACCGATGCCGCCGCCCGTCAGGAATCCGATCACGCCGACAGACGGTGCCGACCCGCACAGCGGGGCCAGACCGTGCGGTGCGGACTCGTCGAGGACCCGCTGCCACCGCACCCCGGCGCCGACGCGCGCGGTACGCCCTGCGGGATCGATCTCCAGGGTGTCGAGACCGCCGGTGCGTACAAGCAGCGAGCGCCCGTCGATGGGAATCGCGCCATGCCCGGTCGAGTGGACGGCGACAGTCATCCCGTTGTCTCCCGCGAACGTCATCACCGCGGCGATGTCCGCGGCGTCGGCAGCGTCGACGACCGCCCAGGGGCGGCGTGACACGGCGACGTTGAATCCGATCGTCTCGTACCCGTCGTCCGACGGCCGGTGCACCGCTCCGCGTACCCGCGTTCGTAGGTCGGCGATGTCGGCGCGATCGATGGCGTGTGAGGTCATGGCATGTCTCCCGGTTCACGGCGGCGCGGGGATCCGCACCTGTCCCGAACCGACTGTCACTCAGTGCGCTTGCATCCTTCTTGGACTGCCCTTGGCACACTCGTCCTACGCTCGGCGGCGTGCGCGACGTCGGCTACTGCCTGGAGGCCCAGCGCACGGGCCTGCGCGGCGATCGCCGCGATCTCCCTCGCACGGTCGGCCGAGTCAGGTGCCCGCAGAGCTTCGAAGAGGCGGCAGCGCAGCAGCCCGGGCCGGCTGTCCCCGGCGATCGAGAGCGCTCGTGCGCGACCCAGCGCCGCGTCCGCGGCCGCATCGTCACCGATCAGGTCGTAGAGGCCGGCGAGCGCCAGGTCGACGGGGCCGACGCAACCGACCTGACCGACCGTCGCGATATGCCCCGCGTAGGGGGCGAGCACATCGATGAACGCCCGCGCGTCGTCGACGAAGCGCTCCTCGACCACGAGATTCGCCAGCACCACGGCCTGCGCGAGCGACGTCCAGATCATCGGGCGGTCGTCCGCCCGCCAGAGATCGATCATCGACTGGACCAGCGCGGCGTCGCCGTGCTCGACGGCCACGGTCGCCACACCCGCGGCCAGCAGCGTCGATACCCGATTGTCGGGCGCCGCGGACATCACCGTCCGCACCCATTCCATGCGGTCCCCGCCGCCGGTGCCGAGCACCTCATCGACGACGTCGTCGAACACGCCCCGCTGATTCGCCGTCGCCATCAGCGCGAGCGCCCCGGAGCCCGCAACATACAGTTCCGTCTGCCGATGGACCGCGAGGGCGGTCCGGAAGTGCTCTTCGGCAAGCGCGAAGTCGCCGTGCCAGACCGCCAGCGCGGCCTCCATCCAGCGCAGTTGCGCGCGCAGGACCGGCAGTCGCATGCGCTCACTGCCTGCGATCGCCGCACGCAGACGAGCCTTCGTCTGCGGGATGTCGCCGAGCGTCATCGCGGCCATCGTCACGACCGAACCCGCGATCACCTCGTCGAGTTCGGCATCCGCGTGAGGCAGCGCGGTCAGGTCATCGGCCAGCGAGATCAGCTCGGCCGCGCGTCCGGAGACCCCGGAGTAGGTGATGAGGCGCGCGAGAATCGCGTCGGCCATCACATCGGGATCGCCGACCGCAGCGGCCACCTCGGCGGCTCGCTCCAGAAGCCCGGCAGGCACCGAGGCGTCCCGGTGATAGCAGTGTCCGATCGCGAGCGCTCCCAGCACTCGAACCAATGCTATGGAGTCGCCGTCGACGATGTCGACCGCTGCGGTGAGGACCTCGTGCAGCGACCCGGTCTCGGCGGTCGGCGAGATCCACGGCCAACCACCGCCCGCACGCAGTAGAACACCCGCGAGACGCCCTACCGTGACAGTGCTCCCGTCACGCATCGCCCGCACCAGCATGGCCTCGACCGTGTCCAGGACGAGCTGAGCCCGTCCGGCGCGGACCTGCGCGTGCAGCATGCCCGTAAGCAGCGCGTCCCGCTCGTCGACCGACGCTTCCGGACCCGCCAGTGTCTCGTGTGTCCGGAGCGCGCGGCTGAGCCAGTGCGCTGCGCTCTCCGAGTCCCAGCGGACCGCCGCATCGTGCGCCGCCTCCCGGCAGGCGGCGACCACGTCGGGCACCTCGGCCACCGGCAACGCGTCGAGCAGGTGCGCTGCGCGGCGGGCGCTCATCTCCGGGCCGCTCCGCGCCGCGAGCAGTTCGGCGGCCCGCAGATGGATCCGGCAACGGCGCAGCGGCGCGAACATCGTCTCGGCCTCGTCGCGCAGAAGTGCGTGGGCGAAGGTCAGTCCACCGCTGCTCGGCAAGGGGACGACGATCCGCTCGTCCGCGGCTTCGTCGAGACAGTCGGCGACCGCGTCGACGCTGCGGGAGGTCAGTTCCGACAACATCGCTATGTCGATCTCCTCGCCGATCACCGCGGCGTGGCCGATGACCTCGCGGACGGTCGGATCGAGTGTCGCCAGCCGGCGACCGAGCACCGATCTGACCGCCGCCGGGATCACGTCGCGGCGCTGTTCCTCCGGCAGCCGGGCATACTCGGTCACATACAGCGGATTGCCACCGGTCCGGGCCACCAGCTGGTCGAGTTCGGCGGCCGACAAATCGGTGTCCGCCACCGCCCGCACCAGCTCACCGACCGCCTCGCGCGACAGCTCCGGCACGTCGAGCAGTCGGCCGCCGGATCGTGCGACGGCCTCGCGGAGCGACTGCGCGGCGTCGGTCGCCTCCTCCTCCCGCAGTGTCAGGACGACGGTGACCGGCGCATCCCGAAGTACCGGCGCAAGGTAGCGGAGCAGTCCCAGCGACATCGCATCGGCCCACTGGACATCGTCCACGACGATCGTCAGCGGTTTCGTCGCGCTCTCGTGTTCGAGGAGGGCTTGCACGCGGTCGTAGACCTCGAAACGGGCCGCGTCGGCGTCGGCGCCGTCGGAGACCGTCAGCAGATCCGTGTCCGCGTTCAACGCGCGGCAGAGCTGGCGCAGGGGCCACCATGCCGGAACGCCCTCGGTGTCCGGGCAGCGCACCCACACAGCCCGATCCCCCGCCGCCTCGGCGAGGTGGACCGCCTCCTCGGCCAGACGAGTCTTGCCGATGCCGGCGGGTCCGGACAGGATCAGCCAGCGGGTGCCGGTGCCCGCCGTACGCAATTCGCGGAGCACGCGCACCGCATCCTCCCTCCCGACGAGCGGCGCCCCGATATCGCGGGCCACCTCGCCCGCGAGCTCTTGCGTCTCGACGGGCTGGACGGCTCGCGGTTCCGGGGACGACACCGGCCGGGCGCCGGTCCAGCGAGGAGTCAGCGGCCAGGCTGCCAGCTCGGGGTCGTGCCTGAGCACCGCACCCTGCAGCTCACGCAGTTCAGCGCTCGGGTCGAGGCCGAGTTCCACGTCGAGATCGCGGACATACGCCGCGTACGCTTCGAGAGCGCTCCCGGCCCGACCGTCGCGATACAGTGCGACCATCCGCAGCCAGACGCTCCGCTCCCGGAGCGGGTCCTGGCGGCACAACTCAGTCGCGGCGACGAGTGCGGTCGCCACATCGCCGTGCGCAAGGAGCGCCGCGATCTGAGCCTCGGTGGCCGCACGCCGCAGCTCGGTCGGCGCCGTCGACTCCACTTCGATCCAATCGCGGTCCTCGAACTCCTCCAGCAACGGCCCCCTCCAGAGCGCCAGAGCGGCTGTCGAGGCAGACAGCGCGGTCTCCCAGTCAAACGCGTCGACCGCATCGCGCGCCTCGCCGGCCAGTCGCCCGAACTCCAGCAGATCGAACCGATCCTGGCCCACCGCCAACCGGTAGCCGGGACTGACCCGCTCGATCGGAGACGCACCGGATGCGTCACGCAGCAGTCTGCGGAGATTCGAGATGTAAGCCTGCAGACTGGTCGCCACCGCCGCGGGCGGATCGTCTCCCCAGACCGCGTGCACCAGCCGATCGGTCGAAACGACGGCGCCACGGGCCAGCAGCAGCGCCGCGAGGACCGCGCGCTGCTTGGGCGACCCGGGGTCGACGGGCATGCCGTCACGCCGAACGACGAGTGGCCCCAGCACCCGGTACTCAAGCATCACAGCCCCAGCTCATCCCGTCGATTCTAGAATGCGACGCGCGGGCGGTCGTCGGCTTCGGCAGGCGTCGCATCCGATCGCGCCTGCCTGATCCACACTGCGGCCGCTGCCGCTCCCACGAGAGCCGTCCCACAGCTCACCCACAGTGCCAGCCGCAGACCGTCGACGAATTCCGCCGGGGATCCGCCCGCCAGGACGGACTGCGCGGGGAACAGGGCTCCCAGCGCAGCGACACCCAGTGCGATCCCGGACTGCCGAAAGGCGTCGTTGATTCCCGCGGCCAGTCCGGCATCGTCACCGTGGCTCTCACTGAGCACGACACCGCTCATCACCGGATTGAACACCCCGGCGCCGATGCACGCGACGACGAATCCGGGAACCATCACCAGACCGCTGCTGTGCACACCGCCGAGCGTCATCATCGCCATCCCGACCGCGACCGCCACCAGCGAGAGCGCGAGGGCCCGGCCGGGCGGAACAGAGGTCAGGAAACGGTCCGTGACACCGGCGACGGCCAGCATGACCACAGTTCCCGGCAGATACACGAGCCCGGCGCCGATCGGCGACATGCCGAGGACACCCTGCAAGTAGACAGTGACGTACACGAAGACCGCGAACATCGACGCCGAGATCGCGAAGACCGCGACCTGTGCGCCGGCGAATGAGCGATTCGCGAACATCGCCAGGGGCAGCATCGGCTGGTCTACTCTCCTTTCGACACTGATGAATCCTGCGAGAGCCGCTACCGCGACGGCGAAGGCGGCCACCGTCGCGCGATCGGTCCAGCCCCGCTCGTTCGCCTCGACGAGGCCGTAGGTGAGCGCGGCCAGTCCGATCACCACTGCGAGTTGTCCCCGGCGGTCGCCGCGTCGGGGCGCGCTGCTGCGCGACTCCGCGACGTGGCGCACCCCCGCCAGGATGACGAGGCCGACCGGCACGTTGATGAGAAAGATCGATCGCCAGGCGAGCAATTCGGTGAGGAGACCGCCGAGCAGCGGACCGACCGCGAACGACGCGCCGATGGTCGCGCCGTACACCGCGAGCGGCCGCGCCCGATCGGACCGCCGGGGAAACGCGCCGGCGAGCAGAGCGAGCGACGAGGCGAACAACAGCGCGGCGGCCAGCCCCTGCACCACCCTGGCGACGATCAGCATCGGCATGCCGACAGCGGCCGCACAGAGGATCGACGCCCCGGTGAATCCCACGGTGCCGAGGATGAACACCCGTCGTCGCCCGTAGCGGTCCGACCATGCACCGGCGCTGAGCACGATAGTCGCGAGTGCGAGCGTATAGCCGTCGACCACCCACTTGAGCGAGGCCATGCCGGCATCGAACTCGCGCGCCATCGCGGGAAGGGCGGTGTTCACCACGGCGATGTCGAGCATCAGCATCGCGGTGGCGGCGCAGACCACCGCGGTCGTCATCGTCTGGGAGAGGTCCCGGCCGCGCCGGGAAACTCGATCAATGTGTTCCATTAGTCCTGACCTCGTTCGTTGAGATTGACGAGAACAGGTTCCGGGGCGGTCCTTGGAAGCGCCTTGCCGCGCCCATGGCCCCGCGGTCACAGTGCGTCCGGCGATGCGGCTGCCGACCCGTCGGCGTCAGGCCGCGGTCGGCACCGGCGGCTGACCGGACAGATCCACATCCAGTTCCCGCATCGCCGAGACCGGCTCCGCCGGGAGAATCAGTCGCTGGGCCGCGGCCGCCAGACCGCGTCGATCCCCTGCAGGCATCTGCAGGTCGAAGATCGTGATCGTGACGGTGAGATGGCGCGATCGCACGATACGTGACAGCGTGCTCGCGACGGTGTCTTCGCCCAGGAATCCCGGCATGGTGGTCCGTGAACCGCGATCGGTGTACGAGAGTCGGACCGGCAGAATCGGGACGCCGGTATCGACGGCCGCCTGAAAGAACGCCGGACGGAATCGGCCGGACGCGGTTCCGCACCAGGTGGTGCCCTCGGGGAACACGGCCACACGGCGCCCGGCGTCGAGAATGCCGCCGACCCTGTCAATCATCGGCCGCAGCCGGCGCAGATCCCCGCGCCGATGCGCCAGTACTCCGAACAGGCGGGCGATCGGACCGAAGCCCGGCATCGCCAGCACCTCACTCTTCGCCACGAAACGCGCGGGCGCCACACATGCGATCGCGACGATGTCCAGATAAGAGATGTGGTTCGCGACGATCAGCGCGCCGCGCAACCGAGGCGCATGTGACGGACGGCGATCGTCGATCTCGAGCAGCACCCCCATCGAGCGCAGCGTCACTCGGGCGCCGGCGCGCCAGTACCGGTGCCGCAGCCCGCGCGGGCACGCCACGGTCAGCAGTCCGAAGAGCAGGATCGTCACGCCGACGACAGCGAACGACGTGAGCCGCACGCTCGCTCGCAGCCGGGACACCGGGGGCGTGTGCGTGTGTACGCAGTGCACACCGCACGGACTGACGGGCATCCACGGACTGGACTCCACGGCGCCTACTTCCCGTCGGCGCCGAGCCGGGTCATCGCACCCCGGAGACGGTCGGTGTACCGCTGGTCGCCGTTGTGGCGATCCAGGACGGTGAGGAAGTCACCGACGTCGAACACCTCGTCGAACGCCGGCTCCCCGCACACGCGGGCACCGAGGCGGACATAGCCGCGCAACAGTGCGGGCAGCCGGTTGACGGCGGGAGGCTCCAGATCGTCGAGCCTGGCTCCGTCGACCTCCACGTGCCGGTACGGGTACACCTGCCAGGGCGCCCGGTGCCTGTCGCGGGCGAGGTCGCGGATCCCGCGCAGTTCCCGACCGCGGCCGATCGCCGATTCCAGGGGCACCGATACGCAACCCATCAGATACCGGTAACCGCCCTCCTCGAGGTAGCTCAGGACGGCGGCCCACAGCATCGCCGTCACCGAACCGCTGCGGTGACCCGGATCGACCACCGCGCGGCCCATCTCGACCGTCTCGCCGCGGATCTCCGAGAGCTCTCCGAGATCGAATTCACCGGCCGAGTACCAGCCGCCGGCTGCGATCGCCCTGGGCGGCGGCAGCACCCGGGCGCACCCGACGAGTGCCCCGGTCGGCATGTGACGGACCAGCATGTGGTCGCAGAACTCGTCGAAAGCGTCGGCGTCGCGGCCCGAATCGGCGTCGCCGATGGCGTCGGAGTAGCCGGGCTCGCCGTTGAACACCTCGTATCGGAGTCGTTGCGCGTCGTCGATGTCGGAGGGGTTCTCGGAGATCAGGACCTGGTAGTCGGCCCCGGCGAGGACCGGTCGCGCGAGGATCGGAGACGGGAATCCGGTGGAGACGTCCGTTACTGTCATGCCTCGCAGTCAAGGCGCGTCGTTGAACGTCCCCGGCAATGCGACGTGACGTGTCCGGACACTGCGGGTGAACTCCTGTCGTGCTCGGCTCACGCGGAAATGCGGATCGCCCCGCCGCACGGGGTGCGGCGGGGCGATCTCGACGCTTACGCGAAGATCAGCGCATCACTTGCGCTTGTTGATCTCCTCGGTCAGCTGCGGGGCGACGTTGAACAGGTCGCCGACGATGCCGAAGTCGCTGATCTCGAAGATCGGGGCCTCTTCGTCCTTGTTGACGGCCACGATGGTCTTCGAGGTCTGCATGCCGGCACGGTGCTGGATCGCGCCCGAGATGCCGAGGGCGATGTACAGCTGCGGCGACACGGTCTTGCCGGTCTGACCCACCTGGAACTGGCCCGGGTAGTAGCCCGAGTCGACGGCGGCACGCGATGCGCCGACAGCGGCACCGAGCGAGTCGGCCAGTGCCTCGACCACCGAGAAGCTCTCGGCCGAACCGACACCGCGGCCACCGGAGACGACGATCGACGCCTCGGTGAGCTCGGGGCGGTCGCCGCCGACGTTCGGCGCGAAGCCGGTGATCTTCACACCGCCTTCCTGAGCCGGAACCTCGACCTCGACGACCTCGCCCGCACCGGCGGCCGGCGCGGCCTCGACGGCGCCGGGGCGCACCGAGATGACCGGGGTGTCTCCGCCGGCCTGCGCGTCGACGGTGAACGCGCCACCGAAGATCGAGTGCACGCCTGCGCCGCCCTCCTTGACCTCGATGACGTCGGTCAGCAGACCCGAGCCCAGACGCACGGCCAGACGGCCGGCGATCTCCTTGCCGTCCGCGGTGGCGGCGACGAGGACGCCTGCGGCGCCGTTCGCCTCGGCCAGCTGCGACAGCACGTCGACCTTGGGCGTGATGAGGTAGTTCGCGACGTCGTCCGACTCGGCGACGTAGATCTTCTCGGCGCCGGCCTCGGTGAGACCCGCGGTGACGCCGGCAGCCGAGCCCGGCTTGCCGACGACGACAGCGGACGGGGTGCCGAGGGCGCGCGCCGCGGTGATGAGCTCGCTGGTGACCTTCTTCAGCCCACCTTCGGCGTCCTGCTCAACGAGCACGAGTACTTCAGCCATGATTGTTCTCCTGAATGTCTATGGGTTCGCCAGATGAAGTGGTGGGCGCGATCAGATGATCTTCGACGCGACCAGGAACTCGGCGACCTTGACGCCACCGTCGCCCTCGTCCGTGACGCGCTCGCCGGCCGTCTTCTCGGCCTTCGGGGTGACGCCGGTGACGGTGCTGCCCGCGTTGGACAGACCGACGGTGTCGGCCTCGACGCCGATCTCCGCGAGGGTCACGACATTCACTTCCTTCTTCTTGGCGGCCATGATGCCCTTGAAGGACGGGAAGCGCGGCTCGTTGATCTTCTCGTTGACCGAGACGATCGCCGGCAGGGTGGCCTCGACGTTGAAGATGCCTTCGTCGGTCTCCCGCTCACCGCGCAGGGTCTCGCCGTCGATCTCCAGCTTGCGCAGGTGGGTCAGGTGCGGCAGCTCGAGGTACTCGGCGATCATCGCCGGCACAGCACCGCTGCGACCGTCGGTGGCCTCGTTGCCCGCGATGACCATCTCGACGCCCTCGATGGTGCCCAGCGCCGACGCCAGAACGTAGGCGGTCTGGACCGCGTCGCTGCCGTGCATCAGGTCGTCCTTGATGTGGATGGCCTTGTCCGCACCCATCGACAGAGCCTTGCGGATGGCGTCGGTGGCGCGCTCGGGACCGGCGCACAGCAGCGTCACCTCGCCGCCGTTGGCTTCCTTGATCTGCAGCGCCTCTTCCACAGCGCGCTCGTTGATCTCGTCGAGCACTGCGTCGGCGGCTTCCCGGTCGAGCGTGAAATCGCCATCGGCGAGCTTGCGCTCGGACCACGTGTCGGGAACCTGCTTGATCAGAACGACAATATTCGTCATGGGTCTACGTCGACCTCCTGCATCGGGTTCGGCAACTTACCGGCCGGTAAGGCCATGGTTCACTCATCACTTTAGCGGCTGGTACTCGGCGACGAGAACATGGCACCGATCACTTCCCGCATGCAGGCGCCCACCCGCACGGGTACTAAGGTCGTGGCGGTGACCGATTACCAGGCGACACCGCAGTCCGATCAGCTCGCGCTCACCGGTGAACGCACCGTACCCGGAATCGCCGCGGAGAACTACTGGTTCCGCAGGCACGAGGTGGCCTACGAGTACATCCTCGACCACTGCGCGGGCCGCGACGTCCTCGAAGCCGGATCGGGTGAGGGCTACGGCGCGTCGATGATCGCCGCGCGCGCGAAGTCGGTGACATGCGTCGACTACGACGAGCAGGCCGTCGAGCACACACGCCGCCGGTACCCCGAACTGGTCGTCCACCGGGGCAATCTGATCGACCTCCCGCTGACCGACGGATCGGTGGATGTGGTCGTCAACTTCCAGGTGATCGAACATCTGTGGGACCAGAGCGCCTTCGTCGCCGAGTGCCACCGCGTTCTCCGCCCGGGCGGGGTGCTCCTGATGAGCACCCCGAACCGCATCACCTTCTCCCCCGGCCGCGACACTCCGCTGAACCCGTTCCACACCCGGGAGCTCAGCGCGGCCGAACTGACCGAACTGCTGACCGGAGCGGCCGCGCCGAACGGGCCCGCCGACGCCGGCGCGGCGGCCTTCGACGTCCGGCAGATGCTCGGCGTCCACCACGGCCCGGCGCTGCGCGACCTCGACGCGAAATGGGGTGGATCGATCATCGACGCCCAGATCGACCGCGCACTCGCCGGAGACGAGTGGCCCGCCGACCTGGCCGCGGACGTCGCCGCGGTGGCGACCTCCGATTTCGACATCCTCTCCGCCGACGACGCCGACATCGACGCGAGTCTCGACCTGCTCGCCGTGGCCGTGCGCCGCTGACGACCCTCGATCTGGAGCCGTGATGAGCACGACCGCCGCTGCACCGCGCGCCGAGAAGGTACCCGGCCAGTTCACCCTGGTGCTGCATTCGCATCTGCCGTGGCTGGCCAATCACGGCCGCTGGCCGGTCGGCGAGGAATGGCTGTACCAGTCGTGGGCACACTGCTACCAGCCCGTCTTCGCCGCCCTGCGACGCCTCGCCGACGACGGATACACCGACCTGATCTCCTTGGGCATCACCCCGGTGCTGGCCGCGCAGCTCGACGACCCGCACTGCGCCACGTCGATGTACGAGTGGCTGGCCGACTGGCAGTTGCGCGCGATGGAGGCCGCGACCTCACCGGACGCCGACCGTCGTGCGATGGGCCACCGCGAGTTCCGTGCGGCCGCCGGAGCACTGGCCGATTTCGAGTCGCAGTGGCGGCACGGCGGCAGCCCGCAGATCCGTCCGCTCGTCTCCGCCGGGGTGATCGAACTGCTCGGCGGACCGCTCGCCCATCCCTTCCAGCCGCTGCTCGACCGACGACTCCGGCAGTTCTCCCTCCGGGAGGGTCTCGCCGACGCGCGGTTGCGCTGGGGCACGCAGCCGTCGGGCATCTGGGCGCCGGAGTGCGCGTACACGCCGGGCATGGAGCAGGAGTACGCCGCTGCCGGCGTAGGCCACTTCATGGTCGACGGCCCCACATTGCACGGCGACACGGCGCTCGGCCGCCCGGTGGGCGACTCCGACGTCGTCGCGTTCGGACGCGATCTGACCGTCAGCTACCGCGTGTGGTCGCCGAAGTCCGGCTACCCCGGGCACGCGAACTACCGCGACTTCCACACCTACGATCACCTGACCGGTTTCAAACCCGTTCGGGTCACCGGCAAGAACGTGCCGGGTGACGCCAAGAAGCCCTACTATCCGGCGCTCGTGAACCCCGTGATCGACAAGCACGTCGACGACTTCATCGACTGCGTGCGCTCACGGCTCATCGCCGAGTCGGACCGGATCGGCCGCCCCGCACACGTGGTCGCCGCCTTCGACACCGAGTTGTTCGGCCACTGGTGGTACGAGGGACCGGTGTGGCTCGAGCGGCTCATGCGCAGGCTGCCCGAGTCGGGCATCACGGTCGGATCGCTCGCCACCGCCCGGCGGAACGGATTCGTCGGCGACCCGGTCCGGATCGACGACTCGTCGTGGGGCTCGGGCAAGGACTGGCGCGTCTGGGAGGGTCCGCAGGTGCAGCACCTGGTGCGGCTCAACGAGGAGGTCACCGCGACCGCGCTCGATTCCCTCGACAAGCGGCTCGACGGCGGTCACGGGATTCCGGACGTGCGGGACGAGGTAGCCGACCAGATTCTGCGCGAGACGCTGCTGACGGTGCAGTCCGACTGGCCGTTCATGATCTCGAAGGACACCGCCGCCGGCTACGCCCAGGACCGCGCGTACAAGCATGCGCACGCCACGCGAGAGATCTGCGAGGCCTCCGATGCGGGCAAGGAGCAGCGGGCCGCCGGGCTGGCCGCCGGGTGGCGCCGCGCCGACAATCTGTTCGGCGCACTCGACGCCCGCCGTCTGCCGAGCCGCGAAGGCGGGTTCTGATGCGTGTGCTGATCGTCTCCTGGGAGTACCCGCCAGTGGTGGTCGGGGGCCTCGGCCGCCACGTCCACCATCTCACCGAGGCCGTCGCCGGCCTGGGCCACGAGGTGACGGTGCTGACCCGCCGGCCGTCGGGCACCGACGCCCGGACCCATCCCACCACCGACACCGTCGTGAACGGCGTCCGTGTGATCGCGGTGGCCGAAGACCCGCCGGCGTTCGATTTCGGCGCCGACATGATGGCGTGGACGCTGGCGATGGGCCACGGGTTCGTCCGCGCCGGCCTGCGCCTCCTGCGTGACGGCCCGCCGCCGGACGTGGTGCATGCGCACGACTGGCTGGTGGCCCACCCCGCGGTTGCGCTGGCCGAGTACTTCGACGTTCCGCTGGTCTCGACTCTTCACGCCACCGAAGCCGGGCGGCACAGCGGATGGGTGGCCGGCCACATCAACCGGCAGGTTCACTCGGTCGAATGGTGGCTGGCCAATGCCTCCGACGCGCTGATCACCTGTTCGGCGTCCATGCGCGAGGAGGTGGCGACTCTCTTCGGCCCCGACCTGGCGCCGATCACCGTGATCCACAACGGAATCGACGTCGGCACCTGGCGGTTCGTGGATCGACGCCCGCGCAGCGGTCCGCCCGAGTTGCTCTTCGCCGGTCGGCTCGAGTTCGAGAAGGGCGTGCAGGATCTGCTCGAGGCACTCCCGGTGATCCGGCGGGCGCACCCCGGCACGCACCTCACGGTTGCGGGCGACGGCACCCAGATCGGCTGGCTGCGTCAGCTGGCCCTCGAACATCAGGTGACGGCCGCGGTCGACTTCGTCGGACGGCAGGACCACGACGGCCTGCTGAAACTGATGCACCGCTGCGACGCGATCGTCCTGCCGAGCCGTTACGAACCGTTCGGCATCGTCGCCCTCGAGGCAGCCGCCACCGGCATCCCGTTGATCACGTCCACGGCGGGCGGGCTCGGCGAAGCGGTGACCGACGGCGAGACGGGCTGGACCTTCGACCCCTTCGATCCGGAGGGACTCGCCGTCGCCGTCTGCGAGGCCCTGGACGACCCGGCGGCGACGCAGCAGCGCGCCCGTCGCGCCCGTACCCGGCTGGGCGAGGAATTCACCTGGCAGTCGATCGCCAAGCGCACCGCATCGGTGTACGCGGCTGCGCGCCGACGCCCGCCGCGTGACCTCGGCCGTCCGGACATTCCGATGCGCCCGATGCCCGATCGAGACCCGTCGCAGCCCTGATCGAGGCCTTTCGGCCCATGCGCCTGTGGACGACATGCCCGATGCGCATAACGGTTCGATTACAGAAGGTAACGGCCTATTCGGACGTCTGCGATTACTTGGTCAGTGGCACAACGTCACGAATTTCGAGTTCGGTGGCGTCGACGATGACCACCGCGACCAGAGGTAAGAGATATGAACCGTAAGACCAAAGGTGCACTGGCCGTCGGCGCGGGGGCGATCCTCCTGCTCGGCGGAGTCGGATCGTACGCACTGTGGAACGACACCGAGGACATCGTCGGCGGCAACATCACGACCGGCGACTTCGGGCTCGACTGCGGCACCGGCGGCACCTGGACCGACGTCTCGCCGACCATGATCGGCGGCAGCGCGATCAATCCCCTCGAAGACCTGATGGTTCCCGGCGACGTCTGGAAGTACTCCGGTGACTGCACTGTCACGGCGACCGGTAAGAACATGAAGGCCACGCTCGGCGTGAACCTCGGCACCACCAACGTGCCGTCTGACAACTTCGTCGTGACCACCTCGGTCAACGGCACCGACACCACCACCACGCCGATCGACGTCACGAACGGGCAGGAGCTCCCCGTGACCGTCCAGGTCGAGTTCAAGGAATCGACACCGGGTACCGAGGACACCAACGCCTCGGTGCAGGTCAGCAATATGAAGATCACACTCAACCAGGTCCGGCCGTCCTGACGGAGAATCGCTGAGCTAAACCCCGGACCGTGACCCAGCGCAGACTGCTGCTCGGAGCCCTCGGAGTCCTGGTGGTGTCACTGATCTTCGGATCGGTGTACACCACCGGGGCTCTGTGGGCCGATGAGGAGACTCGGAATCCAGGCACCATCGAGACGGGCACCATCGGCCTCGATGCACATGGCGACGGAGCGTCGTCCCACACCTTCCCCGCACTGCAGGGGACGAACATCGCGGTCGGCAACTTCACGCAGGCGCCGCTGAAGATCAAGAACACCGGTTCCACGCGGATCAAGTTCCTGCTCGCGAGCGCCGGGCCGTCGATCACGTCCTCCGGTTCGGCGGTCACGGTACGGCTGTCGGGTTCGGTCGGTGGCTGCCCCGGCGGCACGGGGGATCTGAGCGGGGCCTTTCCCGCCACCGACACCACGGGTCCGCACACGGCGATCGCGCTGACGTCCCCGTCGTCATCGGATTGGAAGGTGCTCGACGTCGGCGCCGAGACCACCTGGTGCGTGCAGGCCCAGCTGAAGTCCGTCACCGGCACCCAGCCCGCCCAGTATCAGATCAACTTCGACTTCTCCGTCGGACAGCTGCGGCCGGGACAGAACCCGTGACCGGCGACGAATCGGCTCGGACCGAGACCGGCGGCTCGGCGGAGGTGGAGCGCACACCGCGTCAGCGAGCACTGCACATTCTGTGGCAGACGGTCAGCTGGATTCTTCTCATCGCGGCATTCGCCGTGCTGTTCACGACCATCGTGATACCGAAGGTCGCCGGGGCGCGGCCGTACTCCGTACTCACCGGGTCCATGCGGCCGGATTATCCGCCGGGAACGCTGATCGTGGTGAAGCCGCGTCCGTTCTCGTCGATCGAGGTCGGCGATGTGGTCACCTATCAGGTGAAGTCGGGACAGCCCGGTGTGGTGACCCACCGAGTGGTCGGATTCGACAAGTCGCCGTCCGGTCAGCCGCGGCTGATCACCAAGGGCGACGCCAACAGCGCCGTCGACCCACCGGTCCGGCCGGTGCAGGTCCGCGGAGTGCTCTGGTACTCGGTTCCGCTTCTGGGCTATGTCAACACCTGGTTCAGCGGCGCCAAACGCACCCTGACGGTGTTCGTCCTCGCCGGACTGCTCTTCGCTTACGGCGCGTGGCAGTTCTACACCGACTGGAGACAGGAGCGCCGTGACAAAGCCGCCGCCGAAGCGGCCGCGGGGCCGGCGGACGACACTCCGACCGAGACGTTCGCCGCCGTGCACAGCGACGCGCAGACCCAGCCGATCGCCGACGCCAGTGCCGACGATCCCCTTCCCGAGCGACCTTCCTCGAAGGAGCCAGAATCGTGAGACCCGGATGGAAGACGGCGGTCACCTCGAAGAGGGTCCGCGCGCTGCTCGCGTGCGGCGTGCTCCTGGGTACCGGCGCGATAGGTACCTCGGCGCTGTGGTCCACCACCTCCCAGACACTGTCGGGAACGTTCACGACCGGGGTCCTCAAGATCGAGGCGAACGGGTCACACACCGCGACCCTCACCTTCCCGGGAACACTGCTCCCGGCCTACACGACTGCTGCAATGGTGGACGTCCAGAATGTCGGCTCGGTCGCGCTCACGTACGTCCCCTCGGTGCAGGCGACCGGCACTTCCGGCACACCGCCCACCGACGTCGGCCGGTGGACGACACTGAAATCAACAGTCGTCGCCGCGAACGCCACCGTCGGCAGCACGTCGACCGGCACGGTGTGTCCGTCGGGATCGGCCACCCTCGTCTCGGCACAGAACGTCTCCACGGCGAAGACTGAATTCACTGGCGTACCCCCGCGGCCGTTGGCGGTCGGCAGCAGCGAGCGGCTGTGCATGCAGCTCACACTCCGGACCGACACGCCGGCGCAGTACGCGGGCCTCAACCTCGGGTCTGCAGGCAGCGTCGTCTTCTTCTTCGATGCGACGGGATAGCCACGTGAACGACGACGCCCCCACTCAACCGATAACCGCCACGCCGACCAGGCCGGCCGGGCCTCGGCGCCTCGCCGATCGCGCGCTCACCGTGGGCGCGGTTCTCGGTGCACTCTGCCTCCTCGCCACGGTCGTGGCCCTGATCTTCGGTATCCGGCCGCTGATCTTCGAGACCGGATCGATGGCGCCGACCATTCCCGTGGGATCCCTCGGCATCTCGAAGACCATCGACGCGAACCGCCTCGAGCCCGGAGACGTCGCCACGGTCGTGCGCGACGACGGCACACGCGTCACCCATCGCGTAGTATCCGTCGACGCGAAGTCCTCGGCGTCCGCTGAACTGACGATGCAGGGCGATGCGAACTCTGCGCCCGACCCGAACCGGTACATCGTCGCCGACGCACGGCGCGTTCTCTTCACTGTGCCGATCCTCGGGTACGTCGCATCGTGGCTCGCCAACCCGCTCACCCTCACCCTCCAGGCCCTCGCGGTAGCCGCCCTGCTGGCTATCGCATTCGCACCCGCGCGGGGGTGGCGGAACACGAAGATCGCTCATCGGCTGCTCGCCGGCACCGCGGCGGTGACCGTCATCGCCGTCGCAGCCTCCGGCATACACGGTTCCGGGCCGGCTCGAGCCGCGCAGTCAGACCAGGCGACCGCAACCGGCGCGCTGGCCACCGGGTGGGAGGCCGACCCCATCTCTCTGGCCTGTACCGCCTCGAATCCTGGATTCGGACTCTCGAAATCGGTGCAATTCAGCTGGCCCAACGTGGCACAGCCGGACCCGAACCGGAAATTCGTCCTGTCGGTGACGAAAGGCTCGTCCACCGAGGCTGACACTTTCCTGACCAGTGCTTACCCCGCGAACTCGACCATCACCAAGGACATCACAGGGGGCAGCTTCTGGACTTGGCTCTGGGACCTGCTCTTCGGCGGCGGCGACACCGTTCTAACCATTTCCCTGCGGGCCTACGATTACCTTTTCCCGTCGCAGCGGACACTGACCGTCCAAGTCCAGTTCCACGCCGCGCGACTTCTCCCACCGGCACTGCCCTACTTCGAGTGTCTCTCGCCGTCATCCGTCTCGCGGGCCGCACCCACGGCGAGCCCGAGCGGTTCCGCGACCGCTTCGACCTCCGCAGCCCCGTCGAGCTCCGCGGCCCCCTCCACGTCTGAGTCCCCGTCGACCGCTCCAGGGTCGTCGGAGTCGAAGCCGGCGCAGCCGTCCACCACCGACAGTCCGAGCGCCACCCCCGAACTTCCGCCGGGCGGAACGCTCACCTCGTCCGGACAGTTCGCGTTCTACGACGACGGCGGCGCGGTGACGATCCGGGACGCGACCTCGACCGAGGTCGTCTACCGGGGCAGCTTCCCGTCGTCGAGTTCGGTGCGCTGGCTGCCGCAGAGTGAGCGGCTGGAGATCACCGAACCCGACGGCACCGTCGTCGTGGTGAGCCGCTCGGGCGGGGTCTGGAGTGAGGCGCGCACGCCGCCGCCGACCACCGCTGCGCCCAACGCTCCGTCCGCGGAGGCCCCGGCCGCCCAGCCGGAGACCTCCGTCGAACCGGTTCCGGTGGCTCCGGCCGGCTGACCTCCGGCGGCTGATCGGCAGCCGCGGTGAGCCGACCCCGGATCGGCCGAGGCGCTACTCTGCGCTGGTGTCCTCGCCCCGGGCGGCGGCCTTCTTGCGCTCGATGTCGGCCAAGGCGCGTTCGAGTTCGGCGCGCTGCTCGGCGCCGGCCTCCCACGCCTCCTTGCGGTTCTTCACCATGCGGGCGGGCGTCCCGACGGCTATCGCGTAGTCGTCGATCACTCCGCGCACCACCGCATGGGCACCGAGCACACAGCCACGCCCCACGGTGGTGTTGCGCAGCACCGTCACCTTGGCGGCGATCCAGGTGTCCGGGCCGATTCGCACCGGTCCCTTGACGATGCCCTGGTCTTTGATCGGCAGGTCGAGATTGTCGGTGACATGGTCGAAGTCGCAGATGTAGCACCAGTCCGCGATCAGCGTCGATCCGCCGATCTCGAGATCGAGATACGAGTTGACGACGTTGTTGCAACCGAAGACGGTCTTGTCCCCGATGCGCATGCTGCCCTCGTGGCAGCGGATGGAGTTGCCGTCGCCGATGTGCACCCAGCGCCCGATCTCCATCCGCGACAGTTCAGGCGTCGCGTGGATCTCCACGTTCTTGCCGAGGAAGACCATGCCGCGCAGCACGATGTGCGGGTTCGCCATCCGGAACCTGGCCAGACGGTAGTAGCGCACGAGATACCACGGTGTCCACGCGCGATTGCGCTTCACCCAGCGCAGCGAGTCCATCGTCAGGAAACGAACCTGCTGCGGGTCGCGGCGGCGTCCGGCACGCCAGCGTGAACGATAGGAGGCGTTCCACATCGTGGTCATGAAGACACACAGTAAACGACGGTCTCCGACAGACCTCCGCCAGCGGACGATTGGCCTGGTGACACGACACGATAGAGTCGTGCGCGGGCGCGACGGCAGTCGCGCATCTCGACCAGATCGGAGCACGATGACCCAGGCCGCACGCCGACGTATGCGCGCGATCCTCCGCACCGCCGTTCTCGGGGCGCTGACCGCGCTGATCGTCGCCTCCTGCTCCGACGGTCACCTGGACGTGCGGTCGGTGCCCGCGGCGGGCTGGTCGTCGTACGGCGGCAACAATGCGAACTCGAACTACAGCTTCGCACGACCGCCGGCCGACCTCGAACTGTCGTGGACCCGGCCCACCGGAGGCCCGGTGACCAGTCCGGTGACCCTCAACGGCGGCGGAGACGTCGTCGTCAGCGCACGGACGCCGGTCGGTTGCAACTTCCTGGTGCTCGACTCGCGAGCGGGACGGAAGAACTTCTGCAAGCGCATGGCCGACGGCTTCTGGGGCAACGCGGCCGTCGTGGATCAGTTCTCGCAGCCGTACATCGGAGAGCCGGGCCGGTTCCTGGCGCTCACCGGCGGCGGAGCGATCCGCTGGCGCAAGGACGTGGCCGGAGTACCGACGTCGGCCAAGTTCGTCGGCCCCGGCCACGTGCTGGTGACCACGTCGCTCGGCCAGGTGACGATACTCAATTCACAGAACGGCGATCTCGCGATGCCGCAGGCCGAGCTCTGGTCGGCGCCCGCCGCCGACCCGTTGACCGGGCTGGGCGACTGCGTGAGCGGCGGGCCGGGATGCGCGATCTCCGCGCCCCCGGCCGTCGACTGGGCGCACCAGCGCCTCTTCCTCAACTTCTTCCCGCAGGGCGCGAAATCGTCGCAGGTGAAGGCGCTCTCGTACGCCCGCCAGGGCGACCACCAGGCGATCACCGACCAGTGGGCCACCGATCTTCCCGGCGGTGTGGTCGGCCCTCCCACCGTGTCGGCCGACGGCAAGACCGTCTACGCCTTCAGCAGCGACGGCCGGATCAACGCACTCGACGCGTCCAACGGCGCGGTGAAGTGGACCCACGACAACGGCGGATACGGGTTCGGCACCATGTCCGTCTCTCCCGACGGACTGATCATCCCGGCGGGCACCATCGGCGCCCCGCTGGTGATCTTGCGCGACGCCGGCGACAGGGCCGAAGAAGTCGTTCGCCGCGACGACCTCCAGACGACGGGACTGTCGAGCATGACCGCGGCGGGCACCGCGTGGACGGTGGTCCGCACCGGCGCCGACCAGAACCTCGAATTGATGGAGATCGACACACGCTCGGGCGCTACCGAACGCACACTGCCGATGCCGGACGCCAAGGGATTCGCGACGGGCGTCGCGGTCTCGCCGACCGGCCGCCTGGCGGTCGCCACCAATATCGGCGCCGTGTACTACTACAGCCCGAAGTCGACGTCTTAGCGCCGGACACCCGGCTCGCACAGGAACGCGGTCCCCGACCGACCGATGCGCGTCATGATCAGCGCAAGAGGTCGGGAGCCCTTGAGCTTCAGCCGCTTTCGCAGACGGTCGGGGTCCACGTCGAGCCCCCGGACCAGGATCTCCAGACTCCCGCAGTCGTGCGCCGCCAGTGCGCCCCGAAGGTTCTTCTCCGAGACCCCCAGCTGGTCGAGCACCCGGAAGCCGCGCTCCCCCGCGGGCACACGGCCACCGGTCAGGTACGCGATCTGCGGGTCCAACTGCCGCAGCCCGTGTCGGTGGGCGTAGTTCCGCACCAAACCGGCGCGAACCACCGCGCCGTCCGGATCGATGATCCACTCGTCGACTCCCGGCGGATCGATGTCGTCGGGATCGGCACTGGTGATCTCGTAGTCTCGGCCGGCTGAGCGCAGGACGGTCGCTCGGCGGCGCGGCTGCGTCACTTCGCTCCACAGACATGCCTCGCGGACGCCGCCGTCGAGCGAGACGATCTGGACCTGGCCCTCGAAACCGAACCGATCGCGCAGCAGTCGGTAGTCGAGCCCCGGGGCGCATTTGACGACCAGCTCGCGTCCGGCGTACACCGCGAGCAACTCCAACAGCGGCGGATCGAGTTCGTCGAGCTTGAAGGTTCGGCCACGCGCATTCCTGCGCGCCGGGTCGGCGATCACCACGTCAGCGTTCGACACCGGCGCGAGGGCGTCGGCGCGCGCCAGCAGCCACGGCGAGCGCCGCTCGTCGCCCAGGGACATGTTGTGGTCGGCCATCGCCAACCGGACCGGATCGACGTCACTGCCGATCACACCGGCGATGCCGCTCGTCACCGACAGCGCCATCATCTCCGATCCGATGGAACAGGTCACGTCGTGCACGACGGCTCCGAGATAGCGCGCCGCGATGTCGGCCGCCCGGTGCTCGGCCACGGCCGCCGCCGTGGCCTGCTGGACCGCGGTGTCGCTCGCCAGCAGCTGATCGGCGTGAGCCAACCGTCCGGCGGCCCTACGGCGATTGAGGACGGTCTCGACGAGCGCCGGCGCGCGGTCGCCGTACCGGGAGCGCAGATCGGGCATCTCACGCAGCAGCGAATCAGGAGTCAGGGCCATCGCGGACGCGTTCTGGAGGGCCTTGTCGCCGTACCGGGAACGCAGGTAGTCGACGTCGTCGATGCTGAACTCGTAACCCACAGCGCAACCCTAGTCGGTGCGATAACCGGTATAACCGGCACCATGACATGGAGCGAGGAGTTCGTGACACGGTCCCGTATCCGGGAGCAGAATCCGGACCCCGACTGGCGAGCCGGCAGCCGACTCCCGTCACCGGTGATCCGGAGTCTGCAACGGTTCCAGGTGGGCGAGAGCGGCGACGGCGCTGCGCTGATCCGGCTTGCGGAAGCAACCGGCGATCCCGACTACGCCGCGGCGGTTCGGATGTTCGTCGCCGAGGAACAGAACCACGCGCGCATGCTGGCCGAATTGCTTCGGGCAGCCGGGGCGCCGACGATCGCCGGGCACTGGTCCGACCGCGTGTTCGTCGCGACGCGGCGCGCCCTCGGACTGCGGAGCGAACTGCTGGTACTGGCGACCGCCGAGCTCATCGCACTGGAATACTACGGCGCGCTCGCCGCATCGTCCGACCCTCTGCTGCGCGAGGTCTCGTCGCGGATCCTGGACGACGAACGCCACCACGTCCGCTTCCAGGAACGCCGGTTGCGCGAGGCGTTCGCGCCCGCACCGCGATGGGCGCGCAGGCCGGCGGGCGGCGCGTGGCAGACCTTCGCGACCGTCGTGATCGCGGTGGTGGCATTGGACCACGGGCCGGCGCTGCGCGCGATAGGCACCACGAGGCGGGATTTCTACACGCGCTGCCGTCGGCTGATGACCGACTTCCGGGTGGCGGTGTTCGACGGCGCCGGGCCGCCATAGCGATCACCGCCCGGCTCCGGCCCCTCGCGGAGGAGGTCGCCGATGCCGAGCGGTGCGTCGATCGTTTGCGGAGGGTGCCCTACTTCTCCGGCTTCACTCCGGTGATCAGAACGTTGTAGAAGAACTTCGGCGGAACCAACTTGCGGAGGACGTTCTCATCGAGCCAGGTCATGCGCTTCCAGCCGCCGAACGCGAAGCCCGCCCAGCCCCAGCCGAGCTTCTCGGGCGGCACCGCGGCCTCGAAAGTCCGGACCGGCCAGCCGAGCATGGCAGCGGCGAGTTCCTCCGCGGCCGACTCGACCTGGACCGCACCCGCGCTGGTCGCCAGTCGCTCCAGATCCTCGGGCGAGAAGGTGTGGATGTCGACGACGGCCTCCAGTGCCGCCGCGCGCGAGCTCTCGTCGAGTTCCTCCTGCGGCCGGCGCCACGACTTGAGCGGCCCGAACTTCGTGATATTGGTGGTGGCCCACCAGGTGGCGCGGCTCATCCACCGGGCGTAGAAGTCACCGTACGTCGAGGGCTCGCCGGCGAAGACGAAGCGGCCGCCGGGCTTGAGCACGCGCAGCACCTCCCGCAACGACTTCTCGACGTCGGGGATGTGATGCAGCACCGCGTGGCCCACGACCAGATCGAAGGTGTCGTCCTCGTACGGGATGCTCTCGGCGTCGGCGACCCGGCCGTCGACGTCCAGGCCGAGGTTCTCCGCGTTGCGCAGCGCCACCTTCACCATGCCCGGCGACAGATCGGTGACCGAGCCCTTCTCCGCCACACCCGACTGCATCAGGTTCAGCAGGAAGAAGCCGGTGCCGCAACCGAGTTCCATGGCCCGGCCGTACGGCAGCGGCGCATCGGGAAGGATCTTGTCGAGACGACCGCGGGCGTAGTCGATGCAGCGCTCGTCGAAGGAGATCGACCACTTCTCGTCGTACGTCTCGGCTTCCCAGTCGTGGTAGAGGACCTGCGCGAGCTTGGTGTCCTTCAGCGCGGCCTCCACCTGCTCGGCGGTGGCATGCGGATTGGGTGCCGGGTCCACTTGATCGGCGGCGTCGACGCCCGTGGGGGACGGATCGGCGGGGTTCTGGTCGTCGATGGCGGTCATTGTCGGGTCTTTCCCTACTTTCCGGTGAATTCGGCTTTGCCCGGGCCGTTGGCTACGAACGACTCCATGCCGATGGTGCGGTCCTGCGTCGCGAACAGGGCCGCGAAAGCCTGTTCTTCGATCTTGAGTCCGGTGGCCAGGTCCACTTCGAGACCCGAGTCGACGGCGGTCTTCGCGGCGGCGAGGGCGGCCGAAGCCGCTCCGGAGAACTGGCCCGCCCACTTCAGCGCTTCGTCGTACACGTCGTCGGGTGCCACCACCTGGTCGACGAGACCGATCCGCAGAGCTTCCTCGGCACCGACGAACCGACCGGTGAAGATCATGTCCTTGGCCCGCGAGGGACCGATCAGCCGCGCGAGCCGCTGCGTGCCGCCGCCTCCGGGGATCACTCCGAGCAGCACCTCGGGCACGCCGAGCTTGGCGTTGTCGCCGACGATGCGCCGATCGGCGCCCAGCGCCACCTCGAGTCCGCCGCCCAGCGCGTAACCGGTGATCGCCGCGACCGTCGGCTTCGGGATCTCGGCGATCGCCCCCAGCGCCCGCTGCAGACGTCCGGCGACCTTCTGCATGTCCGAGAACGACATATCGTTCATCTCTTTGATGTCGGCGCCCGCCGCCAGCACCTTGGGCCCGCCGTAGATGACGACGGCCTTGACGTCGTCGCGCACGCTCGCCTCGTCGGCGGCCGCCGCGAGCTCATTCTGGACCTGACGGTTCAGCGCGTTCATCGGCGGACGGTTCAGCAGGATCGTCCCGACGCCCGGATGTTCCTCGGACGTCTCCAGCGTCACAAACTCAGCCATGAGGGCAGGCTACCGGTAAGTCAGGTCGTCGACCCAACCGGGCGGTAAGCATGTGACACCTGAACCCTCCCGAGAGGGATTAGTGTTGCCGCATGGGTGACGAAGCCGTCGTACTGCAGGTTCCCGGGCCCGACGGGTCGGTTCGCGACGTGCGGGTGAGCAGCCCCGACCGTGTCTATTTCGCCGATGCCGGACTCACGAAGCTCGACCTCGCGAGGTACTACCTGGCCGTCGCGGACGGCATCACCCGCGCTCTGTACGAACGGCCGTGCATGCTTCACCGCTTCCCTCGCGGGACGGCGGAGAAGAAGGTCCACCAGAAGAAGCTCCCAGCCGGTGCGCCCGACTGGGTGCAGACCGTCGACATCTTCTTCCCCCGGTACTCGCGCACCGTCCACGAACTGTGCGTGACCGAGCCCGCGGCGGTGCTCTGGGCCGTACAGATGGCGACTGTCGAGTTCCACCCCTGGAACTCGCGGCGCTCGCACGTCGAACAGCCCGACGAGTGGCGGATCGACCTCGATCCGATGCCCGGCGCGGACTTCGCCCGCGTCCGCCGGGTGGCGCACGTGGTCCACGAGATACTCGACGAACTCGGCATCCGCGGATTCCCGAAGACGTCCGGCGGGCACGGACTGCACGTCTACGTTCGCATCGAACCCGAGTGGGGATTCGGCGACGTGCGCCGCGCCGCACACGCCTTCGGTGCCGAAGTGGTGCGACGGCTGCCCGGCGACGCCACGGTGACGTGGTGGCGCAAGGACCGCGATCCCGACGCCGTCTTCATCGACTTCAACCAGAACGCCAGGGATCACACGATGGCCGCCGCGTACTCGATCCGCGCGAACGCCCGCGCCACGGTCTCGGCGCCGCTGCGCTGGGACGAGATCGACGACGCCGAGCCGGACGACTTCACCGTCGCGACGATGCCCGCCCGCTACGCCGAACTCGGCGACCTTCACCGCGCGATCGACGACCGCGCATTCCGGCTCGACCCCCTGCTGGAGTGGGCCGACCGAGACGGACTCGCCGGCGAGTAGCACCCGCGCCGGATGCCGCGCCCCTCTCCGGCTACGACGCGGTGTCCCCGAGCCGTTCCATCCGGCCGTCGGCGAGCGAGGCGAGGTACTCGTCGGAGTCGGCGAAGCGGAGCCCCTGGAGTCCTGCCGGGTCGGCGATGGCCGGTTCCACCGGCGCGATGACGTGCTCGGCGGCCATCAGTTCGGCGACCGTCGCGTACCGGGCGACCTCTCGGAGCTGCGACCACGTGGGCGGGAGCAGAAAGTGCCGCCCCGCCTCCCAGTCGGCCAGCGCTCGCTCCGCGGTCTGCCACTCGGTAGCGGCCGCCTCCGAGGTCTCGCCGTCGGCGTTCTGCCCGGCGGGGAGTTCCGCGAGGAAGAAGCGGGTGTCGTAGCGGCGAACCTCGTTCTTGGGGGTGATCCAGTGCGACAGCGGCGCGAGCAGATCGGTGCGCAGCACCAGTGCGTGCTCGTTCAAGAACTGCGCGAACGAGATCTCCTTGTTCACCAGGCGGGCGCGTTCACCCGCCAGGCTCGCCGGGTCCGGATGGACGGCGTCGGCCGACCCGGCAAGGAGCACCCCGCATTCCTCGAAGGTCTCGCGGACCGCGGCGCACACCAGCGCCCGCACGGTCTCGACGTCGGTGCCGAACTTCTCGCCCCACCAGTCCACGTCCGGGCCCGCCCACGCGATCTCCGCATCGCGGTCGCGATCGTCGACACCGCCGCCGGGGAACACCGTCATCCCGCCGGCGAACGCCATCTGCTTGACCCTGCGCTGGAGGAAGATCTCGATGCCGTCGGCGGAGTCTCGGACGAGGACGACCGTGGAGGCGTCCCGCAGCGGCACCGGGGCCGAACCTTCTTCAGCAAACATGCACGTTCCTTCGACTGAGCGATCATCTGCGACCGAACTTACGCTCGGTCGGCCGGATTCAATACTCGCATACCCAAGAAACGCCGCATCGATATTCGGCGGCCCGGTCGGGTCATTCCCCGCGACGGTGACCGCCCGCTCGGCGTGCGCGACGAGCGAAGTAACGGCCGTCGTCCCGGGTGAGCGCGATGTTCTGGCGGAAGGTCGCCGTGAGGTTCTCGGCCGTGAGCGCCTCGTCGAGCGGACCCTGTGCGGTCACGGCGCCCTCGGACAGCATCATGATGTTCGTGAAGCCCGGCGGAATCTCTTCGACGTGATGCGTGATCAGCACCAGCGCCGGGGAATCCGGATCGGATGCGAGCACACTCAGCCGGTCGACGAGTTCCTCGCGCCCGCCGAGATCGAGTCCAGCGGCCGGCTCGTCCAGAAGCAGCAGTTCCGGGTCGGTCATCAGACCTCGGGCGATCAGCACTCGCTTGCGTTCGCCCTCCGACAACGTGCCGAACGTGCGATCGGCGAGGTGTTCGGCGCCCATCGACTCCAGGATGTCCGCCGCCTGCGCCCGGTCCATCTCGTCGTACTGTTCGCGCCAGCGGCCCAGCACCGAATAGCCTGCCGAGATCACCAGGTCGGAGACGAGTTCGTCGCCCGGCACCCGGGCCGCCATCGCCGAACTCACCATGCCGATCCGGGTCGACAGCTCACGCACGTCGGTGCGGCCCAGCCGCTCGCCCACCACGAACGCCTCACCGCGGGTGGGGAAGTCCATGGCCGCGGCCATCCGGAGCAGCGACGTCTTCCCAGCGCCGTTGGGCCCGATGATCACCCATCGCTCGTCGAGCTCCACCTGCCAGTTCACCGGGCCGACGAGCGTCTTGCCGTCACGCACCAGGGAGACGTCGCGAAAATCGATGAGCAGGTCGGGGTCAGCAATCAGTTCGGTCACGTCTCCATGGTGCCGGATGCCTCACATCGCCGGTGCGGCGGAATACAAAGACGCCCCGCACCGCTGAACCATCAGTGACCGATTCCGTCGTTTCCGATCCCTCAGACGCTGTTTCCGATCCCTCAGACTCGCCGGCCGATTCCCGCGCCGCGCGGTCCCGCGTCCCGTTCTCCCTCCTCGACCTCGCTCAGGTGGGCCCCGGCGAGACCGTCGCCCAGTCCCTCGCGCACTCGCTCCGGATGGCGCAGTTCGCGGACCGGACCGGTTACCGGCGGATCTGGTACGCCGAGCACCACAACATGCCGGCCATCGCGTCCGCAGCGCCCGCGGTCCTCGTCGCGCACATGGCGGCCCACACCTCCCGTATCCGTCTCGGCGCCGGCGGCGTGATGCTGCCCAACCACTCGCCGCTGGCGATCGCCGAGCAGTTCGGCACCCTCGCCGAGCTCCACCCCGGCCGCATCGATCTCGGCCTCGGGCGCGCGCCGGGCGGCGATCAGGCCACGTTCACCGCGCTCCGACGCACTCCCGCGGCCGCAGAGAACTTCCCGGGCGACGTCGTGGAGCTCCAGCGCTACTTCGCGGGTTCCTCGGTCCACGGTGTGGTCGCGACCCCGGGCGCGGGCACCGGTGTCCCGCTCTACATCCTCGGATCATCACTGTTCGGCGCTCAGCTCGCCGCGGCCCTCGGTCTCCCCTACGCCTTCGCCTCGCATTTCGCGCCGCAGGCCCTGGAACGGGCGGTGGAACTCTACGTGCGCGACTTCCGGCCCGCACCGCTGCCCGACGGCGGACAGACCGAGCCGTACGTGATGGCGGCCGCGACCGTCATCGCCGACGACGACGCCGACCGCGCCTACGAGCAGCTCCGATCGGCGAAACTGCAGCGGATCAAGTTCCTCTTCAACCGCGGACGTCACCTGAGTGACGCGGACGCCGCCGCTCTGCTCGACGGACCGCAGGGCGCTCAGGTCGACGAGATGCTTCGGCTCGCCGCGGTCGGCACACCCGACGACGTCCTGGGCCGACTCGATCGGTTCGCCGAGCGTATCGGCGCCGACGAATTGATCCTCGCCCCGCTCGCGGGCGACCGCGACGTGTGGTTCGGCACGGTGGAGAAGTTGGCCCCGAGCGTCTGAGCTGTTCGGCTCCGACCGCCGTGCGGCGGAGCCGAACAGCTCACGGCCGAGCGAGTTCGGCGATCACGGTCATCGACCCCGGCGCGATCTCGGTGAAACCGGCATCCTGCACAGGGACGGCGTCGCCGGCCGCGGCGGCGTCGACGAGACGGGCCCAGTGCTGCGGTCCCGGCAGGCGGACGTCCAGAGGACAGCCCTCCGCATACCAGTCCGCGGTCTGCGTCTCCGACATCAGGCGGACTCCCAGCATCGACGCGTGACCGACCTGTGCCGCCGTCTTCCCCACCGTCATCTCGAGGCCCGGATTGACCCAGAGGAGCAAGCCGGCGGAACCGTCCACCGGCGCGTCGTCGCCCGGTAGCGGGCCGTCGACTTCGGTGCCGCCGATCTGCAATTTCGCGATCCGCTTGTCGACGTCGCCGATGCGGCTCGGCACATACGCCCGAGCCTGCACGCCGCTCACGGTCGCGGTGACTCCCGGTACGCCTTGAGCCGCCTCCCATTGGGCACCCCGTGCGCGTCGGGCGATCTTGCGGATCCGGGCATCGCACCAGGCGTCCATCGGTGCGGCCCACTCCCCGCCCGCCGCGACACGAGGGTCCAGACAGAGCAGGACGACGGCTCGAGCCGCCGACACCAGCAGCGAATGGCGCTCGGGTGGGTCCTTCTTCTCGATGTGCAGGACCATCTGCATGGCCTGTACGTTCTGCGGGTCCTCGGGATCGTCGTAGGCACCCTGGTACGACACCAGGCGCCGGTACTGATCGGTGACGGAGACGCTCATCCGATCAGTCGATCGGCACGCGTCGCACCACGCCGTCGCGACTGTCAGCCGCCTCCACCTCGTCGCGGGTGACGCCGAGCATGAACAGCACGGCGTCGAGGTACGGATGGTCGAGGGTGGTGTCGGCGACCTCGCGGAGCGCGGGTTTGGCGTTGAATGCGATGCCCAGGCCGGCGGCGGTCAGCATGTCGATGTCGTTGGCACCGTCGCCGACCGCGACGGTCTGCTCCATCGGGACGCCCATCTGTTCGGCGAAGGCGGCCAGCGCGCGAGCCTTGCCCTCTCGGTCGACCACCTCTCCGATCACCCGACCGGTCAGCTTGCCGTCGACGATCTCCAGAGTGTTCGCGCGCACGAAGTCGAGTTCCAGCTCTCCGGCCAACGGCTCGATCACCTGGCGGAAGCCACCGGAGACCACACCGCAGTGGTACCCGAGGCGGTTCAGGGTGCGAATGGTGGTGCGCGCGCCCGGAGTCAGTTCCAGGGACGACGCGACCCGGTCGATGACCTCCGCGTCGAGGCCCTCGAGTGCCTTGACCCGCTCGTGCAGCGACTCGGCGAAGTCCAGTTCCCCGCGCATGGCGGCCTCGGTGACCGCCGCGACCTCGGCTTCGCGGCCGGCCTTGGCCGCGAGCATCTCGATGACCTCGCCCTGTATCAGCGTCGAGTCGACGTCGAAGACGATGACGCGCTTGGCACGCCGCGCCAGCCCGCCGCGTTCGACCGCGACGTCGATCGGGTACTTCGCCGACACCGCGCCCAGCCCCTCGCGGATGGCCGCGTCGGAGTCCTCGGTGTCGACGGCCTTGATCATCAGCTCCAGGCCGGTGAGCGGGTAGTCGGCCACTCCGCGGATGGAGTCGATGTTCGCGCCCTGACGATGCAGTTCGGCGGCCACGGCCTGGAAGGCCTCCGCGGAGATCGGGCGGCCGAGGACCACGACGGCGTGAGTGGAGGCGGCCTGTTCTCTGCCGTGCGGATCGAGGTCGACATCGACGTGCATGCCGCGGTCGGCCATCTGCGCGGACACCGCGTCCTGCAGGTCCTCCACATCGCCGTCGGCGGTCACCAGTACACCGAGGGTCAGATGGTTGTGAATCACGACCTGCTCCACGTCGAGCAGATCGACGCCCACCGACGACAACGCCCCCATCAGGGAGGAGGTGACGCCGGGATGGTCGGGTCCGCTGACGGTGATCAGAATGGTGCGCTTCGCATCGCTCGTTTCCACACCGCAATTATGGCCGCCACCGACGACTCGCTCCCAGGCAGGTCCACCAACGACGATCAGGCCCGTCCGAGCGAACTCGGACGGGCCTGATCTGGTCGCTGTCGCGACGTCAGTGCTGGTTGCTGCTGCCCCAGCCGACATGGGCTTCGGCGCGCATGCGCTCGACCATGTGCGGGTAGTGCAGCTCGAACGCCGGGCGCTCCGAACGGATGCGCGGCAGCTCGGTGAAGTTGTGCCGCGGCGGCGGGCAGCTGGTGGCCCACTCGAGGCTGTTGCCGAAGCCCCACGGGTCGTCGACGGTCACGACCTCGCCGTAGCGGTAGCTCTTGAAGACGTTCCACACGAACGGCAGGGTCGACAGGCCGAGGATGAACGCGCCGACGGTCGAGACGATGTTCAGCGTGGTGAAACCGTCCGACGGCAGGTAGTCGGCGTAACGACGCGGCATGCCCTCGTTGCCCAGCCAGTGCTGGACCAGGAAGGTGACGTGGAAGCCGATGAAGGTCAGCCAGAAGTGCCACTTGCCCAGAGTCTCGTCGAGCATGCGACCGGTCATCTTCGGGAACCAGAAGTAGATTCCCGAGAAGGTCGCGAACACGATCGTGCCGAAGAGCACGTAGTGGAAGTGCGCCACCACGAAGTAGGTGTCGGAGATGTGGAAGTCCAGCGGCGGGCTGGCGAGCAGAACACCGGTCAGACCACCGAAGAGGAAGGTGACGATGAAGCCGATGGCGAACAGCATCGGTGTCTCGAAGGTGATTCGGCCCTTCCACATGGTGCCGATCCAGTTGAAGAACTTCACACCGGTCGGAACCGCGATCAGGAACGTCATGAACGAGAAGAACGGCAGCAGGACCGATCCGGTCACGTACATGTGGTGCGCCCAGACGGCGACGGACAGCGCCGCGATGGCCAGCGTCGCGTACACCAGGCCCGAGTAGCCGAACAGCGGCTTACGGGAGAACACCGGGAACACCTCGGACACGATGCCGAAGAACGGCAGGGCGATGACGTAGACCTCGGGGTGACCGAAGAACCAGAACAGGTGCTGCCACAGGATCACGCCGCCGTTGGCCGGGTCGTACAGATGCGCACCGAACTGCCGGTCCACCTCCAGACCCATCAGCGCCGCGGTGAGCAGCGGGAAGATCAGCAGGATCAGAACGCTCGTCACCAGGATGTTCCAGGTGAAGATCGGCATGCGGAACATGGTCATGCCGGGTGCGCGCAGACACACGACGGTGGTGATCATGTTGACCGCACCCAGGATGGTGCCCAGACCGGCGACACCCAGGCCCATGATCCACAGGTCGGCACCGACGCCCGGAGCGTGAACGGCGTCAGTCAGCGGGGTGTAAGCGGTCCAGCCGAAGTCGGCGGCGCCGCCCGGAGTGAGGAAGCCGCCCAGCGCGACCAGGTTGCCGAACAGGAACAGCCAGTAGCCGAGCGCGTTCAGGCGGGGGAAGGCGACGTCCGGCGAGCCGATCTGCAGAGGCAGGACGAAGTTCGCGAAACCGATCACGATCGGGGTCGCGTACATCAGAAGCATCACCGTGCCATGCATGGTGAACAGCTGGTTGAACTGCTCGTTCGACAGGAACTGCAGCCCCGGATGCGCCAACTCGGCACGCATCAACAACGCCATGAGACCGCCGACCAGGAAGAACCCGATGCAGGTGGCGATGTACATCTGACCGATCAGCTTGTGGTCGGTCGTCGTGATGAGCTTGTAGAAGAACGAGCCCTTGGGCTGGACGCGGGCCGGATACGGCCGCTCCGCCTCCACCCGGGTCGTCGGTTGGTCTACCGCGGTCACAGATTCCTCCTCCTCGGCGCCGATTGCGGGCACCGGGCCTGACGGCCCAAAACTCTGCTGTCGTGCCAACTCTGGCGCTAGCGCTACGTACTGATCGTAAACCAGACCGGCGCACCGTTCCGACCGGGTCCTACGATCTGTCGTATTACCAAGATAGACCGCGTTCGTCGCCGCAGGTAGCCCCATTTCACGGCGAGCCGCCGATGCTAGCGTAGGCGGGTGTTCTCCATGCTTGCCCGCTCCCAGCGGCGCTGCGCCGGTGCCCTGGCGACGGCGGTCGCGCTGACCGTCGGCCTCGGCGCCTGTGCCGCCGACGACGACGTCCTGCGCACGCCCGACGGCTCGGTCATCTCCACGACGGTGACCCGGATCGCCGAGGTGAACATCGTGAATCCGGGCCGCGACTACGCCAAGACCTGTCTGGCTCCCACCGCACCCGACCCGGGCCGCGCAGACGTGGCCAGGATCGTCGTCACCGATCCCGCTCTCCTCGACGCACTGTGCGCGCTCGGCATGGGCGCTCAAGTCACGGGTGTGACCGCGCCGGCCGGGTCGGTCCCGGCCTATCTGGGCCCGCAGCTGGCGTCGGTTCCGGCGCTCGGCGACGCACCGGCGAGTGCGGCCGTGCGCACCGCCGCCCCCCAGGTGGTCCTGACCTCGCCGGAGACGCGGCAGCGCCTCGACGCGTTGCGCGGTACCGGCGCGCTCGGCACGGCCCGAATCGTCACCGTCGATCCCGCCTCCGACTGGCAGGCGGCCTTCCGCGCGGTCGCGGCGGGCGTCAACCGGACCGGGGCGGCGAATGCTCGTCTCGACGAATTCACCACCGAGGCGCACCGCGTGGGACGCGTGATGGACGCACCCCACAGCGAGGTCTCGCTGGTCCGTTTCACTCCCGACGCGGAGATGATCGAGGGCACCGGTTCCTTCGGTGCGCAGATCATGGCGACCATCGGGGTCGCCCGGCCCGCCGCCCAGCGCACGCCCGAGGCGGTGCCCGCCACCGACGCCGACTTCACCGACGCCGACGCCGACCTCATCTATGTGAGCTACGAGGGGCCCGAGGGTCTGGAGCGCGGCAAGCGCGTCCTCCTCAGCGATCGTTGGCTCGACATGGGCGCGCCCACCTGGAACCGAGTCCTCTCCGTCGACGACACCGTCTGGTACGGCACGTCCGGACTGGCAGCGGCGTGGCTGGTGCTCAACGACGTGAAGGTCTCCCTCAACAGCAGTTCCGCGGGCTGATTCCGCCGGTCCGGGCCTCGCGGCGCTCCCGACATCGCCGATGTCGTACCGCTGAGCTACAACTGGTGCCATGACAGCGATCGCCGTGGCCGAGCAGCACAGCCGGGCACCGCTGCGCATCCGCTGGGTTCCCGGGCTCGGGATGGCCGTGTGGCCCGATGCGCCGACCGAGCCGGGCACCGTCTTCGGCGACGCGGTCGAGGTCCCCGCGGCGCTCACCGATCTCGTGTCACGCAAGCGGCTGCGGCACACAGTGGAGATCGCCGGCCCCGACGGCACGCGCCGGTTCCTTCCGGCATGCGGACTCGGCATGGCGTCGGCTGTCGAGTTCCTCGATCGCTGCGCACATCTCCGCGTCGGCGGCGACATCGCGTACTACCGTCACCTCCTCGCCTGCGTACGCCGCTACATCGCGTCAGGCGCCGTCGCGCCGAGCACCTGTCTGGTCGGCGGGGTGTACGAGGTGCGCTGGATCCCGGTACCCGGGGCCGCGTGGCACAGCTGGCTGTCGATCGCACAGGACTCGGCGCCGCCCGCGCTGGCCACCCGGGGAGCTGTCACCGACTTCGTCGCCGAGGCCGTCGACCACGAGTGCCGCCGGCTCCTCGCGGCAGCGGAGGTGACGTCGCCGATACCGCTCATCGCCGGTCTGGCGCAACGAGCGCCCACCGATCTCGGTGCCGAGATCGGACCGCGCAGCGCACAGGCCTGGCACGACTGGGTCGGCACCGCCGGTCCGGGACGCCCCGCACTGGTGATGCGCCTTCACGTGCCTCCGGACGAGCCCGACGAGCCGCCGATGGCGCCGGAGCAGGTGCGCTGGCGCCTCGAGGTCTGCGTCCGCAGTCCGAGCGGTGAACTCGTCCCGGTGGTCCCGCACCGCCTCGATGCGCACGAACTCGATGCCGTCACCACCGAGCTCGCGACAGCGGTCGGCGCGTTCGGCGAGCTGAGCCGCGCCGAAGCCGATCCGCACAGCCTCGACTATCTGCTCACGACCGCGGTGGTCGACGAACTCCTCGCCCGCGGTGCCGCGGACCTCCAGGCGGCGGGCGTGAACGTCCTTCTGCCGTCGTCGATCGCGGCCGTCACCCCCTCGCT
Organism: Gordonia sp. QH-12; assembly: GCF_001578675.1. Classification (NCBI taxonomy): domain Bacteria; kingdom Bacillati; phylum Actinomycetota; class Actinomycetes; order Mycobacteriales; family Gordoniaceae; genus Gordonia; species Gordonia sp. QH-12. The sequence goes on from NZ_KQ969287.1 coordinate 123,666, forward strand.
GTCGATCCGTTCACAACAGACTCCCGGCGGCGGAGCCCGGCCCGGATTCGTCGGCCTCGACGAGATCTCGGATTTCGAGTGGCGGCTCGCTCTCGGCGACGCCCCGGGCTCCCGAGAGCTGTCATCGTCCGACATCGAGGAACTCGCTCAGCAGAGCGGCGATCTCGTCCGGCTCCGCGGCACGTGGCTCCGCGCCGAAGGCGCCGCACTGGGCCGCGCCGCGGCCTTCGTCGCGGCCCAACGTGCGCTGGCGCCCGGCGACCAGGCGCCCACGATAGCCGATCTCCTGGCTCTGGTGACCGAGCGCGACGACACCCTTCCGGTTCCGGTCAGGACGGTCTCCGGCCTCGGTTGGCTCGACGACATCGCCGCGGGCGGGACCATCGTGCCGCCGTCGATGCCCCCGCCGTCGCGCCTACGCGCCGAGCTTCGTCCCTACCAGCAGCGCGGACTGGAGTGGCTGACCGCGTTGGGCGCCATCGGGGCAGGCGGCGTCCTCGCTGACGACATGGGTCTGGGCAAGACCGTGCAGGTGATCGCGCTGCTCACCGCCGGCCGCGAGCGCGACCCGGAATCGGATCCGGCTCTGGTGGTGTGCCCGATGTCGGTCATCGGCAATTGGCAACGGGAGTTGTCGTCGTTCGCGCCGCATCTGCGGGTGGTGGTCCATCACGGCACCGGCCGATCGACGGAGCGGATCGCCGAGAACCGCGCCGACGTGGTGCTCACCACGTTCGCGACTCTCGCGCGCGACCGTGATTCACTGGCGGCGTTGACATGGAAGGAACTCGTCGTCGACGAGGCTCAGCACGTCAAGAACGTGCACACTGCGGCAGCGAAGGCGCTGCGCGCCGTCTCGGCCGCCCAGCGAGTCGCGTTGACCGGGACCCCGGTCGAGAATCGGCTGGAGGACCTGCGGGCCGTGATCGATCTGGTGAATCCCGGCATGCTCGGCACCGCCTCGAAGTTCCGGGCCCGGTTCGCCGAACCCATCGAGCGCGACCGGGACGCGCGAGCCGTCGCCCGGCTGTCGGCCGTGACCAAGCCGTTCATTCTGCGCAGGGAGAAGACCGATCCGACCATCGCTCCCGATCTCCCGGAGAAGACCGAACTGATGGTCCGCACCAACCTGTCCAGTGAGCAGGCAGGCCTGTATCAAGCCGTTCTGAACGAATTGCATGAGGCACTCGCCGATACCCAGCAGAGCGGCCCGCGCCGTCGGACGGTCCTCGCTGCCCTGACCCGGCTCAAGCAGATCTGCAATCACCCGGCGCACTACCTCGACGACGGCTCGGCCATGCTGCGGCGGGGCCGCCATCGATCCGGCAAGGTCGAACTCCTCGTCGACGTCCTGACCACGCTGATCGCCGAGGGCGACCGCGCGCTGGTCTTCACCCAGTTCGCTGCGTTCGCCGACTTGCTCTCGACCTGGCTCGAACCGGTCCTCGGCGCCGCAGTGCCGGTCCTGCACGGTGGTGTCACCCGCAACGGGCGTGACGAGATGGTCGAGCGGTTCGCCGCCGAGGACGGTCCGCCGGTGCTTCTCGCCACACTGAAGGCCGGCGGAACGGGCCTGAACATGGTGGCGGCGAATCATGTCATCCACGCCGATCGATGGTGGAATCCGGCGGTGGAGGATCAAGCCACCGACCGTGCCTACCGGATCGGGCAGACGCGCAATGTGCAGGTCCGCAAGTTCGTGTGCGTCGGAACGCTGGAGGAACGGATCGATGAGATGGTCGCGGCGAAGCGGGAACTGTCGCGCCTGACGGTCAGCACCGGCGAGTCGTGGCTCACCGAGCTCGACGACGACACCCTGATGGATCTGCTGGCTCTGCGCGAGGAGGCTGTCGCCGAATGAGATCGGAGCGTCCATGAGTCCCGGCAGACGGCGGACGAAGGCCGCAGTCCGCGGCTACGGCATCACCGGCTGGTCGCGCGCCTTCGTCGGCGTGGTGGAGTCGGGTGCCGATCACCGCCGCATCACCGGCGCCCGTCGATACTTCCGAGAGCGGCACGTCGAAGGTCTTCGGATCGGGCACGGTGTGGTGACGGCTTCGGTGCGCGGCAGCCAACTCGACCCCTTCGACGTCCGGCTCGAGATGCGCACCGTCGACCCGGACACCGTCGTGGAACTGCTGCGCCGAACGGGCAGCACCGACGACCTGCTCGACCTCGCCCGCGGTGAGCAACCGACCGGACTCGGCGAATTGATCGCACCCACCGAGCCGGCCGACGTGACGTCCGACTGCAGTTGTCCCGACGACGCTCCCCGATGCACCCATGTCCTGGCGGTGTCGTTCGAGGTGGCGGCGGAGATCGACCGGCGTCCCACCACGCTGCTGACAGTGATGGGCACCGACCTGCCCGAACTGCTGGCGGTGGTGCAGGACGGCGACCGCGACCGACACGCGGCGGTGGGCGACGACGATCCGCTCGTCGCCGACGACCCCTACGGGGACCACCGTCTGCCGCCCGCTCCCCCGTCGTTTCCCGCCGTCGACCCGCTCTCCGACCTCGACCCGACGGCCCTGCGGCAGGCGCTGCGCGCCACCGGGGTGCCGCTGACCGAGGTCGGCGAGGCCCTCGACGACCTCACGACGTACTACGACGTGCTGACCGGCCGGCGCTGACGGGCGCCGGACCGGCCGCAAGAGGTCAGAAGTCCCAATCCTCGTCTTCGGTGTTGACAGCCTTGCCGATCACGTACGAGCTGCCCGATCCCGAGAAGAAGTCGTGGTTCTCGTCGGCGTTCGGCGACAGCGCCGACAGAATCGCCGGGTTCACGTCCGTCTCGTCCTTCGGGAACATCGCCTCGTAGCCGAGATTCATGAGGGCCTTGTTGGCGTTGTACCGAAGGAACTTCTTGACGTCCTCACTCAGCCCGACCTCGTCGTAGAGCGCCTCGGTGTAGTCGGTCTCGTTGTCGTAGAGCTCGAACAGCAGCTCGAAGGTGTAGTCCTTGAGCTCCTGACGACGCTCCGGCGTCTCCACTTCCAGTGAGCGCTGGTACTTGTAGCCGATGTAGTAGCCATGGACGGCCTCGTCGCGGATGATCAGCCGGATCATGTCGGCGGTGTTCGTGAGCTTGGCGCGCGAAGACCAGTACATCGGCAGGTAGAAGCCGGAGTAGAACAGGAACGACTCGAGCAGAGTCGAGGCCACCTTTCGCTTGAGGGGATCGTCGCCACGGTAGTAATCCATGACGATCTGCGCCTTGCGCTGGAGATACTCGTTCTCCTCCGACCAGCGGAAGGCCTCGTCGATCTCCTTGGTGGAGCACAGCGTCGAGAAGATCGCGCTGTAGCTCTTGGCGTGCACCGACTCCATGAAGGCGATGTTGGTCATCACCGCTTCCTCATGCGGGGTCAGCGCATCGGGGATGAGCGCGATGGCGCCGACGGTTCCCTGGATGGTGTCGAGCAGGGTGAGCCCGGTGAAGACGCGCATGGTGAGCGTCTTCTCGTAGTCGGTCAGCGTTCCCCACGACTGGATGTCGTTGGACACCGGCACCTTCTCCGGCAGCCAGAAGTTGCCGGTCAGTCGGTCCCAGACCTCGGCGTCCTTGTCGTCCTGGACTCGGTTCCAGTTGATGGCCGAGACCCGGTTCACCAGCTTGACCGGTGCGCCCTCGGCAGGACTAGTCGATGTCATCGTCATTCCTCATTCGGTGTAGTCGGCGACTGGATCTCGTTGTGCGACAACAGCTCACAACATGCAGCTGACGCAGCCATCCACTTCGGTCCCCTCGAGCGCCATCTGACGGAGCCTGATGTAGTACAGCGTCTTGATGCCCTTGCGCCACGCGTAGATCTGCGCCTTGTTGACGTCCCGCGTGGTCGCGGTGTCCTTGAAGAACAGCGTCAGGCTCAAACCCTGATCGACGTGCTGGGTCGCGGCCGCATACGTGTCGATGATCTTCTCGTAACCGATCTCGTACGCGTCCTGGTAGTACTCCAGATTGTCGTTCGTCAGGTACGGAGCCGGGTAGTAGACGCGGCCGATCTTGCCTTCCTTGCGGATCTCGATCTTCGACGCGACCGGGTGAATCGAGCTGGTCGAATGATTGATGTAGCTGATCGAACCGGTCGGCGGCACCGCCTGCAGATTCTGGTTGTAGATGCCGTACTGCTGCACCGACGCCTTGAGCTCACGCCAGTCGTCCTGGGTCGGAATGTGGATGCCCGACTCGAACAGCTGCGCGCTCTCGCCGTCACGGCCCGCGCGTGCGAACAGGTCGCGCACCTTCTGAGTCTTCGGTTCCCACACCTGGTCGATGTATTTGTCGAAGAACTCACCGGTCGCATACGTGCTCTTCTCGAAGCCGGCGAACGCCGTCCCGCGCTCCTTGGCGATCTTGTTCGACGCGCGGATGGCGTGGAACAGGACCGTGTAGAAGTACATGTTCGTGAAGTCGATGCCCTCTTCGCTGCCGTAGAAGATCCGCTCACGAGCCAGGTAACCGTGCAGGTTCATCTGGCCGAGGCCGATGGCGTGACCCTCGTCGTTCGCCCGCTTGATCGACGGCACCGACTCGATCGACGTCTGATCGGCGACGGCGGTGAGTCCGCGGATCGCGGTCTCGATGCTCTGGCCGAAGTCCGGCGAGTCCATCGTCTTGGCGATGTTCATCGATCCGAGGTTGCACGAGATGTCCTTGCCGACATGCGAGTACGTGAGGTCCTCGTTGAACTCCGACGGGGTCGAGACCTGCAGGATCTCCGAGCAGAGGTTGGAGTGCGTCACCTTGCCCTCGATCGGGTTCGACCTGTTCACCGTGTCCTCGAACATGATGTACGGGTAGCCGGACTCGAACTGCAGCTCAGCGAGCGTCTGGAAGAACTCCCGCGCCCTGATCTTCGACTTGCGGATCCGCCGGTCCTCGACCATGGCGTGGTACTCGTCGGTGACGTTCACGTCCGCGAACGGCTTGCCGTAGACGCGCTCCACGTCGTACGGGCTGAACAGGTACATGTCGTCGTTGTTCTTGGCGAGCTCGAAGGTGATGTCCGGGATCACCACGCCCAGCGACAGCGTCTTGATCCGGATCTTCTCATCGGCGTTCTCACGCTTGGTGTCCAAGAAGCGGTAGATGTCGGGGTGGTGCGCGTGCAGGTACACGGCACCGGCGCCCTGACGCGCGCCGAGCTGGTTGGCATAGCTGAACGAGTCCTCCAGCAGCTTCATGATCGGGATGACACCGGAACTCTGGTTCTCGATGCGCTTGATCGGCGCGCCGTGCTCGCGGACGTTGCTGAGGAGCAGCGCCACGCCCCCGCCGCGCTTGCTCAACTGCAGCGCGGAGTTGATCGATCGGCCGATCGACTCCATGTTGTCCTCGATGCGCAGCAGGAAGCACGAGACCGGCTCGCCGCGCTGCTTCTTGCCCGAGTTCAGGAAGGTCGGCGTGGCCGGCTGGAACCGGCCGTCCATGATCTCGTCGACCAGATTGCGCGCGAGCGCGGTGTCGCCGTCGGCCAGCGTCAGCGCCACCATGCAGACGCGGTCCTCGAAACGCTCCAGGTAGCGCTTTCCGTCGAACGTCTTGAGCGTGTAGCTGGTGTAGTACTTGAACGCGCCCAGGAAGGTCGGGAACCGGAACTTCTTGGCGAAGGCGTGCCCGAACAGCAACTTCACGAACTCGCGGTCGTACTTCGCGAGGACCTCGGGCTCGTAGTAGTTCTCCTTGAGGAGATAGTCGAGCTTCTCGTCGAGATCGTGGAAGAACACCGTGTTCTGGTTGACGTGCTGCAAGAAGTACTGGCGGGCGGCCTCACGATCCTTGTCGAACTGGATCCGACCGTCCGCGTCGTACAGGTTGAGCATCGCGTTGAGCGCGTGGTAGTCGAGGTCGCCCGGCTCGTGGCCGGCCGGACCCGTGTGCACCCCCGACTTGCTCGCCGAGACGGTGGATTCGCTGACAGAAACTGCGGTGGGCGACACTGCTTCTCCCTGGTGAAACTGAAGTTTGCGTACTTGACGGAAACTGGTGGTCCGGAAACTGGTGAGCGCGGGCCGTCAGGCGGCCCGGCCGGTGAACGCGGAACTCGCGGCGAACTGAGCCAGGCCCGCGCGCACCCGTTCGACGTCGTCGGTGGTTCCCATCAACTCGAAGCGATAGAGGAACGGCACCTGGCACTTGTGCGAGACGATGTCGCCCGCCAGAGCGAACTCCTCGCCGAAGTTGGTGTTGCCCCCGGCGATGACGCCGCGGATCAATGACCGATTCTGTTCGATGTTCAGGAACTTGATGACCTGCTTGGGCACGTAGCCTCCGCCCGCGTGAGCGGTGACGCTGCCCGCATCGCTGATCTTCCCGCCCCCGTATGTGGGCGTGATCAAGATGTAGGGCTCGTCCACTCGGAACGACGACGTGCGGTCGATGAGGGGGATCCGGACCGCGCGGAGCCCCAGCTTCTGAACGAAGCGATGGGTGTACTCCGACACCGACGAGAAGTAGACGATGAGCGGATTTCGGGTTTCAGTGTCGGCGGCCATGTGGCTCGCCTCCGTCAGGCCGCGTTGGTGGCGAGCGACTTGATGCGGTCGGGACGGAAACCCGACCAGTGCTCGTCGCCGACCACGACGACCGGCGCCTGAAGGTAGCCGAGCGCCATCACGTAATCGCGAGCCTCGTCGTCCTGGCTGATGTCCACGACGTCGTACTCCAGGCCCATCTTGTCGAGAGCCTTGTAGGTCGCGTTGCACTGGACGCAGGCGGGCTTGGTGTAGACGGTGATGGCCATCGATGAACTCCCTTGAGATGAATGATCTGCTGCGAGCGACTTGCTTGACTTCTCTGACCGGATCTCCTGCTTTCGCAGTGAACGACACCGCCGTAATTCGGTCGATTGCCGTCCGCCCCCCGGACACCCCAAACACTACACCTAGTGTCTGATGTTTTCCTAGACCACAAGAACTTGTGAATAACATTCTTGAAACTCCCAGGTCGCGTGACAGTTGTCCACAGGCGGACCGGCGTGTCTCGGCGCGTCCGGCGTGTCTCGAATCCGCGTGCCCGAGACGGGCCGGCGGACGCCGATTCGGCGCCTTCGGCCGGGACCGTGCGGCCCCTTGCACACACAGTTCACCACCGGGGTCCGACATCGCCGGCAGCCCGGCCGCAGACGGCTCGACACAGACGGCGGGGCCGGCCGCGGACATCCGCGGCCGGCCCCGCCGGAGGAGCGTCGATCAGGCGGCGACGGCGACCGCGTCGGCCAGTACCCGGATCACCTCGGCCAACTGCTCGGCGGTCTCAGCGGTCGCCACGCCCTCGTCGCCCAGCGCGCCGGTGCCGATACCGATCTCGACGGCCTCGACCACATTCGCTCCCGCGACGCCGATCGACTTGCGCGTGTCCTGACGGGACCAGGTGCCCGCGTACCGGCCGAGTGCGGCGCCGATGACGCCGGCCGGACGCCCGGCGAGCGCGCCGGCGCCGTAGGGACGCGACAGCCAGTCGATGGCGTTCTTCAGGACGGCCGACATCGTGCCGTTGTACTCGGGGGTGACGAAGAGGAAGGCGTCGGCCGACGCCACCTGATCGCGCAGCGAGGCCGCGGCGGCCGGGATCGCATCCGGGGTGTCGATGTCCTCGTTGTAGAACGGCACCTCGCCCAGACCTTCGACGATCTTCAACGAGATCCCCTCGGGAGCATTGGCCGCGGTCAGTTCGGCGAGCGCACGGTTGTGCGAGCCGGAGCGGAGGCTGCCGACGAGAACTGCGATGGTGATGTTGCCTTCAGACATGGAGCGACACTCTTCCTGACGTACGTACGGATACCTCCAGTGAAACGGACCACGGTCCGCCGTGATTCCCGGTGCCGGCCGTGATGACGGACACAGCATGGAAGTGCTGGTCGCGCGCGGATCGGCCTCCGGTGTCCGCAATCACGACAACGCCGACATGCTTTACAGTCGACTCATGCTCCCCGACGGCCCCGGCCCCCTTGAACTGCACGTGGCGAACGCGCCCGCTGCGTCGCCGGAGCGGGCCGACGCCGCACGGAATCGTCGGCTGCTGCTGGCGGCCGCCAAATCGCTGATCGACAGTCAGGGCGCGTCCGCGGTGACGATGGAAGCGGTGGCCCGTGCCGCCGGCGTCGGCAAGGGCACGGTATTCCGCCGTTTCGGCAACCGGACGGGACTGATGCTCGCCCTCCTCGACCACTCGGAGTCGGACCTCCAGCAGGCCTTCCTCTCCGGACCGGAACCTCTCGGGCCCGGCGCTCCCCCGCTCGACCGGCTGATCGCCTACGGCCGCGCGCGACTCAAGATGACCGTCGACCACCTCGACATCCTGCTGGAGGCGGGTGCCGACCAGCCCGACCATCTATCGCATCCGGTCTGGGCGATGTCGACGCTCCACGTGCGGATGCTCCTGGCCGAAATGGGCATCGACGGCAGGCTGGAGGTCACCGCCCACGCCGTCCAGGCACCGCTCATGGCCTTGACCGTGCGCCATCTTCTCGACGTCGTCGGCATGACATGCGAGGAGATCGCCGACGACTGGGAGGCGATGGTGCGCCGCTTCGTCAACGGGAGCTGACGCCGTCGGAGGTGACCGCCGCGGCCTCCCGGCTCAGCTCCGGACCCGACGGCAGCAGCGCGATCATCGGCCACGGCGCCCGCACCGGTTCCGGCAACCCGAGGATCTCGCCGATCCCCGCGCCCGCCAACCGATAGCGCACGCCCGCATCGCTCACATAGAACGGCGTCGACGCGCGCGGCGACCGCGGGTCCACGCCGGTCAACACCACGTGCTCACCCGTCCCCGGCCGCAGATAGACCCGGTCGAGCGCCGGTCCCCGACCGTCCGACGAAGCCAGAAGCACCGGTCTGGCGCCGTCGGGCACCGGCAGTCGGCGCGCTCCGAGAAGCGCCGCCGTCGCGGCCCCCTCGGTGTCGCGGCTCCAGCGATGGCACAGCACCGACGGAGGGTCGCCGAACCGAGGCGCCGCGTGCGGGAAATGCGCGACGGGCACCACTTCGCGGACCGTGAGCGCCGCCACCGCGGCCGGCGCCACTCGCCGTACTCCGTCCGCGGCCGACGGGTCGGTCAGTCGCATCATCTCGGCCGCAGGCTCGGACAGCGGCTGCACTCCGTCGGCGAGAACGAGCTGATAGCGCAGGGTTCCGTCGACGCCGGCGGTCGCGACCACCGAACCGACCGGCAGACCGAGAACGCCCGGTGACCCGCGATCCGGGATCTCCGGCACGCGCAGATCGGGCCGCGCGGTGAAGGTGTTCAACAGTCCCGCCCCCACCGTCCTGGGCTCACGCCCCTCCAGTCCCAGCGCACGGACCAACTCCACCCGCGACCGGTCGACGCGGGCCCGGACCGGAACGGAGGTCCCGCTGCCGGTCGGGTCCCGGTACAGCAGCCATTCGACTCCCGCGTGCTGCACGAGATCGGCGTCGATCGTCTCGGCGGCAGACGCGAGGTCGCCGACCACGACTGCGCTGCCCTCGGCGTCCTCGCAGACGGTCCATGTCGACCGTCCGGCCACCGCCGGTCGATCGAGCGCACCCGGTGCGTCCGGAATGCCGACGGCCGCACCGCGCGGGAAGCGACTCAACGACCGCTCGCTCACCCGCCGCACCGGCAGCGGCCGACCGAGGATCAGCCGGGCCGACGCGACGTTCGGCACCGGATGCATCACGCCGTCGATCAGCACGTACATCCCACCGCCGTCGACGGCCACGATCTGCGCATCGCGCACGTCGGGTTGCGGTCGGACGAATCCGTAGATCGCCGCGCCGGCGAGCACCAGGACCGCTAGCACCGTCCCGGCGACGAGCGCCCGCGACTGCGCGCGCATCGGATCGTGCGTCATCCGTACGTCGCGGCGCACGAGCGCGTGTTCGGCCCGAGCCACCCCGAAGCGGTACCCGCTGATCTGCGCGCGCGTCGTGATGTGACGTGACATCAATCCCCCCGATCGATTCCCCCGCAAGGAGGTTAGACGCGGGTTAGCCTCGTCCCACGGCGATTTCGCGAAGTCCGTGTTCGGGGGGAGCACTCAGTGCAAGCGAGGATGCTGGTGCGTCGCACCGCGCCATGGGAGGTCCGGGCACCGTTCGACGTGCCCGCCGACGACGGTTTCATCGCACTGCGCCGCTGCGGCGACAGTCTGATCGGGGTGCTTGCGATCGCCCCCGACGAACCGGCGCCGGTGGTGGTCGGAACACCCCGGGCCACACCACCGCGTCTGTTGCCCGCAGTGCTCTCAGCGATGTCGGCCCACGACGCCGCGCCCTGGGCCATCGACGTCGTCAGTCACACCATGCGCAGCTGGGACGACGGCATCGCGGCCGGCGCGTATCGGACGCTGCTCGGCGGACTGCGAATTCCCACCCACCGCAGCGTGCACCTGGTGGTCCGAATCCGGCCCGCTGACTGTCCGCAGGCGGTCCTAATGCGCGGTGACGGGCCCGCCGGGATGCTGCGTACGGCGCTGTGGTGCCTGCGCCGGCTGCGCGCTCGCCTCGCCGACTCCGGCATCCCCACTCGTCCGCTGACCGCTGCCGAGATCACCGACCTGACGATGCGACTGACCGAGGGGGCTCCCGTCGAGCGCGCGACGTCCGATGCGCTCGGCGCACACGTCGACGGATTCCGATTCGCCGTCCACCGATGGGCCGGGACCTCTCCGGAGTCGCTGTCCGCGCTGCTGGCCGCTCCGGGTTCGAGCGAGGCGGTGTCGACGACCGTCACGCTGAGCCTCACGGCCGACCGGTCCGGTCCGCGGCTGACCGCGACGGTGCGCGACAACGGCGCACACGCCTCCGATCGCGACGGCTGTCACGATCTGGTCCCGGTCGACGCCTCCGACCGCGGCGCGCTCGCCGCGGGTCTGCCGATCGCTGCGCCACCGGAGGATCGTCGAGACGACCGTTCTCGTGGCAGCGGTTCTCGTGGCAGCGGGGCCGCGCCGGTGCCGCCGGCCGCCACCGAACAGATCTGCCGCTCGGTGGCCGTTCCCTGCGCCGGTGACGGTCAGCTCGTCGGCGCCGCGGCATCCGGCGCGCCCGTGGCGCTTCGCCTGGCCGGTCCCGGCGTCGCCGCGAGCACGATCTGCGGCGACCACCGGCTCGCACGACAAGTGGCGGCGCGACTGGCTGCGATCGGGATGTCGGTGGCCGTCGTATCCGACACTCCCCAGCGCTGGCGGCGATTGGCGGATGCAGTCGGCGAGCGGTGGATCACCGTCAACGACCGCGGACCCACCGCTCCGCACGTGCTGTTCGACGACACCCGCGCCGGCGGGCACGAGGTTCCGCCCGGCGCGACCCTGCTGCGCAGGCACGACTGCCTGGACGACGGTCGCGGCGGACGCGAGCCCACCCTGCGTCACGATCCCGGCAGCGGACTCCTCCTCGCATCCGGACTCGGCTGCACCGTCCCGGTGCGCCCGGTCTCCACCGCCGCCGAACGAAGCCTCACCGAACTCGACCGACTCCGTTGCGGTCGAGCCGCGGACGGTCAGTGCTGCAGGGCCGGAACCATCGCACGGAAGAAGACGGCACCGGACGAGATCGCGCGCACCACCACGTCCGGATCGGCCGCCGACAGCCAGACCGCATCGCCCGGACCGGCTTTCAACAGTTCGCCGCCGCTCCCCTCCACGGCCACCCGGCCGGAGATCACCGCCAGGATCTGCGGACCCGCCATCTCGAAGCTGATCGACTGCGCGGCGTGCAGCCCGGTGCCGTCCAATTCCACCCGCGACAGCCGGAACTCGGGCGCCGGGGTCAGATAGACGCGCTCGGTCCCGAGGCTCCGCACCTGAGGCATCAGGGCGTCGATCGACACCGGATGGAAGTCGAGGACGCGCAGCAGTTCCGGGACGTCGATGTGCTTGGGGGTGAGCCCGCCGCGCAGCACGTTGTCGGAGTTCGCCATCAGCTCCACCGCCATCCCGTGCAGGTAGGCGTGGAGATTGCCCGCGGACAGATAGATTCCCTCACCGGGCTGCAACCGGATCCGGTTCAACAGCAGCGACGCGAGCACGCCCGGATCGCCGGGGTACGCCTCTCCCAGCTCGAGCAGGGACCGCAGTTCGAGGGTGAAGCGGTCGTCGTCCCCGCCCAGGACGCGCACCGCGCCGTTGAGCACCTCGGGGACCAGCGCACCGATGACCGCCTCGGGCAGGGTCAGCCACGTGGTGAAGACCGCTCGCAGACCGGTCTCGTCCGGCTGCTCCACCAGCATGCCCAGATAGGGATCCAGGGCGGGTACGGCGAGAGCCTTCAGGATCTCAACCGTGACGTGCGGATCGCGGAACCCCGCGAGCGCGTCGAACTCCGTCAGCGCCACCACCAGTTCGGGTTTGTGCGACGGATCGCGGTAGTTGCGGTCGGGCGCGTCCAGCGCCAGGCCCGCGGCGTTCTCGCGTTCGAAGCCGGCGACTGCCTGTTCGAGACTCGGGTGCGCCTGCAGCGACAGCGGCTCCTGGGCCGCGAGGATCTTCAGCAGGTACGGCAGGCGGGAACCGAACTGGTCGGCGGTCTCGGCGCCGAGCTCGCGCACCGGATCGGCCTCGATCACGCCGAGCAGGTCCTGCGGACCCTCCACCTCGCCGCAGATCCGCGCGGGCGAAGCCGGATGCGCACCGAACCAGAGTTCGGCCTCGGGGTGCGGCGAAGGACTCGGCGTGCCGCGCAACTCGGCGAGTGCGGTACGCGATCCCCACGCATACGGCCGCACCACTCCAGCCAGCAGCTTCATCAGGCCGCTTCTCCCATCAATCGAACGAACACCGCCGCGAGTTCCACGCGCAGCGCCAGCACCAGGTACTCCCCCAGATCCGCGGGCGCGTCGGCGAACAGATCGCTCGTCGCGGCCACCGATCCCTGATCCGGTTCCCCGGCGCCCGAGTCGGACCCCGCAGGATGCTCCGCCAGCACGTCGATCTCGGCGCGCCCGGCATTGCGCTGCTGCGCGTACCAGCGCCGCGAAGCAGTGGTGAACAGTATCCCGCGGATCGCGGCCGACCGCGGCGGGTCGATCTCCGGGTCGTAGAAGATGTCGTCGACCGGTGCCGGACGGTTCGAGCCGTCGAGCAGCCCGGTTGCCAGAACGGTCTCCGACGCGGCGCTCGACACCGTGCCCGCGACGCTGAAGGCGACCGCCGACGCATGAGCGGCGACGGCGTTCGCCCCGGGCGTGTCACCGGCCCAGACCACCGACCGGTCCGCGACACGCATGGCCAGGAGCTTGGCCTGATTGTGAAAGCTCTCCTGGCCCGGATGGTCAGCTGCGGCCTCCCCGTCCAACCGGTCGGCGAGATCGGCGAGATCGGGGGGAGCAGGCGCGAACCGGACGGCGGACAAGGCGACGCACACCGCGGTCAGCGCCGCGACGAAATGGCAGAAGCCGAAGCGCGGATCGACGACGAGCCGAGGCGACAGGTCGACGATCGGCTGGGCACCGATCGCCTCGCGGAGCGGCCCTTCCACCGGTACGACGGTGACGAGTTCGGCGCGTCGGCGCAGCGCACGCACCGCGGCGTCGGCGAGTGCGGGATCGCCCGCGTCGTGCCCGGCGATCACGACCACGTCGAGCGGACCGATCCAGCCGGGCAGAGTCGGCACGCTGACCAGGGGCACGTCGAAACGGGCCGCGACGGTCGCCACCACCAGATCGGTGGCGCGCCGAGCGGTGGCCGACGCTCCCGTGACCACGACGACAGCGCGCGGTCGCAGGTCGGCGAGCCGTGCCAGCGCGCCCTCCGACTGCGCCTGGGACACCGCTCGCACCTGCGCACCCGCCATGGCGGCGGCCCGCAGCAGACCATCGCGGTCGGCGGCGAGCAGACCGTCGACGTCGTCGAGGTCAGTAGTCAACGCAGACATGAATCACAGCCTAGTATTCGCCCGGCCGGAAAGCGGTCGCGAGCGTGATCGTGGTCGCGCGAAGCTCAGTCGACCGGGTCGGGCAGTACCCGCAGATGACCGCGACGGCCCGGCCGCGGCGTCGCCGCGGGGGTGGCTGCCGACCGCTGCTGCGCGCGGTGCCTGCCGCGGGGTGTGTCGTCGAACTCGGCATGGGCGAGAAAACCCACGCGGGGCGAGGTGGCGGTGGCCTCACGTACCGCTTCGGCCAGTGCCGTGAGCTCCTGGTCCTCGGCGGGCTGCGCGAACCCGCGCTCGCTCCGCATCATCTCCCACCCGACCGGCACGGTGATCCGATCGGCGTGCTGGGAGCACAGGTCCCACGAGTGGGGTTCGTCGGACGCCGACAGCGGGCCGATGACAGCGGTCGACTCGGCGTAGACGAACGTCAGGGTCGCCACGGCGATACGCGAACAGCCGGGCCTGCAGCACTGACGAGGGACACTCACGCCGCTCAGCCTATCGCCTCGACGCCGGACGCGGACAATCGACACGCACATCCGATGCGGACCCGGTCGACGTGCCCACGAGCGACGCGCCGGCCGTGCGGAGCCGGGACACTAAGGTGTGCGGTATGGGCTATCGACTCGTTCCGCTGCGGTCCGGTCGCGACCTGCTCGCGCCTCCTCCCCGCCGTTTGCGCGACCGCCGCGGCCGCGGTCTGCGCGGCCCGCTCATGCCGAGTTCGATGCCGGGACACCGCACGCGCGCCGACCTGTTCGACGCCGCGGCGGTGGAGGCCTTCGCCGAGATCGACAGCCGGTGGCATACCCACCTGACCGGGCTGGACGTCGCTGTGGACGACATCCCGCGGATGCTCCCGCGCGGAGACGGCCCCGTGGAATGGCCGGACGAGGTGACCGCCGACGGCCAGGTGCCGCTGGCCCGGCTGATCCCGGCCGGCATCGACGTGGCCGGCCGTCCCACCCGGGCGCAGATCATCCTGTTCCGGCGCCCGCTCGAACTCCGTGCGCATGACGCCGAGGAACTGCCCGAGATCCTGCGCGAGGTGCTCATCGAGCAGGTCGCGACCTATCTGGGAGTGGACGAGGAGACCGTCGAGGACGGCCCCGACGAGGACTGAACGGGGGCTGACGCCGGCGAGCACGCCGCCGGAGACGCCCCGACCCCTCGTCGCGATCGGCGGGAGGATCCGATACGAGAGGGGTCGGCCAGGGGCGTACGACGTCAGACGATCACGACGTCAGATGATTCCGCGCTTCAGACGGCGTCGCTCGCGCTCGGAGAGACCGCCCCAGATGCCGAAACGCTCATCGTTGTGCAGCGCGTACTCCAGGCACTCCGCCTTGACCTCACAGCCCTGGCAGATGCGCTTGGCCTCGCGCGTCGAACCGCCCTTCTCCGGAAAGAACGCCTCAGGATCGGTCTGTGCGCAGAGCGCACGGTCCTGCCACTGCTCCTCGACGGCGTCGAACAGTTCCTCGAATTCGTTCGCTACCACCGACAGATGGCGGTTCGCGTGGACTTCACTGATCTCAATCGCGCTGATCTCACTGATCGGGTCAGCACCATCGCCCGTATCCAAAGTCATCCGGCACCTCCCAGCTCGCAGACTTGATTCCACCCCGCGACCGGATCGGCGATCCGGTCGATGTGCCTGAAGAATGTCCCCCGACGATTCAAATGACACTGTTGTGATTAGACACGCTGACTACCGCCGCGGTCAAGCGGAAGGCGAAGATTCATTTCTATCACCGAGGTCGGACAAAACCGCGCCTACCAGGTGAATGACATAGTCCTACGGCGTGTCGCGCCGTCAGGGTGTCGCCGCCGCGCGGAAACGCGCGTGCGGTCATTACAGTGGACGTCTGTGAAGGTGACGGTACTCGTAGGCGGCGTCGGCGGCGCCCGTTTTCTCCAGGGCGCACGCGAACTGTTCGGACGCACCCCGTTCCCCCGGCTCCCCGATGATCCGGCCACGCCGCACACGGTGACGGCCGTGGTGAACGTGGGCGATGACGCCTGGATGCACGGCGTCCGGATCTGCCCGGACCTCGATACGTGCATGTACACCCTCGGCGGGGGCATCGACCCCGAGCGCGGCTGGGGGCACAGGAACGAGACGTGGAACGCCAAAGAGGAACTGGCCGCCTACGGCGCCGACCCCGACTGGTTCGGTCTGGGCGACCGTGATCTGGCGACCCACCTGATCCGGACCCAGATGCTCGAAGCCGGATTCCATCTCTCCGACGTCACCGCCGCCCTGTGCCGTCGGTGGCAGCCCGGCGTGGAACTGCTCCCCGCCACCGACCAACGCCACGAGACGCACGTCGTGATCGACAAGCCCGGCGGACAGGACGGCGAGCGGGTCGCGATCCACTTCCAGGAGTGGTGGGTGCGCCACCGCGCCCAGGTTCCCACGCACGGATTCGCCCAGGTGGGCCTCGACGAGGTGAAGCCCGGGCCGGGTGTGCTGGAGGCGATCGCCGAGGCCGACGTCGTCCTGCTGGCGCCGAGCAACCCGGTGGTCAGCATCGGCGCCATCACCTCGGTCACCGGCATCCGCGGCGCATTGCGCACCACGTCGGCCCCGGTGGTCGGCATCAGCCCGGTGATCGACGACAAGCCGCTGCGCGGGATGGCCGACCGCTGTCTGTCGGTGATCGGCGTGGAGACCTCGGCCCAAGGCATCGCCGAGCACTTCGGCGCCCGCGCGGGCAACGGCATCCTGGACGGCTGGCTCATCGCCGAGGGCGACGAGGCGCACGTCGACGGCATCGCCGTCGGGTCGGCGCCGTTGCTGATGACCGATCCGGCGGCCACCGCCGAGATGATCCGCGCCGCGTGCGCCCTCGTCGGAGTGCAGACGCCGTGACCGGCGGCGCGGAGCCTTCGCGCACGCCCGACCACCGCGCGGCCGCCGGACTGCAGATCCTTCCCGTCACCGGTCTGGGCGAGTTCGGGCCCGGAAGCGATCTCGCAGCCGAGATCATCGCCGCCGCACCGTGGATCGTCGACGACGACGTGCTGGTCGTCACCAGCAAGGTGTTCTCCAAGACCGAGGGGCGGATGGTCGCCGCGCCCACCGACCCCGAGGAACGCGACGCCTTCCGCCGCAGGCTGATCGACGACGAGACGGTGCGCGTCGTGGCTCGACGCAACCGCACGCTCATCACCGCGAACCGCAACGGTCTCGTGCAGGCGGCCGCCGGCGTCGACGGGTCCAATGTCCGCACCGATCAGATCGCGCTGCTGCCCCTGGATCCGGACGCCAGTGCCGCCCGGCTGCGGGCGCGTCTGGCCGACGAATTCGGGCTCCGGGTCGCCGTCATCGTCACCGACACGATGGGCCGTGCCTGGCGGACCGGTCAGACCGACGTCGCGATCGGTGCCTCGGGCATCGCCGTCAGCCACGGCTACGACGGGGTCGTCGACCCCTACGGCAACACCCTCCAGGTGACCGACATCGCCGTCGCCGACGAACTCGCGGCGGCCGCCGACCTGGTCAAGGGCAAACTCGACGGAGTGCCGGTGGCGGTGGTGCGCGGCATGACGCCGGTCGACGACGGCACCGGCGCGCGCGACCTGGTCCGGGATCTCGACGACGACATGTTCCGGCTCGGTGTCGAAGAGGCAGTCGCCCTCGGACGTCGGCAGGCTCTGCTGACCCGCCGGTCGATCCGGCGGTTCGCCGAACGGGAAGTCGCCGAGGAGTCGATGCGGGCCGCGTTCGCCGAGGCGCTGACGGCGCCCGCCCCTCATCACACGCATCCGATCCGCTTCCTGTGGATCCGCGACGACGATCGCCGGCGTCGCCTGCTCGATGCGATGGCCGAAGCCTGGCGCGCCGATCTGACCGCGGACCGAAAGACGCCGGAATCGACGGCCAAGCGCATTCGGCGCGGCCAGATCCTGTACGACGCGCCCGAACTCGTGATTCCCGTGGTCACCGGCGACGGTATGCACGAGTACCCGGACGCACGGCGCAATGCGTGCGAGAAGACCATGTTCACCGTCGCCGGCGGGGCCGCCGTGGCGGGACTGCTGGTGGCTCTGTCGGTCCGCGACATCGGCAGCTGTTGGGTGGGGTCGACGATCTTCGCCGCAGAGGTGGTGCGACGCGAGCTCGACCTGCCGTCCCACTGGCAGCCCCTCGGGGCCGTCGCCATCGGCCACCCCGCCGAGGAGGCCGGTCTGCGCGAGCCCGCCGACGTCGACTCGATGGTCGTCGAGCTGTGAGCGCGCTGCACGCGTCCGCGGTCGAGTCGCTGACCGCGTGGACCGCGCCCGATCCCCATCAGGACTCTATCCGGCACGCGTACCTCGCGTTTCTGGCCGCCACCGACGATGCCTGCCGAAGAGCTTGCGCCGCAGGACATCTCACCGCTTCGGTGATCGTCTTCGACGCCGATCTGACGCACGTCCTGCTGACCCTGCACCCGCGGGTCGGCAAATGGATTCAGCTCGGCGGACACTGCGAGCCGCAGGACGCGACGCTCGCCGAGGCGGCTCTGCGCGAAGGGCTCGAGGAGTCGGGACTGTCCTCGCTGACGTTGTCCGACCGGCCGGTGCAGTTGCACGCCCATCCGATCACGTGCTCGCTGGGCGTACCCACCAGACATCTCGACGTCCGGTTCGCCGCCGTCGCGGACCGTGAGGCGGACGGTTCGCTCCCGCCGATCGTGCGCAGTGACGAGTCGGTCGACCTCGCGTGGTGGCCGGTGGGCGACCTGCCCTCCGAGGTGGACGCCGAGTCGGTGCCCGGGCTGGTGGAACTCGGCGCCGCAGCGCTGGCGACCACCGCCTGATCGGGCCGCCGCGGCCTAGTCGACGACGGTGTTCTTGCCGACTGTGACCACGCCGCCGGGCGAGACGACGAATCGTTCCCGGTCGTGGTCGAGGTCGACGCCGAGCTGACCGTCGTCGACGATCCTGACGTTCTTGTCGAGAATGGCGTTGCGCACCACGGCGTTCTTGCCGATACGGACTCCCGGCATCAGGACGCTGCCCTGGACCACCGCGCCCTCGCCGACGTAGACGTTGGTCGACAGAACCGAGCCGTGGACGGTCGCGCCGGCGATCACGGTCCCGGCGCCGACCACCGAATCGTTGGCGGTGCCGCCGCGGACGAACTTGGCGGGCGGCAGGTGGCTCGTCTCACCCCGGATCGGCCACCTCTTGTTGTAGAGGTTGAACACCGGGTTCTCCGAGACCAGGTCCATGTGCGCGTCGTAGAACGAGTCGAGGGTGCCGACGTCGCGCCAATAACCGCGGTCGCGCTCGGTCTGGCCGGGCACGACGTTGTCGTCGAAGTCGTAGACGTACGCCTCGCCCCGCGCCACGAAGGCGGGGATGATGTCGCCGCCCATGTCGTGATCGGAATCTCCGTCGGCGGCATCGGTTTTCAGCATCTCCACCAGCGCTTCGGCGGTGAATACGTAGTTGCCCATCGAGGCGAAGGTGACGTCCGGGTCGTCCGCCGTGCCCGGCGGATCGGCGGGCTTCTCCACGAACGCGGTGATCTTGCCGTCACCGTCGGCGTCGATGCAGCCGAGGGCGTGGGCCTCACTGCGCGGAACGCGGATGCCCGCGACCGTCACCGAGGCGCCGGTCTCGATGTGCGACTGGACCATCTGCGCCGGATCCATGCGGTAGACGTGGTCGGCACCGAAGACGACGATGTAGTCGGGTTCCTCGTCGTAGATGAGGTTCATCGACTGGTAGATCGCGTCCGCGCTGCCGGTGTACCAGCGGGGTCCGAGCCGCTGCTGAGCCGGAACCGGTGTGATGAACTCTCCGTGGAATCCCGACGACCACCAGGTCTGCGAGATGTGCCGGTCGAGGGAATGCGACTTGTACTGCGTCAGCACGCAGATCCGTTCGTACCCGCCGTTGACCAGATTCGACAGCACGAAGTCGATCAGCCGGTAGGAGCCGCCGAACGGGACGGCGGGTTTGGCCCGGTCCACGGTCAGCGGATAGAGCCGCTTTCCCTCACCGCCGGCGAGGACGATTCCGAGAACATGCGGTTGTGATCTCACCGATCAAACATATCCGGCCGCCGCTCACCCGACCACCCGGCCTCGCAGATCGGCTGTTCGGCACAGACGCGCACGGGCCGGATCACCGGCGACGGGCCACGGTGACGGTCACGTCCAGGGTGGCGGTCACCGGACCGCCCGAGGCCAGTTCCGCGGCCGCGGCCGCGAGTTGTTCGGGTGTCCGGTGGAACGCCGCCGGGCCCATCGCCGCGATGTCGGTGAGGGCCGATTCGCTCAGGCGCACCTGCGACTGGACCCGCTGCTCGACGACCTCACCGAAGCGGTCGCCGAATTCCTCGGCCAGCCGGCGAGTCTTGTCCTGACCCACCGAGAGCATCTGCATGGGCCGCACGATCTCGGCCAGGTGGCCCGTGCCGGGTGTCACGACCACCCAACGACCACCGCTTCCGAGGACACGGGCGGTCTCGGATGCGTTGCGCGGCGCGAACACCGAGAGCACCGTGTCGGCGACGCCGTCCCGCAGCGGCAGCCCGGCCCACAGGTCGGCCACCACCGAGAGTGCGGCGGGATGACGCCGCGCGGCGCTTCGCGCGCAGAACTTCGAGAGATCGACGCCGATGCCGACGGCGTGGTCGCCGGCGGCGGTCAGCCCCGCTTCGAGGTACTGTCCCGGTCCGCCGCCGGCGTCGACGATCACTCGCGAGTGCGCGCAGCGCTCGGCCACGGCCGCGACGATCGGCGCGTACAGTCCCGCCTCGAAGACCCGGCTGCGCGCCGCGACCATGTCGGCGGTGTCGGAGCGGTGGGCACTGCCCTTGCCGGTCAGAAGAGACACATAGCCCTGCCGGGCGATGTCGAAGGAATGCCCGGCGGCGCATCGCAACGATGCGCCCGCCGGGAACAGGCCGTCCGAACAGATCGGACAGGCCAGGAGTTCGGCCGCGGTCTCCCACCGCGGACCTCGGGCCTCGATCAGGCGGTGACCTCGCGCAGCGCCTCGCCCAGCGCCGAAGCCTCTTCGTCGTTCAGTTCGACGACGAGACGGCCGCCTCCGTCGATCGGGATCCGGACGACGATCCCACGCCCTTCCTTGACCGCCTCAAGCGGACCGTCCCCCATACGTGGCTTCATCGCCGCCATGTGTCGTGCTCCCTTCACGTGGATTTCACGATGTCACGCTCATGATACTTGGCGCACACCTGTGCACTCCGGGCAGTCCGGCGAGGCAGTGCGGTCACCGTCCGCGGCCCGGACCGTCCGGCGGATCGGCGACCGGTATCGGCCCGGTGTCGGTCGCCGCCGAATCCACCGCATCGCGGGCCTGCAGGTCGTGGACCACGGCTCGCAGCTCGTCGATCTCGCGGGCCAGCTTCTCCAGCGCCCAGTCGACCTCGGAGACCTTGTAACCACGGAAGGTCTGCTGGAACAGCACGGCACGCACGTCGTCGCCGGTGATGCCCGCTCGGGGCAGGCGGGTGAGCGTCGTCCCCTTCTCCACCGGCGGCAGATCCTCGCCTCGGCCGAAGACGAACCACACCACGGCGAAGATCAGCGCGACCAGTACGGCCACGCCCATCACATAGAGCCCGATAGTCACCACGATGTTCAGGGTAGCGAGAGATCGAGGTCTCGGATCGGTGGCCGCTCCCCGCGTTGAAGCTGCGTCGTGTGCGGGGTGAACCCGCCGTCCGGCTCCGGGACGAACTGGGTGAGACCGACTCCGGAGTCGGCGACGCCGCAGCGGTCGAGGAGTGTGGCCACGATCTGTCGACTCATCACCGACAACTCGTGGAGCGGCCGGTTGCGGTGACTGCGGACCCCGAGGTTCACCTGGCCGATGCCCGCCAGCCCGTACCGGTCGTATGTGTCGATCAGCAACCCGATCTCCACGCCGTAGCCCGGGGCGAACGGAACCGAGGCCAGAAGCTCCCGGGTGCCGGCGTACTCGCCGCCGAGCGGCTGGCACACCTCCCCGAGCTCGGGTTTGAGCGCGGTCAGCAGCGGTCGGGCCAGCAGTTCGGTGACCCGGCCGCCGCCCCCCGGTTCCTGGGTGTCACCGGTGCGCAGCGGACGCCGGTAATAGCCCTTGACGAGGTGGATCTCCGGGTCGGCCAGAAGCGGCCCGATCATCTTGGGCACGAACATCGGGTCCGGATCGATGAGATCTGAGTCGACGAAGGCGATGATGTCGCCGGTGGCGACGGCGATCGAGCGCCAGAGCGCCTCGCCCTTGCCGGCTACCGGGGGCACGCCCGGGATCGCCTCCTCGCGGCTCACCACTCGCGCGCCCGCCGCACCGGCGAGTTCGGCCGTCCGATCGGTGCTGCCGGAGTCGAGCACTATCAGTTCATCCACCAGCGAGTCCAGCAGGGGCGCGATGGAGGCGATGACTCCGCCGACCGTCTCCTCCTCGTTCAGCGCCGGCAGCACCACCGAGACCGTCCGGCCGTTCTTCGCGGCCACCAACTCGTCGACGTCCCACTCCGGATGGTCCCAGGTGTGCGTGTGCGACCAGCGCGCCTCGCCCTCGCCGCGGTCGACCCACGGCGCACTCTCGTGTCCCGGGTTCACGCCAGTCCTCGCACCGTCCGGGCCGGTGGCCGAGTGCCGGCGATCGAGGCCACCATGTCGACCACGCGGCGAGTGTCGGCCACTTCGTGGACTCGGAACATCCGCGCGCCCTGGGCCGCCGCGAGTGCGGTGGCGGCCAGGGTTCCCGCCACTCGATCGCCGAGTTCGGCGTCGAGCGTCTCGCCGATGAAGTCCTTGTTGCTCAACGCCATCAGCACCGGCCATCCGGTGTCGATGAGTCGGTCCAGGTTCCGCAGCAGCGCGAGACCGTGGTGAGTGTTCTTGCCGAAATCGTGCGTGGGGTCGATCACGATGCCGTCTTCTCGCACCCCGGCCCGCCGGGCGCGCTCGGCCGCCGAGGTGACCTCGGCGACGACGTCGGCCACCACGTCCCGGTAGGCCACTCGGTGCGGTCGGGTGCGCACGCGCGCACCGCCGGTGTGCGAACACACCAGTCCCGCACCGGCCCGGGCGGCCACCGCGGCCAGCGCCGGATCGACGCCCGCCCACGTGTCGTTGATCAGGTCGGCACCGGCCTCACAGGCCCGTTCGGCCACCTCGGCACGCCAGGTGTCGACGCTGATGAGGATGTCGGGATGGGTGCGGCGGATCCACGCGATCATCGGTACCACGCGCTCGGCCTCGGTGGCCGCGTCGACCTCTTCGCCGGGACCGGCCTTCACTCCCCCGACGTCGATCACGTCCGCGCCCTGCGCGACGACCTCGTCGATCCGCGCTTTGGCGGCATCGTCGGCGAAGGTCGCGCCCCTGTCGTAGAACGAGTCGGGAGTGCGGTTGACGATCGCCATCACGAGCGCACGGTCGGTGGCGACGGGCCGGCCGCAGAGGGTCGCGGCCGGACGGGCAGTGCTCACGATGTCAGCCTACGGTGCGTCTCACGCGCCTCGCGCGCCGGACCCGACGCTCGCGCCTCAGCGCGGGACCTTCGCAGCCGCGACGTCGGCGGCGTAACCGTCGTAGTACGGAACGTAGCCGTCGGCCTTGCCGCAGAGCACCCACACCTCGTCGTCACCGGTGTCGGTGTACGCCTCTTTCCGCAACTCCACCTTGCGGTTCTTGAAGGTGGATGTGGTCTCGATCTCGGGGACGAAGCGGACGAACAACGGCACCGCGTACCCCGGCAGCGCCTCGTAGAGTTCGTCAGCGAAGGCTTTCGGATCCAATTCGGCACCGTCGCGCAATTGGACCGCCACCATCCCGGCGCGGCCGTCGCATCCAGGCACCTCCACGCCGTAGGCGACCGACTGCGCCACCGCGTCGACTCCGTCGGCGGCACCCTCCACCTCGGTGGTCGCGACGTTCTCGCCCTTCCACCGGAAGGTGTCGCCCAGGCGGTCGACGAACGCGATGTGCGCGAACCCCAGTTCACGCACCAGATCGCCGGAATTGAAGTAGGCATCGCCCTTCTTGAAGGCGTCGCGGATGATCTTCTTCTCGGTGTCGCCGGAATCGGTGTAGCCGTCGACGGGCACTCGGTCGCTGATCTCGGCGATCAACAGTCCCGGCTCCCCCTTCGGGACCTTGCGCAGGCGCCCGTCCGCGTCACGCTTGGCGGTGCCGTCGTCGTTGTATTCGACGACCCGGAACGGCAGCGGGCAGAATCCGGCGGTCCGCTTGACGTCGAAGGCGTTCACGAACGCGAGGTTGAGCTCGCTGGCTCCGTAGAACTCGACGACGCGGTCGATTCCGAAGCGCTCGGTGAACTCATCCCAGATCTCCGGCCGCAGGCCGTTGCCGACAATCACCCGCACCGAGTGCCGGCGGTCGGTGGGTTTGCTCGGCTGCGCGAGCAGGTAGCGGCACAGTTCGCCGATGTAGCAGAACGCCGTCGCCCGGTTCGTGACCACGTCGTCCCAGAACCGCGACGCCGAGAACTGCTTGCTGATCGCGATGCACGCGCCGGCGGCGAGCACCGCGCCGAGCGACACCGACAGCGCATTGTTGTGATAGAGCGGCAGCGAGACGTACATGGTGTCCGACGGGCGCAGGCGAACGGCCAGACCGCCGATGCCGTCGTAGTTCGCCAGCCAGCGGTTGTGACTCATCACGCTGGCCTTGGGCAACCCCGTGGTACCCGAGGTGAAGATGTAGAAGGCGGTGGTGGACGCCGGCAGGTCTCGGGTGACGGCCGGGTCGGTGTCCGGCTTGTCGGCGGCCGCCGCGTCGAGCGCCGCGAAGTCCAGAACGTGCTCGGGCAGCCGCTCGGGGCTGATCGAGGCGAAGGCATCAGCGCACTCGGGGTCGTAGATCAGAGCGGCGGCGTCGAGCAGCTTCATGCTGTGATCGATCACCTCGCCGTGCTGGTTGTAGTTGAGCATTCCGGCGACGGCGCCGAGTTTGAGCGCCGCGAGGATCACCATCAGGTCGGTCGGGCTGTTCTTCGCTAGGATCCCGACCACGTCGCCGGTTCGGACGCCTCGCTCGCTCAGCACGGCGGCGTACCGATTGACCTGGCGGTTCACTTCGCCGTAGGTCATCGACTCGCCCTGCCAGCGGATGAACGGCCGATCGGGGTGAGCCGCGGCGCGCTTGGCGAAGATCTGTCCGATGGTCCGCTTGGCGGTCGGCGGCCGGACCACCATGCCCGGCACGTGGGTGGCCATCGACGGCAGGTCGGGCACCATTCTCGCGACTCCCCGCACGATATCGGTGATACCGACCTTGTTCGGAACGCTCGTGCTCATCGACTGCCTCACTCCTCGCCCTTCAGGTGAACGCCGCAACCCTACCGGGTGGTCAGATACGCGATACTGTCACCCACGGTTGCACATACTTTCAGTTTGCCGAGTGCCTGGTCGGCGACGAAACCGCGAGCCGCCAGATCGTCGAGCCAGCCGATGAGCGGGTCGTAGAAGCCCTCGTGGTTCAGCAGCACGATCGGTTTGTCGTGCACGCCCAGATAGGCTCCCGTCCATGTCTCGAAGAGTTCCTCGAACGTGCCGATTCCGCCCGGCAGGGTGATGAATCCGTCCGAGAGCTCATCCATCAGGCGTTTGCGTTCGCGCATGGTGTCGGTGACGATCAACTCGTCGGCGTCGAGGTCGGCCACCTCCTTGGCCATCAGATGCTCCGGAATGATGCCGATGGTGCGACCGCCGGCCTCGCGCGCGCCGCGTGCCAGCGCACCCATCATCGAGACGTTGCCGCCGCCGGAGACGAGGGTGTGCCCGGCGGCGGCGATGGCCTCACCGGTACGGGCGGCGAGAGCCAGATACGCGGAATCGACCGGACCGGAGGCGCAGTACACGCAGATCGCGCTCATGACCGCGCCGCCCGCACGACGATCTCGACCGCCTCGGCCGCGGTATCGACCACATGCAGCAGATCCACGTCACCCGGCGAGATCTTGCCGCCCGCCTCGAGCGTTCCGCGGAGCCAGTCCACCAGTGGGCCCCAGAACTCCCGGCCTATCAGGACGATCGGGAACCGCAGCACCTTCTTGGTCTGGACCAGCGTGAGGGCTTCGAAGAGCTCGTCGAGCGTGCCGAATCCGCCGGGCAGACAGACGAAGGCCTGGGCGTACTTGACGAACATCGTCTTGCGGACGAAGAAGTAGCGGAAGTTCATCGTCAACGTCAGCCACGGATTCGTGTGCTGCTCGAAGGGCAGTTCGATGTTGAGACCGATCGACTGCGCACCCGCCTCGTACGCCCCGCGGTTGGTGGCCTCCATCGCGCCGGGACCGCCTCCGGTGATCACCGCGAAGCCCTCGTGCCCCAGCCGGCGGCCGAGCTCGCGCGCCAGCTCGTATTCGGGTGTCCGCTCCTTGACGCGTGCCGAACCGAAGACGGTGACCGCCTCGGCCACGTTCTCGAGCGCGTCGAAGCCTGCGACGAACTCCGATTGGATGCGCTGCACCCGCCAGGAGTCGCGGATCATCCGCTGTTCGGCACGGCGGGGGTCGCGCGGATCGATCCATTCCAGCAGCAGTCGGTCGGAGGGGACCACCTCGACGCCCTCTTCGACGCGCACCTGCGCGGCGCCGACGTTTCGGAGGCTCCCGTCGGCCGGGTCCGGAGTGTCGGACCTCCACGTCGGAACGGGCGCGTCGGCGCCCTGCGCATCGGGTGCGGGTCGGTCGGTCATGTCGCGACCCTAGCAACCACCTCCGACGGTCACCCGGTCAGGACGCGGCGCTCACGGAGTGTGCGCCGGTCGGCATTCGAAGACCGGAAACCGCGGAGCGGCGGCGGCGAGTTCTGCGTCGGAGGACTTGGCCGAGAGCCCGTCGACGAATCCCTTCACCTGCCATCCCCACCGCCGCAGGTATTCGCGAAGCAAGGGCGGCTTGAGTGCGTCGTCGACCTCGGACAGGAGCACCGCCTCCCGCCGACGCCCGCGCCGGAGTGTCGCCGCGCCGCCTGCGCGCACGTTCCGAACCCACTGCGTGACACCGCGTGGTGCGACCAGGTAGCGCTCACCCCCGACGTCGAGCACGTTGACCGGCCGGGCCGTCACCCGCCCCGATACTCGCCCGGGCACGAGCAGTTCGCAGCAGTCCCGCGGGGCCGCCCCGAGCCGCACCAGACCACCGATGGCCGCGTTGAAGGCCGAGCGCAGGCGGCCTCCCGACGCCGCCGGGTCAGTAGTTTCTCGCTGGGACATCGGAACCTCCGTCATCGAGTTAATTCGAGAACACTGTTCTCGGCCGTTCAGTCACGATAACCCTGTCCGGCCCTAGAATCAAGAACACTGTTCTCTAATCCGGGCGAGGTGGGCATGCGACGATGTCACGTCATGAGTGACGACGAAGAGCAGAACGGACGGCGCGCACGTCGCCGCGCGGCGATCGAGAGCGGCCTCCGCATCGTGGGCCGCCGCCATCTCGCCGAACACGGCGCGGCGGGCCTGTCGTTGCGCGCCGTCGCGCGGGACCTGGAGATCACCCCTTCGGCGCTCTATCGGTATGTCAGGGACCGCGACGACCTGCTGACCCTGCTCATCGTCGACGCCTACACCGACCTCGCCGACGAGATCGACGCCGCCCTCGTCGACAAGCGAAGCCCCCGAAGTCGGTTCGGAGCATTCGCCACAGCGCTGCGCGGATGGGCCCTGCGCAATCGGAGTGAGTACGCGCTCCTCTACGGCTCCCCGGTGCCGGGCTATCGGGCGCCGGCGCACCGGACCAATCCCGCCGGCGAACGACCTCTGCGGGCGCTCGCCGGCATCGTCGCCGGTCTCGGCTCGATCCCTGCGGTGGCGGGCACCGACGACCGCGTCCAGTCGGCGTCGGTGCGGGCTCTCCGCAGGCTCGCCGACGACCCCGCGGTTCCGCCGAACACCGATCCGGCGGTCCTCGCGCGGACGCTGACCGTGTGGAATCTGCTGCTCGGGTCCATCTCGAGCGAGCTGTTCGAGCAACTCGGGCCGGTCACCAACGACCCAGAGGCGCGGTTCGCGGGAGTGGTCGATCTGGGCGCGGCCCTACTGTTCGGGTGAGTCCGCGCCGGACGTCAGATACGTGCGCAGAATGTCGGTGACCTCGGTGATCTGCTCCACCGGGACGCGCTCGTCCACCCGGTGCGCCAGGCTCGGATCGCCGGGACCGAGATTCACGGCGGGGATGCCCAGCGCCGCGAACCGTGACACGTCGGTCCAGCCGTACTTGGCCCGGAACCGCCCGCCCGCGGCGTCAACCAGCTTGGCGGCCGCCGGATGAGCCAGCCCCGGAAGCGCTCCCGCCGCGGAATCGGTGACCTCCGCGGTCAGCGTCCCGTCTGCGAGGTCGGCGGCGAAGACCTCTCGGACGTGGTCGAAGGCCTGCTCCGGTGTGCGGTCGGGCGCGAAGCGGAAGTTCACGTCGACGTACACCTCGTCGGGGATCACATTGCCCGCGACACCCCCGTGGATCCCGACCGCGGACAGTCCTTCCCGATACTCGCAGCCGTCGATGTCGACACGCCGCGGCTCATACCCGCCGAGCGTGGTCAGCATCGCTCCGAGTTTGTGAATCGCGTTGTCGCCCATCCACGCCCGCGCGGAGTGTGCGCGGATTCCGGTGGCGGTGAACCGCACCCGCAGGGTGCCCTGACAACCGGCTTCGATCTGCCCGGCGGTCGGCTCCCCGAGAATCGCGACGTCGCCCGTCAGCCACTCCGGCAGCTCGCGCTCGATGGCGCCGAGCCCGTTGAACTCCGCCGCGATCTCCTCGCAGTCGTAGAAGATGAGCGTCAGATCGTGCGCGGGATCGTCGAGGGTCGCGGCCAGGTGGAGGAAGACCGCGTCGCCCGACTTCATGTCCACCGTGCCGCAGCCGTGCAGCACGTCGCCCTCCTCGTCGGTGACGGTCCGGCGCGAGGGGACGTTGTCGACGATCGGCACGGTGTCGAGATGACCGGCGAGGATCACCCGCGTGGGCTTGCCGCGATCGGTCCGCGCGAGGACGCAGTTGCCGTGGCGGATCACCTCGAAGCCGTCGGTCTGTGCGCGGAGGGCGGCCTCCACTGCGTCGGCGATCTCCGACTCGTCGCGGCTCACACTGGGGACGTCGACCAACGCGGCGGTCAGTTCGATGGGATCGGCGGTCAGGTCCAGCCTCGAAGTGCTCACGGTTGTCCATCGTAGGCCGGGCGCCGCCCGAGCACCGCAGACGCGACCTTCGGCGACAGAACCCCGGTCCGGGACGGGGGTTGCGTCGTCGGGCGTCGCGTCTACTGCGCGTGCATGGCGGCGACGCCACGCTCGATAGACTCATGGCCGTGACTACTCAAGGTGCTGCTGCCATCGGAATCGCCACCGTGTGGGACAACGACGGATCGGCCGTCGTCCTCGACACGTGGTACCCGTCCCCCGAACTGACCCAGGACCCCGGAACCACCGGATCCACCGAGTTGACCGGCGACGACGTGCCCGCCGACCTGCGCCCGCTGGTCGGAACGGATGAGGCGCGCGGCGTCCGCACCGTCGCGGTCCGGACGGTCATCGCCGACCTGTCGGTCGCTCCCGTCGACGCCCACGACGTGTACCTGCGACTGCATCTGCTCTCCCACTGCTTGATCCAGCCGCACGGGGCCAGCCTCGACGGCCAGTTCGGTCTGCTGAGCAACGTGGTGTGGACCAACTTCGGCCCGTGCGCCGTCGACGGTTTCGAGGCCACCCGCGCCCGGCTGCGCGCCCGCGGCCAGGTGACCGTGTACTCGATCGACAAGTTCCCCCGCATGGTCGATTACGTGACGCCCAAGGGTGTGCGCATCGGTGACGCCGACCGCGTCCGTCTCGGCGCCCACCTCTCGCCCGGCACCACCGTGATGCACGAGGGCTTCGTCAACTTCAACGCCGGAACCCTCGGCACCTCTATGGTCGAGGGCCGCATCTCCGCAGGCGTCGTCATCGGCGACGGCTCGGACATCGGCGGCGGGGCCTCCACGATGGGCACGCTGTCCGGCGGCGGCAAGGAGATCATCACCATCGGCAAGCGCTGTCTCCTCGGCGCCAATGCCGGCTGCGGGATCCCGCTCGGCGACGACTGCGTCATCGAGGCGGGCCTCTACATCACCGCCGGCACCAAGGTCACCGGCCCGGACGGTTCCGTCGTCAAGGCCCGCGATCTGGCCGGACAGTCGAACCTGCTGTTCCGCCGCAACAGCACCACCGGTGCGGTCGAGGTGACCGCGAAGCAGGGCGACGGCATCGCACTCAACGAGGCGCTGCACGCGCACAACTGATCCGAACCCGGCCACCGCGTGCGAATCCCCGATACAGCCCAGACAGTTGTGCAAGCAGTCTGCGCGTATCGGGGATTCGCATGCGAGCTCAGTCCCTGGAGACTGCGGCCGACGGGGAGAGAAGTGACTGTCGGCTCGCCTGCGGCAATGCTGTTCATGTCGGGTCGGGGAATTCGAGAGCGCGTTCTCGAAGGGTCTGCGGTGATCGTGGGTGGTTGTCTCGATACGCCGCGGCGCTGGGCGCCGCGGCTACTCGACTAGCGTGGGAGAAGTTGCCGACCCATGCCCGACTGGCCTGGCAAGGCGGCTGATCCATGCAGTCCGCGGCGAATCCTACGAGAGGCGCTCCACGGCGGCGTCGATGCGCTCGTCGGTGCCGGTCAGCGCCATGCGGACGTGCTGGGCTCCGGCGGGACCGTAGAAGTCGCCGGGTGCCACGAGGATGCCGCGCTCGGCGAGCCAGCGCTGGGAGGTGCGGGAGTCCTCGCCGCGCGTCGCCCACAGATACAGACCCGCCTCGGAGTGGTCGATGGAGAAGCCCGCGCCGAGCAGAGCGGTTCGCAGCTTGTCGCGACGGACACGGTAGCGCTCGCGCTGAGCGTCGACGTGCACGTCGTCGTTCAGCGCGGCCACCGTCGCTCCCTGGATCGGGAACGGGACGATCATGCCTGCGTGCTTGCGCACCGAGAGGAGTTCGGCGATCAACTCGCGATCGCCCGCCAGGAAACCGGCCCGATACGACGCCAGGTTCGACACCTTCGACAGCGAGTGCACGGCGATCAGGCCGCGATGGTCGCCGCCGCAGACCTCGGGGTGGAGAACGGAGTGGGCCGACCCCTCCCAGGTGAGACCGAGGTAGCACTCGTCCGACACGACGACGGCGCCGCGCTCGCGCGCCCAGTCGATGATGACCTTGAGCTCCGCCGCACTCTGCACGCGACCGGTGGGATTCGACGGACTGTTCAGGTAGATCAGCGCGGGCTCGCGGTCGCCGATCGCGTCGACGGTGTCCGCGCGCAGCACCTGCGCACCGGCCAGGAGCGCACCCACCTCGTACGTCGGGTACGCGACCTCCGGAATCACCACGAGGTCGCCCGCGGGCACGCCGATCTGGGCCGGGAACCCCGCGATCACCTCTTTGGTGCCGATCACCGGCAGGATCGACGACTCGTCGAGGCCGGTGATGCCGAAGCGGCGGCTGAGTGCGCCGACCGCCGCGTCGCGGAGCTCACGTGTGCCGACCGTCGCGGGATACCCCGGAAACTCGGACGACGCGGCGAGCGCGTCCCGGATCACCGGATCCACCGGGTCGACGGGGGTGCCGACGGACAGATCGACGATCCCGTCCGGGTGCGCCGCGGCCGCGGCCTTCGCATCCGCGATGGTGTCCCACGGGAAGTCGGGCAGACCGGAACTCACCGGCCGCAGACGACTGGTCGGCAGGCTGCTGGAACCGGGCGCGGCACTCACCGGTCGATCAGCCCTCTTCGCCCATCGGCGGCAGTGCCTTGACGAATGCCGGGTCGAACGCGGTCTTGCCGACCTTGCTGGCACCGCCGGGCGATCCGAGTTCTTCGAAGAAGTCGACGTTGGCGCTCACGTACGGCTCCCATTCGTCGGGCACGTCGTCTTCGTAGAAGATGGCCTCCACCGGGCAGACGGGCTCACACGCACCGCAGTCGACGCACTCGTCGGGCTGGATGTAGAGCATGCGCCCGCCCTCGTAGATGCAATCCACCGGGCACTCTTCAACACAGGCCCGGTCGAGGACATCGACGCAGGGCTCAGCGATGATGTACGTCACTACGCTTCTCCTTCACTGCACGTTTCCCACCCCGCACTCAGGGCTGATGAGCGCAGAGGAATCGTGTCGACTCTAAGAGTATCCACTGTCGCACTTCACCTCCGATCGTCGACCCCGGCACTCGGCACCCGCATCCGCGTCACCTGCACAGAATTTTGCGCACGCTGATGAAAACCGGCGACCTGCAGCGCGACCCCACCGCCCTTGCGCCGCAGGACCGCCCCATCGTGACCGTCGCCACCGCCGATTACATACCCCCTGGGGTATGATCGTCCGCATACCCCAGGGGGTACCAGGGACACGAAGGAGTGCACGGTGAGAATTCTGATCGTCGGCGGCGTCGCCGGAGGGATGAGCGCAGCGGCACGGGCCCGGCGCCGCGACGAGGACGCCGAGATCGTCGTCTTCGAGCGCGGCGATCATCCGTCGTTCGCCAACTGCGGCCTCCCGTACTACGTCAGCGGGGAGATCGAGGACGAGGACTCCCTCCTGGTCCAGACGCCCGAATCTCTGAAGAGTGCCCTGGACATCGACGTGCACGTCCGGCACGAGGTGATCGGCCTCGACCCTCGGGAACGGACGGTGCAGGTTCGCCACAACGGCACGACCACCGTCTGGAACTACGACGCGCTGATCCTCTCCCCCGGCGCGAAAGCCCTGCGGCCCCCGCTGCCGGGTCTCGACTCGTCCCGTGTTCAAACGCTGCGTACCGTCGGCGACGCCGCGCGGATGCGCGACGAGGTGGAGTCCGGGGCCGCCCGCGCCGTGGTCCTCGGCGCCGGGTTCATCGGACTCGAAGCCGCCGAAGGCCTGCGGATGCGCGGGCTGCGCGTGGACGTCGTGGAACTGGCATCACACGTTCTTCCTCCGCTCGAGAGCGAACTGGCCGCTGGGGTGCACGACGAACTCCGCGCGATGGGCGTCACCGTGCACGCGGGGATCGGCGCCACCGCGATCGAACACGGCGACGAGGCCGACACCGTGGTCCTCGCGGACGGATCCCGGCTCGACGCCGACATCGTGGTGCTGTCCGTCGGCGTCCGCCCCGACACCGAGGTCTTCGAGACCGCGGGAGTGGCCTGCGACCGCGGCGCGATCATCGTCGACGAGCACGGCCGGACCAATCTGGACCGCATCTGGGCCGTGGGCGACGCGACGGTGAGCACCGACGCCGTCACCGGACTGCGCCGGCCGGTCGCCCTCGCCGGCCCCGCCAACCGTGCGGGTCGCCTGGTCGCCGACCACATCCTCGACCCCGATCGAGCACGTGCGATTCCCCAGCCGGTGGGCACCGCGATCGTCCGCGTCGGCCGGCTCACCGCCGCGATGACAGGGGCCAATCGCGCGGCACTCGACCGGTCGGGCATCGACTACCGCACGGTCCACCTCCATCCGGGAAGCCACGCCGGCTACTTCCCCGGCGCCGAACAGATTCACCTGCTGATGCACATCCGGTCCGACGACGGCCTCATCCTGGGCGCTCAGGCGGTGGGTGCCGACGGCGTCGACAAGCGCATCGACGTGCTCGCGACCGCCATCCGCACCCGGCTCACCGGTCCCGACCTGATCGACCTCGACCTCGCGTACGCGCCGCCCTTCGGCTCGGCGAAGGATCCGGTGAACCTCGCGGGAATGATCGCCGAGAACGTCGTGAACGGCTCCCTGGAGCTGTGGTACGCCGACCAGATCGACGAACCGGGCCACCTGCTGCTCGATGTCCGCGGAGCCGACGAGCAGTCCGAGAATCCCGTTCCGGGCGCACTGTGCATCCCGCACACGCAGGTCCGAGAGCGTCTCGACGAGATCCGTGCGACCGCTGCCGGACGGCCGATCAGGGTGCTCTGTGCCAGCGGCATGCGGTCGTATCTCGCGTACCGCGTGCTGCGCGCCGCGGGCCTGCCGTCCGCGAACCTGTCGGGCGGCCTGCTCACCCTGCGGGCGAGCCAGAGCGCCTGACCGGCCTCACGAGACACCCACCACATCCGAACCGAACCGAACCCAGGAGTATCACCATGTGCCAGCGCGCTACCTGCAAGACCTGCGGAAAGACGACGTGGAAGGGCTGCGGCCGCCATGTCGACCACGTCATGCGCGGTGTGCCCGCATCTCAGCGCTGTCCGGGCCACCCGGACGAGCCGGGACTGCTGGCACGACTGTTCGGGCGTCGCTGACGAGCCGGGGACGGCTCAGGCCAGTCCGACTCCCAGCAGCGGCGCGGACACCTGTCCGTACTCCGTCGTCCGCTGCCGCGGGCGGCGACCGATCCCGGTGACGATCTCGTGGAGTTCGGCGACCGTCTTCGCCGAACCGTGCTGGCTGCCCGCCATACGCGAGATGGTCTCCTCCATCAACGTGCCGCCGAGATCGTCGGCACCGCCGCGGAGCATCACGCGGGTCCCCTCGATACCGAGTTTGACCCAACTGGTCTGCACGTGGTCGATCCGGCCGTGCAGCATCAGCCGCGCGAGGGCATGGACCGCACGGTTCTCCCGCCGCGTCGGCCCCGGACGCGACGCGCCCGCGAGATACAGCGGCGACGACTGGTGCACGAACGGCAGCGGGACGAACTCGGTGAATCCGCCGGTGCGGTCCTGGATACCGCGCAAGGTGTTGAGGTGGCCGACCCAGTGGCGCGGAGAGTCGACGTGGCCGTACATCATCGTCGAACTCGACGGGATGCCGAGTTCGTGCGCGGTGGTGATCACTTCGATCCAGGATGCGGTCGGGAGCTTGCCCTTGGTCAGCACCCAGCGGACCTCGTCGTCGAGGATCTCGGCCGCGGTGCCGGGGATCGAGCCGAGACCGGCCTCTTTGAGCGCCGAGAGCCAGTCGCGGATCGACTCGCCGCCGCGCGAGGCGCCGTTGACGATCTCCATGGGACTGAACGCGTGTACGTGCATCCCGGGCACGCGGTCCTTGATCGCGCGCACCAGGTCGGCATACCCGCTGACCGGCAGCTCCGGATCGATGCCGCCCTGCATGCAGATCTCGGTGGCCCCCTCCACGTGCGCCTCCCAGGCGCGGTCGGCCACTTCTGCGGTCGAGAGGGTGAAGGCGTCCGCGTCGCCCTTACGCTGGGCGAAGGCGCAGAACCGGCAGCCGGTGTAGCAGATGTTGGTGAAGTTGATGTTCCGGTTCACGACGTAGGTGACGTCGTCTCCGACCACGTCCGCGCGGATGGCGTCGGCCAGAGCCGCCAGCGCGTCGAGTCCCGGACCATCGGCTTCGGCGAGCGCGAGGTAGTCGTCGTCCGACAGTCCGGCAGGATCGTTCTCGGCCCGGCGCAGCGCCGCCGCCACGTCGGACGCCAAGCGCTCGGGCGCCCCGGTCCCTCCGCCCAGCGCCAGCACCTGCTCGCGAATGGTGTCCCAGTCGCCGAACGCGTTGTCGATGTCGCTGCGGGTGTCGGTGTTGCGGCCGTCGACGTCGATCGCCGAGTTGAGGTCGATGCGACCCGACGAGTCCCAGTCGTCGTCCGGCTCCTGCCACGGCAGCCCGACCGGTTTCACATCGGCCGCGAGACCGGTGACCGGATCCGCGAGGGCGGCGACATGCCGTCCGATCCGGGGATCGATCCAGGGGTTCGAGGCCTTGACGTACTTCGGTTGCGCGGCGATCCGCTCCACCAACCGGTATCCGGTGGACGCCGTGATCTCGGCGAGGGTGTCCAAGTTCGGCCACGGTCGCTCCGGATTCACGTGATCGGGGGTGAGCGGCGAGACGCCGCCCCAATCGTCCACACCGGCGGCCACGAGTGCCCGGCACTCGTCGGCCGACACCAGGTTGGGCGGCGCCTGAATCCGCATTCCCGGCCCGAGAACGAGACGGGCGACGGCCACGGCGGCCAGGAACTCCGACATCTCCGCGTCCGGTACCCCGCGCATCGCCGTATCGGCCTTGGCGCGGAAGTTCTGGACGATCACTTCCTGGATGTGTCCGAATGCCTTGTGCGACTTCCGGATCGCGAAGATCGACTCGGCGCGCTCGGTGAGGTTCTCACCGATCCCGACCAGGATGCCGGTGGTGAACGGGACCGAGAGGCGGCCCGCGTCGGTCAGGACCCGCAGCCGGACCTCGGGATCCTTGTCCGGGCTGCCGTAGTGGCATTCGCCCTTGTCGGTGAACAGTCGGCGCGCAGTGGTCTCGAGCATCATGCCCATCGACGGCGCCACCGGCTTGAGCCGGTTGATCTCCTCCCAGCTCATCACGCCGGGATTCAGATGAGGCAGCAGCCCGGTCTCCTCGAGCACCCGGATCGCCGCCGCGCGGACGTAGTCGAGAGTGGAGTCGTAACCGCGTTCGTCCAGCCAGGCGGCGGCCTCCGGCCATCGATCCTCCGGCCGGTCGCCGAGGGTGAACAGCGCCTCTTTGCAGCCGAGCTCGGCGCCGCGGCGCGCCACCTCGACGATCTCGTCGATCTCCATGTAGGCGCCGCGGCCCTCGCGGGCCAGCTTTCCCGGCACGGTGACGAAGGTGCAGTAATGGCAGCGATCGCGGCACAGGTGCGTCACCGGGATGAAGACCTTGCGCGAGTAGCTGATCAGGCCGCTGCGGCCGTCGGCGTCCAGACCCGCGTCCCGCACGCGGCCGGCCGCCTCGCAGAGTGCGTCGAGGTCGGCGCCCCTGGCCGCCAGCAGGACCGCGGCCTCATCGACGTTGAGCACCGAGCCGTCACGTGCGCGGCGCAGGGCACGACGCATGGCCGACGCCGGGGGCGTCTGTCCGGCGCCCGTGGATCCGCTGGAAGATATGGTCACTTCTCCGATGTTAACCACGTCGCATTCGACGACCCCGGCGGCCGCCGTCCAACGGGGCACCGGCTCGGCTCCGGAGCGGATCAGGACTGGGCCGGATCAGCACTGGGCCGGATCAGGACTGGGATAGATTCCGGACCCGCGACGTCGAGGCGTAGAAGGCAGGCACCGCCAGCCCGCACGCCAGGAGCAGCAGCAGGCGCCAGTCGCCGATCAACGAGCCGTTGCCGAACACCGGGAGCATCGCCATCGCGGTGACGAAGGTCCACGCGATCAGCGGTGCGTACTGCCACGCCGACTTGGTGTACGACTCGGCGAGGCGAAGGATCAGCACATTCGCGACGCCGGCGATCAGCGCGGTGACCGGGAAGGGCCAGGCGCCGATCCGGATCAGCAGAAAGGCCGCGGTGAGGATGCCGAGCAGGAAGCCGCTGACCGTGAGCACGGCCAGTTCCAGGCGATCTCCGATGGTCACAGCGCCACTCCCTCGAAGAGGTCGGTCTCGATCCGTCCAGCCACTCGGCCCGCGTCGACGCGGATGAAGTGCTCCGTCGGCAGCACCGGCGACACGATGTTGTTGCTGAGCGCGTACTCGGTGCGCGAGCGCGCCACACTCACCTGCGTCGCATGAGCCGCGAGGGCACGCACCTTGCGCGGGAGCACCTCGCGGACGTCGACGGCGGCGGTCACCTGATCGTCCGGGTAGCTCGGCAATTCGCCGGGCTCGGGCATCCGCCAGCCGGCCGGGACCTCGCTGACGGCGGCCAGACCGCGTTCCAGCTCCGACCGCTGCGTCACTGACTCGTAGACCTTGAACGGCCGTCCCAGCATCGACTCCGCGACGGGGATCGCGGCCGCGGACACCTCGTGCACCCGCTTGTGGTCGGGGTGCCCGTAGGTCCCCGCGGCGTCGTACGTGACGATCACCTGCGGTGCGAACGCGACCAGTTCGTCGGCCAGCTGGCCGGCGAGCTCGTCGAGGGAGGCCTGGAACAGCGCCCGCGGATGCTCCGCGGAGGGCGTCCCGGCCATGCCGGAGTCGCGCCAGCGCCCGGCGCCGCCGAGGAACCGCGGTGGGGGCGCCACGACGCCGGGCGGGGTGAGTTCGGCCAGTGCTGCTCGCAACTCGCCGATCCGGTAGCCGCCGAGCTGATCGGCGCCGCCGTCAGCGACCAGTTGGGCCCACTGCGACCCGATCACCTCGCCCTCCTCGCCGAGGGTGAAGGTGAGCACCCGGACGTCGACGCCGCGCGCCAGATACGTCGCGATCACTCCCCCGGTCATGATGGTCTCGTCGTCTGGATGTGCGTGCAGCAGCAGCAGACGAGCCCGTTCGGTCACTGAATCACCCATCCGTCGGCTCCGCCGAAGACACCGAGTTGCATCGGGCCGTCCAGCGAGACGCCCGAGATGCGGTCGGTGACGGCGGAGAACATCGTGTCCTGGAAGATCGGCAGGTACACCGCCTGATCGGCGAGCAGCCCCTCGGCCTCCTGAAGCTGAGGTGCCGGGTCCTCGGAGCTCATCGCGGCGTCGGCCAGCGCGATCAACGTCGGATCGCACAGCCCGGAGATGTTCCCGGTGTAGCTCTCGTCGGCGGAAACGTTGGCCTCCGGCTTCGCAGTACTGCTCGGCGCACCGGAGGGCACCGTCGGCAGCACCGTCTCGTCGGCCGCTTGATCGTGCTCGGGCTCCACCGTGTGCGCACCGGCCTCGGTGCCCTTGGGCGGAGCCTGGCAGGCCACCTGCGAGGCGAGCTCGGTGGCCGGACTGCCGCCGACACCGGTCCATCCGACGACGAGATCGACGCGGCCGGACGTGAGCGCCTGCCCGTACAGCTCGGTGTTCGACATCCCGATCACGCTGGCCCGCACTCCCCGGGACCGAAGCTGATCGGCCATCGTCTCCGCCGCCGACATCGTGCGCTGGTCGGTGTTGGTGGCGCCGATCCGCACCACGAGGTCGGTTCCGTTCGATTGAATCGGCGAGACACCGTAGGGCAGTCCCGGGACGTCGGCGGGTGCGGGAGCAGCCGGGGTGGTCGGCGACGCGGTGCTCGACGCCGACGGATCGGCGGGTGCCGGACGCGGCGTGGGCACGCCCGGTCGGTAGCCGGCCGATGCGAGCAGGGCGAGGACCTCATCCTGCGTCGGCCGTGGCCTCTCCACCGGGGTGTACCCGGGATCGGACGGCGCGTACACGGTGTTCGCGAACGGTGTCACCACCGTCTCCCCTGCCGCCGCGGCGGTGATCAGCCGTCCGTCGAGCATCCCGAGGACCGCCTTGCGGACCTGCTGCGAGCGCATGGTCTCCGACCGCGAATTCGCATTCACCGCGAGCGCCCTCGTGGTCGGCAGCCGGCTGCTGACCACCCCGGGGATGGCGCCCAGCTCGGCCGCCGACGCCGCTCCGCTCGGCAGCGCCGCGAGAGTGGAGTCGCCGTTGCGGATGGTCTGCGCCATCTGCTGCGGCGTGCCCGCCTTGCGGAGGACCACCTGGTCCACCTCCGGCGGCTTGCGCCAGTAGCGGTCGTTGCGGATCAGCCGGACCTCGTCGCGGGCCCGGTCGATCGAATAGATCTGGAACGGGCCCGCCGTGACCGGCTTTCCCTTGTCCATGCCGACCTGGAAGCCGGTCGGGTCCGACCGCAGCGTGTGGCTCGGCAGCAGATTGTCGAAGAGCTCGCGCCACGCGGGGTAGGCGTTGTTGAAGGTCACGGTGACGACTTTGCCGCCGCCGGAGGTCTGCACATCCGAGATCGCGCGGTAGCCCGCCGGGCCGATCACGTTGGGCTGCCGGGACATCTGCTCCCACAGATAGTGGAAGTCGTCGCCCGTCACCGGCAGCCCGTCGGACCACTGGGCGTCGTTGACGATCTTGTACTCGACGGTGAACGGGTCGTACGAGGTGACCTCGGCGGAGGTCAGCAGTGCGTCGTTCATCCGCCACTGGACGCCGTCCTGGGTGTTCACCGGAACGAACGGACTCGGGAGGGTCATCGCGGCGATCGCCGTGGTGACCGTTCCCTGGTCGGCTCCGAGATGCGGATTGAAACCCGAACCGATGCTGTCGGTCGCGACCGTGACGGTGCGTTCGTCGGGGTACTCGTTCGGAGTGTGCGTCGGCAGCGTCTCCCGCACCGGCGGCGGCGGATCCGCCATGCACGCGGTCGCTGAGAGGCCGATCAGCCCCGTCACTGCGATCGCGGTGATGCGCGTCCGCACGGTCCTCATCCGCACTCCCTCTCGCTCCTCCAGTCGACGGTCCGGCGTCAGGCCCCTCAGGCGTTCGCGTCGCGCGCCTTGGCACGCGAACGCTCACGCGCGCGGGTCGACGCATCGAGGTTGACCTTACGCACCCGGCACACCTCGGGCGTCACCTCGACGCACTCGTCGGCCGCACAGAACTCCATGGCGCCTTCGAGGTCGAGCTGCATCGGCTTGGCCAGGGTCTCCATGACATCGGCCGACGACTGCCGCATGTTGGTGAGCTTCTTCTCGCGGGTGACGTTGATGTCGAGATCCTCCAGTCGCGGGTTGATTCCCACGACGTGGCCCTCGTAGGTGTCGTCGCCGGGATCGACGAAGAAGGTGCCGCGGTCGGCGAGCTGAATCATCGCGAACGGGGTCACGGTGCCCGCACGGTCGGAGACCAACGAACCCGTGTGGCGGGCGCGGATCTCGCCGGCCCACGGCGCGTACTCGTGGAAGACGGCATTGGCGATGCCGGTGCCGCGGGTCTCGGTCAGGAAGTCGGTGCGGAACCCGATCAGACCGCGAGACGGGACCACGAACTCCATGCGGACCCAGCCGCTGCCGTGGTTGTTCATCTGGTCCATCCGGCCCTTGCGTGCGGCGAGCAGCTGCGTAACCGCGCCGAGGTACTCCTCGGGGACGTCGATCGTGAGGTGCTCGAAGGGCTCGTATGTCTTGCCGTCGACCTTGCGGGTGACCACCTGCGGCTTGCCGACGGTCAATTCGAAGCCCTCACGGCGCATCTGCTCGACGAGGATCGCGAGCGCCAGCTCACCACGGCCCTGAACCTCCCAGGCGTCGGGGCGGCCGATGTCCTGCACGCGCAGCGAGACGTTGCCGATCAGCTCCGAGTCGAGGCGGTCCTTGACCATGCGGGCGGTCAGCTTGTGACCCTTGACACGGCCGGCGAGCGGCGAGGTGTTGGTGCCGACGATCGCCGAGATGGCGGGCTCGTCGACGGTGATGCGCGGCAGTGCGACCGGGTTCTCGGGGTCGGCGAGAGTGTCGCCGATCATGATCTCCGACATGCCCGCGACGGCGACGATGTCGCCGGCCACGGCTTCCTCGGCCGGTGCGCGGTCGACGCCGAGAGTCACCAGCAGCTCGGTGATCTTGGCGCGCTCGACGACCTGCTCGCCGTCGACCTCACGCATCCAGGCCACCTGCTGACCCTTGCGGAGGGTGCCGTTGTGGATGCGGACCAGGCCGAGACGACCGAGGAACGGCGATGCGTCGAGGTTGGTGACATGCGCCTGCAGCGGAGCGTCCTGGTCGCCCTTCGGCGCCGGGACGTTGTTGATCAGGACGTCGAACAGCGGGTCGAGGTTGTCTCCCGCCGGAACGGTGCCGTTCTCCGGCATGTCGGTGCTCGCCACACCCGCGCGGCCCGATGCGAACAGCACCGGCAGGTCCAGCGCCAGCTCCGCGGCCTCAGCGGCCTCGTCGTCGAGGTCGGAGGCGAGGTCGAGGAGCAGGTCCTGCGATTCGCTGACGATCTCACCGATCCGGGCGTCGGGTCGGTCGGTCTTGTTGACCACCAGGATCACCGGCAGCGACGCCGCGAGCGCCTTGCGCAGGACGAAACGCGTCTGCGGCAGCGGCCCCTCGGAGGCGTCCACCAGCAGCACCACGCCGTCGACCATCGAGAGCGCGCGTTCCACCTCGCCGCCGAAGTCGGCGTGACCGGGGGTGTCGATGACGTTGATGACGTACTCGCTGCCGTCGGGCTGACGACGGTGCACGGCGGTGTTCTTGGCGAGAATGGTGATGCCCTTCTCGCGCTCCAGGTCGCCGGAGTCCATGACGCGGTCCACCAGTTCGGCACGTTCGCCGAACACTCCGGACTGACGCAGCATCGCGTCGACCAGTGTGGTCTTGCCGTGGTCGACGTGCGCCACGATCGCGACGTTGCGGAAGTTGGTGACTGCGCTCACTAAGGTCTCTTTCGTATCTGTTCAGGTGCGGTATCCGGCGGCCGATGGCGGAGCCGGTCACTCGATCTGCGGAGCGACTCCTGTTCGGCCGCGCCAGATCAACCCGTTAAGGGTACGGCAACCTCAGCCGAGGTCGCGACGAGAGCTTGCGTGAATATGGTTAGGCTGCGCTAAAGTCTTGCTATGGGAAAGACCTCGCCGGCGAAGGTGGCGCAGCTCAAGCCGAAGAAGAAGTGCTGCAAGAAATCGACGCGCTGCCTCCGTTGCCCGGTCGTCATCCATCGGATGAAGAAGATCGACTGCGATCACCTGTCGAAGAAGCAGGCCAACAAGGCACTCAAGAAGGCTAGAGCGGCCTGACCTGCAGTTCTGCGGTGA
Organism: Gordonia sp. QH-12; assembly: GCF_001578675.1. Lineage (NCBI taxonomy): Bacteria > Bacillati > Actinomycetota > Actinomycetes > Mycobacteriales > Gordoniaceae > Gordonia > Gordonia sp. QH-12. The sequence continues at coordinate 165,908 of NZ_KQ969287.1, forward strand.
GTTCCCGGATCCAGCCGATGTCATTGGGCACGATCTGACCACTGCGGTCCAGCTCCGCCAGCCGGTGCGCGTCGACCCACGCGATGGCGCGATGCTCCACCGCGCGCGGTGTCCCGGAGACGATCCGGGCACGGTGCGCGACCAACTTCAGCCCCTCGCGCGGTGTCACGACGTCGGCCAGCGGCGCCCCGACAGAAACCCGAACGTCGAGTTCCTCACACAGTTCACGAATGAGCGCCTGCGTGGGCGTCTCGCCCGATTCCACCTTGCCGCCCGGCAGCTCCCAGAGACCGGCCACCTCGGCCGGATAGTCGCGCTGCGCCAGGAGCACCCGCGATCGGTGGAGGACCGCGCCCGCGACCACCAGGACATCGCCGGTCATCGTCCGATCACCGCCACCGCGCCGGGCTCCAGGGTCGGCCGTACCCGCGCTCCCGGGCGCACCGGCCGATCGCAGACGCATTCGAAGACCTCGTCGCCCATCCGGATGCGGACGCGCCATCCGGCGACCAGCGCCGCCGCGTGCTCCACCACCGCATCGCCCTCCGGATCCGGTCGGACGCTGACGGCCTCCGGACGCAGAGCCACCGTGCAGGGGCCGTCTCGCAGTTCGCCGAAGTCCGCGCTGCCGGTCAGCCTCGCGTCGCCGAGCGCGGTCGTCAGAACACCGTCCCGGACGGTGCCCGGGACACTGGCCCGGGCGCCGAGGAACCGTGCGGTCTCTTCGTCCACCGGCCGGCGCCACAGCCGCGACGCCGTGTCGGTCTGGACGATGTCGCCGTCGCGCATCACCGACACGCTGTCGGCCACCAGCGCCGCCTCGCGGTGGTCGTGTGTCACGAGGACCGTCGGTGTGCCCGCGCGGCGCACGATGTCGCCGATCGCTTCGGCGAGGGATTCGCGGAGTTGCGAGTCGAGCGCGGCCAGCGGCTCGTCGAGCAGCAGCAGCCGCGGTCGCGGGGCCAGCGCCCGCGCCAGCGCCACCCGCTGCGCCTGACCGCCGGAGAGCGCCGACACCGGCCGATCGCCGAATCCGTCGAGTTGCACCAGCCTCAGCATCTCCGCGACCCGATCGGCCGCGGCGCGGCCGCGGACACGGCGCCGAGCGAGACCGTAGGCGATGTTCTGCGCCACCGTACGGCCGGGGAACAGTTGACCGTCCTGAAAGACGACGCCGAAGTCGCGGCGATGCGGTGCCGTCGTCGCCAGATCGACACCGTCCCAGCAGATCGATCCGGCTGCCAGCGGTTCGAGGCCGGCCACCGCGCGCAACAACGTCGACTTGCCGCAGCCCGAGCGACCGAGGAGAGCGGTCACCGTGGACTCTCCGGTGCCCACGGACCACTGCACACCGGCCAGCGCCTCGAATCGCCCGTACCGGACGGTCGCTCCCTCCACGGTCAGCATCTATCCCTCTCCGTCCGTGCGTGAGCGCGTCCCGACGATGGCCTCTATCGCCGCGATCACCGCGGCACTGACCGCCACCAGCAGCACCGATGCGGCCATCGCCGTGGCGAGGTTCGCGGTTCCGGGGCGGCTCATGAGCGATCCGATGAGCACCGGCAGGGTGGTGGTGTCGGCGCGGGCGAGGAAGGTGGTGGCACCGAACTCGCCGATCGCCATCACGAAGGCGAAACCGGCCGCGGCGCACAGCGACCGCGCCGTGAGACGCAGATCCACCGACAGGAGCACCCGCCACGGCCGTGCTCCGAGCGTGCGCGCGGCGTCGCGGAGCCGTTCGGGCACCTGGGAGAGCGCGGGAATCATGATCCCCGCCACCACCGGCACCGCCAGCAGCGCCTGCACGGCGGGGATCACCAGCGGCGACTGCACCACCTGAACGGGCAGGGTGCCGATCACCAGCAGATAGCCGAATCCGAGGGTCACCGCGCTCACACCGAGCGGCAGTACGGCCAGCAGCGCCGTGAAGCGGGCGGGCAGGCCCCCTCCGCGGGTCACCGGGACCGCGATCAGCAGCCCGCCCACCACCGCCAACAGGGTCGCTCCCCCGGCGCTCGTGACGGAGTAGCGCATCGCCGACAACGCCGAGTCGCCGTAGGACCCATCGGTTAGGCCGCGGTAGCCGTCGAGGGTCCAGGCACCCGCGGGGCGCAGCGACGAGAGCACCAGCGCCGCCAGGGGCAGCAGAAGCCACAGGGCGGTCCACGCGAGTGCGAGGAGGGCCGCCGGCAGGCGGATCCCGCGGGGCCGTCGCCGGTGGCCTGCGGCCGGAGCCGTACCGGCGCCGACGGTGGACGATCCGCCGACCGCTCGGGTCAGCAGCAGCGCGCAGGCGACCACCACGATCTGCAGGAGGGAGAGCGCCACCGCCTCCGGGATGCGGAAGTACCCGATCGCCTGCTGGTAGATCTCCGTCTCCAGTGTCCGGGCGGTGCCGCCGCCGAGGACCACCACGACGCCGAAGCTGGTGGAGCAGAACAGGAAGACCAGCGCCGCGGCCGAGGCCAGCGCGGGCGCGATCCGCGGAACCACCACGTCCCAGAAGGCCCGCGGCGCGGTCGCGCCCAGGGTTCGCGCGGCCTCGACGGTCCTCGGGTCGATCTGCTGCCAGGCGGCGCTGACGACACGGACGACGACCGCCACGTTGAGGAAGATGTGGGCGGGCAGGATCGCCGCCCACCCGTCGGTGACGCCGAGGAAGCCGAGCGGCCCGGTCAGCAGCGCCCGGAAGGCCACCCCCACCACCACCGTCGGCAGGACGAACGGGACCGTCACGATCACCCGGAGGATCGCCGTGCCCGGCAGGTCCACGGTGGCCACGAGCCACACGATCGGCGCCGCGATCAGCACTGTCAGGACCGCCGACGCCGCCGCCTGGGCGAGGGTGACCGCCAGCAGATGCCAGCCAGCCGTACGGTCGATCAACTGCCAGAAGCCCGCACCGTCGTCATCGGCCACCGCCCGCCGGGCCAGGGTGACCAGCGGCCATACGAACATGACCACGATGAACGCCGCGGGCACGACCGTCGCGACCCGAGCGGCCGTCGACGTGCGGCGAATCGGCGCCGGGGTCCGGCGCGCCGGCGCGGACACGGTCAGCGCTTGACCGTGGCGCGCCACTCGTTCAGCCACTGTTCACGGTGTGCGTCGATGTACTCCGGCGACATCGTGACGGTCCACGCGGGCATCGGCGCACGCTGCCGCCAGTCGGCGGGCAGCGGGATGTCTTTCTGCACCGGATAGACGTACATGGCCGTGGGCAGCGCGGCCTGCACCTCCGGGGTCAGCATGAAGTCCACGAGCTTGCGCGCACCCGCGGTGTTCGCCGCACCGCGCAGGACGCCGATGTACTCCACCTGCGCGAAGCACGCGTTCAGCAGTGCGCTGGTACCCGGCGTGGCGGCCGGACTCGACGCGTACGACACCACGATCGGCTTGTCGCCGTGCCCGGCGCCGGCGCTGAACAACTGGTTGTAGGCCACTTCCCACCCGGAGACGATCTGGGCGCCGTTGTCGACCAAGCCGCGCCAGTAGTCGTCCACTCCGCCCTTGAACCGCCCGATCGTGGTGAGCAGGAAGCCCATCCCTGGCGACGACGTCGACGGGTCGAGGAGAGCCGCCATGTCCCGGTACCGGGGCTGCGTGAGCTGCTCGAGAGACGTGGGCGCCTCGATGCCGTGCTTGTCGAACCAGGCATCGTCGACGTTCAGGCACACGTCTCCCCGGTCGACGGCGGTGAGTTGCCCGGGCGCGCCCTGAATGTCGTACTTCGCCGAGCCGTCGACCGCGGCGGGCGAGGTGTAGGGGTCGAGCGCCTTGGCTTCGATCGGCCGGGCCGCGAAGGTGTTGTCGATACCGAACACGGCGTCGCCCTTGGGCGATCCCGGGGTCAGCGACACCACTGAGGAGAGCTGCCCGGCATCGCCCGAACGCACGATCTTGAGTTCGGTACCGGTCTGCTTCTCGAACCGGTCGATCAGGTTCTGCGGCAGTTCGAACGAGTCGTGCGTCAACAACGTCACCTCGTCGGCACCACCCGATCCGGAGGTACACGCCGACGTCGCCACCAGCACGGCTGCCAGTGCCGCCGCCACGACGGCGCGGTTGCGCCGCGCGCTGCCGAAGCGCGCGTTGCCGAAGAAGGCCATCTGCTAACCCACGTCCCCTCGATAGAGAAGCCCACAGATTTCGCCTGCGGGCCAGTTGTTGGTCACCTGAGGCGAATCTAACCAGTTGACGGTGCGTATCCGCATTCGGAGGGCATCCGCAGCCAAAACCCCTCCAACCTCTTGTGTAACAATTTTCACACACGTCTCAGTAGTTTCATGGGATTGTGGCTACACTCGCCTCACTAGACAACTGTTCGTCGACCGAAGAGGATTCAGCCGTGCGACTCGCGCGCTCCCGCCGCACCGCCGCAGCCGTCGCTGCGGCAGCAGTCATCGCCCCCGCTCTGCTCGTCCCGTCGACCGCATCGGCCGAGCCCGCGAAGGACGCTCCGGCCGCGCAGCAGGAGCTTCCGATCCCGGACGCCGCTCACGCGCCCACCGTGGAGCCCAAGGTCCTCGAATCCCTCGGGGCACTGACTCCGGCCCTGATCGGCTCCGCCGCCACCCGCGACTCCGACGGCAAGGTCAACACCGAGCTCCTGGCCCAGGTCCGCAAGCTGGCCGACAACCCGGCCGTACCCGCCGAGGCGCAGGACGTCTGGCGCTCGCTGATTGATTTCCTGGGCGAGCCCGGGGCCAAGGAGGCCGCGAAGACCCTGTCGCTCGAGGCGACCCCCGCGGCCGAGAAGAAGAAGAGCGACGCGCCCGACATCCCCACCGGCCCCGGCAAGCCGCGGATCCAGCAGTTCCTGTATCCGACCCTGGGCTTCGGCTGCATGCCCGGCGGCGGCAATTCGGTCGGCATGGCCCTGGTGACGGCCGGACCGCAGGCCGCACCGGCACCCGGCCCGAAGCGCGGCCAGGCCGGCTACGTCTACACCAGCCTCGGCACCGGACCCGCGGTGAAGTCGTCTCAGAAGCTCTTCGTCACCTGGCTCAACATCGACAACGGCCGCACCGGACAGCAGGCGCTGCTGCCCAATCCGAAGATCAACGCCACCAAGGGCCCCGGCACGTTCACCGGCATCGCCAACACCGGCCGCGGCCGGATCGTGTCGACGATCTACGGAACCGTGACGACGAAGATCAAGGGCAAGAACGTCTCATGCATGATCGCTCCGACGATCGGTACCGCGATCATCTGAGCCCCTCGACCCGAGTTCGATCAGAGCCCTGGACCATCGGAGGTCCGGGGCTCTGATCGGTTTCGGGGACGCCGCCGCAACTTGTGACGGACATCGCTATGGCAACGAAAAGCTTTGTGGCGCAACGGCTCCGACATCTCCAAAGGGTCGCATCCAGGTAACGACTCGGACTCGCTCCTTGAGAAATCCAGCGGTTGATTCTCATTATTAACTTAAGAAACTTTAGTCACATCAGCCACAGCGGTCACGACCGCCGTGGCCGTTGCGCAGTTGTGGAGGTAAGCCAGTGAGTCCACGCACGTACCGATCGATGCGGTTCGGCATCGCCGGGCTCGCAGTCGCCGCCGCAGCACTCGCTGTGCCGGCCGCCGCCGGGGCCGATCCGGCGGCACCGTCGCCCGAGGCGAGCACTCCGGGCACCGCCGTCCCCGAGACGAGCGCCCCGCAGAGCACAGTCCCCGACTCCACGGCACCGTCGGCACCCGACTCCACCGCACCGCAGACGGCCGCACCGCAGGCCGATCAGGTGCGCACCCTGCCGACGATTCCGGGCGACGCCGCGCTCGCCGATCTCCTGCGCAAGCTCAAGGCCACCGGCGGCGACGAGAAGGCCGTCGAGGCGATCACCGCCATCCTCTCCTCGGACGGCCGGCTGGATCTGTCGAAGTACCTGGACAGCGCGAGTGTTCTCAACGGCATCGGTCTCGACGGCGCCGGCCTCGAGAAGCTCGGTCTGGGCAAGCTCGGACAGAGCGACCCGCAGACGCCCGCCCCGGTCGCAGCCACCGTCCCCGCGGCGCCCGCACCGGCTCCCGCTGCCGACGTGCTGACCGTGCTGCAGAGGGTCACCGGAACGTCCCTGCTGTCCCCCGCCGTGGCTCCGCTGTGCGCCGAGCCCACCCCCGACAACCCGCTCGGACTCACCACCGCCCCGGTTCTGGCGGCACCCGGCCCGTGGCCCACCGTCGCCGCCGACCGCACCGGGGTGCTCACTGCGCTCACCTCGCTGTTGCCCGCCGACAGCAAGGAACTGCTGACGGCGATCGGTGAGGATCAGACGGCCTTCGCACTGGTGCCGCCCGGCAAGCCCGACTCGGACCAGTTCCGCGTCGCGTGGTTCAACACCACCACGACGAAGGGCGGCCTGGCCGATCTGAAGCCGCTGTCGGAGGCGGCGTCCGCCGGACCGCTCAAGCAGTTGCTCACCGACACCGAGAACTTCCACGGCGTCCGTCTGGCCCGCGTCGACACCGGTAAGGGCCACATCCTCTCGGCGGTCTTCGGCACCACGACCACCGCCGGCCGCACCTGCTTCTTCCTGCCCGCGCTCGGCACAGTCCAGAACTGACCAGTTCAGGACTGACGCCGATCCCTACTGTGCCGGCCGCACCGGCACTCTCTCACTCCGCCGCAGCCCGGCGGCCCGTCGTAAAGGACCGAATAATGATCACCGCCCGGAAGCGGCTCGCCCGCACCCTCGTCGTGACCGCCGCGGCAGCCGCGCTGACGGTCGGCGGCGTCACCGGCGCACTCGCCGTCGCCGATCCGGAGGACGCCCCGGCCCCCACCGGCGGCCAGACCGCGGGATCGGTGTTCGCCAACCGGACCATCGACGGCCGGGCGCTGGTGCCGGGTGCCGCCGCCGGCCAGCAGTACAGCTACTGGTCCATCGGCGCCGACGAGCGTCTGCATCTGTCCACGGCTGTGCTGCTCGAGCCCCGGGGCAAGGCGCCGGCGGCCGGCTGGCCGGTCGTCGTCTGGGCCCACGGCTCCGACGGCTGGAACGATTCATGTGCCCCGTCGGCCAAGCGCGATGCCGACGACCGCTCGACGCTCAGCCATCTGCTCGGTCGCGGCTACGCCGTCATCGCCCCCGACTACGCGGCCGTCGGCGCGCCGGGTTCACCGCAGTACTCCGACGTCGACGCGACCGCGCACAACATCGTCGACGCGGTCCGTGCCGGAGCCGACGTGGGCTCGTCCTCGCTGTCGCCGAAGTGGGCGGTGGTCGGCTCCACGCAGGGCGCCGCAGCCGCCACGTCGCTGGCCCGCAACGCGACCGCGTGGCAGACCGGTGAGCTCGACTTCCGCGGCGCCGCCGCGACCAGCATTCCGGCCGGCTACGACGACGTGGTCGCCGGCCTGAGTCCGTCGTCCTCGGCGGTACCGACGGCCGTGGTGGCCGACGTCCTCTACACCCTGGCTTCTCAGAGCACCGAGGACCTGGGCACGATCCTCACCCCGCGCGGCGAAGCCCTGGTCCAGAAGGCTCAGAAGCTGTGCACTTCGGCGCTGATCAAAGAGATCGGCGGCACGCAGCTGGCCGACCTGGTCTCGAAGCCGCTCGCGTCGAACGCCGCACTCGCATCATCGCTGCGCAAGTCGCTCGCGATCCCGGCGCGCGGCTTCAACCGCCCGATCCTCATGAGCCAGCGCCTGGTGGACGAGAGCGTCGTGGTGCCCGCATCGCTGCGGTACGTCACCCAGGCGCAGCTCTCGAGCAACAAGGTCAAGATGAGCACGTATCTCACCGGCGACGAGTCGGCGGGCAAGCGTCAGGAGCAGGCCGCCGTCGACAATTTCCTCGGCGGACTGTTCTGAGTCAGCCCATCTCCTCCAATTCCATGCCCTTCGTCTCCGGCACCTTCGCGCGCACGTAGAAGAACGAGATCCCGGCGCACAGCGCGAAGAAGCCGTAGACGAAGGCCGGGCCCACCCAGCCCATCGCGGCCGGGAACAGCAGCGAGATGGTGAAGTTGGAAAGCCAGTTCACCGCGGTGCACAGACCGAGAGCCACCGCTCGGTAGCGGTTGGGGAACATCTCACCGAGCATCACCCACATCACCGGTCCCCAGCTGGCGGCGAAAGCGATGACGAACAGATTCGCGCCGATCAGTGCCAGCACGCCCCAACTCGTCGGGAGCCGCGAGACCGTATCGCCCGAATCGTCGACGGCGTCGTAGACCTGCGTGAAGGCCACCGATGCCAGCACCAGCCCCACGAACATGCCCACGGAGCCGAAGAGCAGCAGCAGTCGGCGTCCCACCCGGTCCACGAAGCCGATCGCCACAAAGGTCATCACCACGTTGATGACCGCCGTGATCACCGAGGTGACGAACGACGCCGACTCGGAGAAGCCGACCGACTGCCACAGGGTGGTCGAGTAGTAGAAGATGGCGTTGATGCCCACGAACTGCTGGAACACGGCGAGCCAGATACCGACCCACACCAGCGGGTGGAGACCGAACGCCGGCCCGGCGAGGTCGCGCATCGACGCCGCGGACTCGAGCTTCACAGTGCGGTGGATCTCCGCGACCCGGCCGTCCGGATCGGGTTCCCCGGTCACGTGAGCGAGAATCCGCGAGGCCTCGCCGTCACGTCCGCGGACCACCAGATAGCGCGGCGACTCCGGGATCGTCAGCGACAGCACGCCGTAGACGACGGCCGGCACCACACCGACCAGGAACATCCACCGCCACGCCTCGATGTCCAGCCAGAGGGTGTTGGCGGCGGCGCCGGCACTGTCGGCGAGCACCGCGTCCGACAGCAGCGCCGCGAAGATGCCCAGCGTGATCGCGAGCTGCTGCATCGAACCGAGCGCGCCGCGGAACCGGGCGGGCGCGATCTCGGCGATGTACGCGGGAGCGATCACCGACGCGATGCCGATGCCCAGACCCCCGATGAGCCGCCAGAGCATCAGATCCCACACCGTCTGAGTGAGACCGGCGCCGATCGACGAGGCGATGAACAAGGCCGAACCGAGCAGCATCACCTTCTTGCGGCCCCACCGGTCGGCGAGTCCGCCCGCGAACCACGCCCCGAGCGCGCAACCGACCAGGGCGATGGCGACCGCGACGCCGGTGACCAGGTCCGACAGCCCGAACTCGCCCTGGATCGCGTCCACCGCACCGTTGATGACCGAGCTGTCGAAACCGAACAGGAAGCCGCCGACCGCTGCGGCGGTCGAGACTCCGAGGACTCGCATCAGCGGGACGTCTGTGCGCCCGGTCTCCGACGCGGTCATGCGACTGCCGTTCCGGTGCACGACGAGTACTGCGGATTCACCATCGGGTTGAAGGCCATCGCCCCGATCTTCTGATGCACGGTGAACCGCACGGCGCCGCGACCCGGGTGGAGCACGACGTCCCAGTCGGCGGTGTGCGCGCGGGTGGGCACCCGCACGGTGCCGGTCCGTCCGGTCGACAGGTTGCGCCAGGTCACAGTCGTGAGCATCGTCAGCTCGAGCACCGGACCCACCCCGCCCGGATTGTTCGACGAGAGCGTGATGGCCGGCCCCGGCAGTCCGTCCGTCGGGAACGGGCCGCCCGTGTACACATCGACCACGATCCGCAGCCGCGCACCGGGCCACGGATTGGCGCTGTCGCACCGGATGGACCGCACGTACTCGGCGCCGTAGGGCGACGCGTGCGCCTGCGGGACGGCGACGCACCCGGCGGCCAGCACCGCCGCGCTCGCGCCCGCCGCCGCGACCGCCCTCCCCCGGCGCCGTACTCCCCGAACCGATCTCCTGGCTGAGCAGTCTGCAGTACGCATGCTTGGGAGTGTGCCAGCCGGGAGCCGCGAGCGCCGGGACTTCGACCGGGGCGCCGCCGGAGAGGGTCTCGGAGTTCGCCGACGACCGGCGTGCCGATGACCGCGGGCGACTAGCATGAGCGGCATGGCTGACCTCCAGATCGCCCAGGACCCGGTCGCGGACGCACTGCTATCCACGGACGCCTTCGCACTCGTGACGGGCATGCTGCTCGACCAGCAGTTTCCGATGGAGCGGGCGTTCGCCGGACCGGCGAAGATCCTGGAGCGGTTCGGCACCCTCGATCCGGTGGCGATCGCCCACGCCGACCCGGAGGCCTTCGCCGAGTTGTGCGCCACTCCGCCCGCGATACACCGCTACGGGCGGTCGATGGCCGGCCGGATCCAGGAGCTCGCCCGAACGGTGGTGGACGAGTACGACGGCGACACCGCCGCCCTCTGGACCACTGCCCGTACCGGCGAAGAACTGTTCGGGCGTGTCCGCGCGCTGCCCGGTTTCGGCGAGCAGAAGGCCAAGATCTTCGTGGCCCTGCTCGCCAAGCAACTGGACGTGAAACCGCGCGGGTGGACCAAGGTGACCGGTGATTACGGCCGCAAGGGATACCGTTCCGTGGCCGATGTCACCGATCCGGAGTCGCTCCAGCGGGTTCGGGACTTCAAGAAGGCCGCGAAGGCGGCTGCCAGGAAATGACGAGCGCTACAATCGTCGACCATGAATAGCAGCGCGAACGAAGTCCGGATGGCCGTCAAGCTGCCACTGCGTCTCGGCTTCGCCACGGCCGGTATCGCACTCTCCACGGTCGAGTCGGTCGTCAACGTCGCGCGGCTCACCGCCGAGAGCATCGAGTCCGAGGTGAACTCGATGCTCGGAATCGACGAGAACAGCGAGATCGCCACTGTCCGGGCTCCGCTCGCGATCCTCAGCCAGGTGGCCGATCTGCTGAGCCCCGACCGCCCCTTCGGCCGGATTCTGGCCAACGGCGGCCCCCTCGACCGCTTGATCCAGCCGGGCGGCGTGATCGACCGTCTCACCGCTCCGGACGGTCTGCTCGAGAAGCTGACCGAGCGCGGTGGCCTGCTCGACCAGATGACGGACGAGAAGGGGATCCTGATGCGGCTGGCCGCGAAGGACGGACCGCTCGACCGGCTCACCCGGGAAGGCGGCGTGGTCGACCAGTTCACCGAGAACGAGGGCATCCTCGAGCGGCTGACATCCGAGGGCGGCATCGTCGACAAGCTGACCGCTCCGGACGGTGTGCTGGAGAAGCTGTCCCAGCCCGGCGGCGTGCTCGACCGCGCCGCTGGCGACGAGGGCCTGCTCGATCAACTGCTCGGCGCCGACGGTGCCCTCGAGAAGCTGATCGCTCCGGGCGGACCGCTCGACAAGTTCACCGAGCTGTCCGAGACGCTCGCCTCGCTGCCGCCGAATCTCGCTGCGATGCAGGAGACCGTCGACCACCTCAACGAGGTCGTGGAACTGCTCAATGCGTCCGTGGCACCGATCGGCGGGCTGGCCGACCGGCTCCCCAAGCGCCTCACCCGCGCCGGAACCGCGGCGACCCCGCAGACACCGACGCGGCCGCAGCTTCCCGGGGACCCGACCGACGACGCCGTCAGCCGGTACCCCGGTCGCTCCTGAGCTACTTCGCGGTCCGGCGCAACCGCACGTTGGCGAACTCGCCGAGACCCCACTGTCCGAGTTCACGGCCGTACCCCGACTGCTTGACGCCGCCGAAGGGCAGGCCGGGCAGCGAGGTCCCGTGCTCGTTCACCATCGCCATGCCGACATCGAGCCGGTCGGCCACGGCCTGCGCGGCCTCGACGTCCGAGCTCCACACCGAACCGGAGAGTCCGTACTCGACGTCGTTGGCCAGATCGACGGCCTCGTCGACCGACGAGAACTTGTAGACCACCGCCACCGGGCCGAAGATCTCCTCGCGGTACGCATCCATCTCCGGCGTCACATCGGTGAGGACCGCGGGAGCCATGAACGCGCCCGGCCCGTCGAGGGCCTCTCCGCCGGTGTGCAGCGTCGCGCCCTGCTCCACCGCCTGCGAGACCTGCTTGACCACGTTGTCACGCGCGGTGACCGACGACAGCGGCCCCACCTTGGTCCCGTCCTCGGCCGGATCGCCCACCGCAAGCCCGGAGATCGCCGCCGTCAGGTTCGTGACGAAGTCGTCGTAGATCGACTCATCGACGATGAACCGCTTGGGCGAATTGCACGCCTGGCCCGCGTTCATCGTCCGCATGGCTGCGGCGCCGGCGGCCAGCGCCGCGACATCCGGGGTGTCGAGCACGATGAACGGGTCCGATCCGCCGAGTTCGAGCACCGACTTCTTGAGGTTGCGCGCCGCGACTTCCGCGACCGCCGCCCCGGCGCGGCTCGATCCGGTGAGTGAGACGCCCTGCAACCGGCGATCGGCGATCATCGTCGCGATCTGCTCGTTGGTCGCGAAGACGTTGATGTAGGCGTCGGCGGGAACCCCGGCGGCGTGCGCGATCTGTTCCATCAGCTCCGACGACGCAGCGCAGATCGGGGCGTGCTTGAGGATGATCGTGTTGCCCAGCAACAGATTCGGAGCCACGAACCGGGCCACCTGGTAGTAGGGGAAGTTCCACGGCATGATGCCGAGGATCGGGCCGATCGGCGTGCGGGTGACGATCGACTCCGCGGCTCCCTGCGGATCGAGTTGCTCGGTCTCCAGCAGAGCCGGGCCGTTGTCCGCGTACCAGTCGTAGATCATCGCCGTCAGTGCGAGCTCACCCAGACCCTGCTTGGTCGGCTTCCCCATCTCCTTCGTGATGACCGCGGCCAGTTCGGACGCCCGGTCGCGGTACGCCGCGGCGGTGTCGCGAAGCATCTGTACGCGCTGCTCGATCGGAGTCTGCCGCCACTGGCGATATGCCTTCTCGGCGCGTTCCAGGATCGGATCGATCTGGTCGTCGGTGATCGTCGGAAACTCGCGCTCCACGACGCCGGTGGCGGGGTTCTGGGTCACATAAGCAGTCATATGCGAATGCTACGCGTGCGAAGGTGGCGTCGCCGGGCTTCCTCCGAAGGCCGCGCGCACGGCTGCGGCGTACTCGTCGACGGTCCGCGCGGCGGTTCCGCGAGCGGCGATCGACACGGTCACCGTCGCACCGATTCCGTGCACGCCGTGGGTGAGTCCGTGGACCGCGGACAAGGCCGGGAACCCCGCGGTGAACAGCACTCGACCGCCCGCCAGCCGGAGGTCGCCGTCGCCGCGGTTCACCGACGAGACCACGGTCGCACCCGCCACCCGCTCCGGGACCGGCGCCGCGGACGAGAGCCGGACGGCCAGCGATCCCAGTACCGACGGAGCGCGGTCTGCCGCCCAGCGGTCGACGCGGGCGGCCGCAGAACGGTCTCGCCGCCGCGCCGCGTCGAGCTGGCTCGCGATCGCCTCGGATCGAGCACGCCGATCGAGGTCGGGGCGCAGATCGACGCCGACGGAGAAGAAGTCGTTCCGGCGCCGAGCCACCGGTTCTCGGGTCGCCGGTTCACGGGAGACGGCGACCTCTGCGACCACCCGGCCGTCAGGACTCGTCCCGCCGAAGCGCCCGAGCACCTCGGCCAGCCCCACCAGTGCCCCGACGGTGACCGAGGATCCCAGCCGCCGGACCGACGATCGCGGCAGCGTCACCGTCCGCAGCTCCACCGCGCCGGGATCCGGACGATTGAGCACGGTCGGCTCGATCACGTCGGCGCCCGGTGTTTCCGCTGTGCCGCAACGGGATCGGAGCATCCACGCGGCCGCACCGGCGACGGTTCCGGTCGCCAGTCGCGGCGCAATGGCCGCGGCGCCCGCGGCGGCGGCCACGGCCGAGGCCACGGCGGACGGAAGCCGCGCACCGCTGCGCACCCGGTCGGGCCGACCCTGCGTCAGCAACCGTCGTGCGATCGCCGAGACCCGCCGCCCGCCACCGAGCGCATGCGAGATCTGGAGCACCACGATGTTGGCCGGGCCGTCGGCGTCGGGCACATCCGTGAGCGATTCGAACAGATGCAACCGCCACAGCGGCCCGGCGGTGCGGTCGCCGCTCGCCATGAGGTGCCCCAGGGCGGCCAGGCATTCGGTCCACGTGGTGGCCGGGTGTCGGCAGAACTGCTCGGGACGGGGACGCGACGCGCGCCAGCGCGGATACCCGAGATCCCACGGCACGCGGGCGACGCCGAGACGCAGGTCTGCGATCTCGGACGCGCGGGGCGCGAGTTCGGCGAACGGATCGGCCGACGGGTCGTCCGGCGCGTCGAACGCATACAACAGGAACTGATCGTTCGCCGTGGTCAACGATCGCCAGTACATCGCCGCGTCGGGCGGCGTCAACGCGCTCACGAGACCTCCTCGCCATCGCTCGATGGCAACGTGGGCATAATGCGGTGCAGTGTCAGGCGTCGCGGCCGCGGCGCCGGAAAGGCTCCACCCGTGTCCAGTGCCCCCACACCCGCACAGCCCACTCCCGGCGCATCCGCGTCCCGGCCGGAGTGCGTGTACCGCCTCGATGACATTCCACCCACCACACCGGTCATCGTAGGGGTCGGCCAGGCAGCCGAACGCATCGACGACGCCGACTACGCGGGCCTCTCCGAGGCCGACCTCGCGGCCCGCGCGGTGAGCGCGGCGCTCGCCGACACCGGGGCCGACGACGTGGCACGCCTCGTCGACACCGTGGTGGCGGTCCGATCGTTCGAGCGGTCGAGCCCGGCGTCGTCGTCGCCCTTCGGCCGGCCGGACAACATGCCGCGCGCGGTGGCACGCCGCACCGGCATGGATCCGCGCAGGGCCGTCGAAGAGGTGACCGGCGGGCAGAGCCCGCAGCATCTGGTGAACGAGTTCGGCGCCGAGATCGCCGCCGGGCGTGCCGACGCGGTGGTGTTGTTCGGGGCCGAGGTGATGTCGACGGTCCGCCACGCCCAGCGCTCGGGCACCGCACCGGACTTCAGCGAGACCGTCGGCGGGCAACTGGAGGACCGTGGCTACTCGATCGGCGGCCTCACCTCGATCGACGAGGTGAAGCACGGGGTCGTCATCCCCATCTCCCAGTACTCGATCGTCGAGAACGCGCGGCGCCACCGTCTCGTACTCGGCGCCGCCGAGTACGCGCGGTCGATGGGCGAGCTGTTCGCACCGATGACGCGTGTGGCGGCGCGGAACCCCTTCGCCGCCGCCCGAGAGGAGTTCACCGCCGAGGAGTTGGCGACCGTCACCGACCGCAACCGCCGCGTCTCGGTCCCCTACCCGCGCCGAATGGTGGCTCGCGACCACGTCAACCAGGCCGCATCCGCGGTACTGATGTCCGTCGCGGCCGCCCGGTCGGCGGGGATCCCCGCCGACCGCTGGGTCTTCGTCCACGGCCACGCCGACCTGCGGGAGAAGCCGCTCCTGACCCGGCCGGACCTCTCCCGCGGACCCGCGTCGGTCGCCGCTGTCCGGGAGGCACTGCGCCTGGCGGGCACCGATGTCGACGACGTCGCGCACTTCGATCTGTACAGCTGCTTCCCGGTCGCGGTCTCGCACGTCATCGACGAGCTCGGACTCTCGCCCGACGACCCCCGTGGACTGACCGTCACCGGCGGGCTCCCCTACTTCGGCGGGCCCGGCAACAACTATTCGATGCACGGCATCGCGGAGATCGTGTCGCGGGCGCGGCGCGAGCCCGGCTCGTTCGGCCTGGTCGCAGCCAACGGCGGCGTCTTGAGCAAGTACTCGGTGGGCGTGTACTCGTCCGTCCCCGCTCCCTGGCGTCCGAGCACCTCCGCCGACCTGCAACGCGAATTGGACGCCGCACCGTCGGTGCGGGTGGCGCACTATCCGAACGGCCCGGCGACGATCGAGTCGTTCGCCGTCATCGATCCCGACGGCGAGGCCCCCGGAGCCACCGTGGTCGGCCGGCTCGGCGACGGCGCCCGGTTCGTCGCGGCCGTGGACGACCCCGGCCTGCTCGATCTGCTGCGCGCCGACGACGACCCCATCGGAACGCCGATCTTCGTCCGCGCGTCGACGAACCAGAACCACGCGGCACGCACACGCGACGTCCTCGATGCGCGCCATCCGCGCGCGGCGGTCGGATTCGCCGAGCGGTACGAGCATCTGCTCGTCCGGCGCGAGGGACGGGTGCTCGAGGTGACGATCAACCGGCCCGAGGTCCGCAACGCGCTGAATCCGGCGGCGAACGCGGAACTGGACTCCGTCTTCGACGCGTACTTCGCCGATCCCGATCTGTGGGTTGCGATCCTGACCGGCGCCGGCTCGGCCGCGTTCTCGGCGGGCAACGATCTGAGCGCCGGCGCCCAAGGAGGCCTCGCGATGCCCGCCAACGGCTTCGCCGGGCTCACCGCGCGGCGCGACCGGATCAAGCCGGTGATCGCCGCGGTGAACGGTTTCGCCCTCGGCGGCGGGCTCGAGATCGCCCTGGCCTGCCATGTGATCGTCGCGGACGAGGAGGCCTCCTTCGGTCTGCCCGAAGTGAAGGTCGGTCTGGTCGCCGCGGCCGGCGGGCTGGTCCGCCTCCCCCGCGTCGTCCCGCCCGCCCTCGCCCGCGACATGATCCTCACCGGACGCCGCATCGACGCCGCGGAGGCGCTGGCGTACGGCCTGGTGTCGAGGGTGGCACCGCACGGTGAAGTGATGTCCGCCGCCCGCGCCGTGGCCGAGGAGATCCTGGCCGCGTCACCGGTCGCCGTTCGCGCCTCACTGGCGGCGATGGCCGGATCCGAATCGCAGCCGGACACGGTCCGGGCCGTGGACGAGAGCCTCGCGGTCCTCGACACCGTCCTCGTCTCGGAGGATCTCCGCGAGGGTGTCACGGCCTTCGCGCAGAAGCGCGAACCGCAGTGGAGAGGATGCTGACTCCCCACTGAAACCGTCGCCGACCTGCAGATGTCCGGCTCCCTCTTGAATTACTTGGATGTCCAAGTATATCGTGGTTCACGTCACGAACGGATGCCTCTGGAAGGACGGCGCATGACTGCACTGCGGACCATCGATCACTACCTGAACGGCGCACACGTCGCCGCGACTGGCGCGACCGCCGACGTCTACGACCCCAGCACGGGTCAGGTTCAGGCCACGGTGCCGCTGGCCACCGCCGCCGAAGTCGACGCCGCCGTCGCCACCGCCAAAGAGGCCCAGAAGACGTGGGCCGCCATGAACCCGCAGCGCCGCGCCCGCGTGATGATGAAGTTCATCGAGCTGGTGAACCAGAACATGGACGAGCTCGCCGAGCTGCTCTCGAGCGAGCACGGCAAGACCGTCGCCGACGCCCGCGGCGACGTGCAGCGCGGACTCGAGGTGATCGAGTTCTCGGTCGGCATCCCCCACCTCCTCAAGGGCGAGTACACCGAGGGCGCGGGCACCGGCATCGACGTCTACTCGATGCGGCAGCCGCTCGGCGTGGTCGCCGGCATCACCCCGTTCAACTTCCCCGCCATGATCCCGCTCTGGAAGGCCGGCCCCGCCCTGGCCTGCGGCAACGCCTTCATCCTGAAGCCCTCGGAGCGCGACCCGTCCGTTCCGGTCCGCCTCGCCGAGCTGTTCACCGAAGCCGGCCTGCCCGACGGTGTGTTCCAGGTGGTGCACGGCGACAAGACCGCCGTGGACGCACTGCTCGTGAACCCCGACGTCAAGGCCGTCGGCTTCGTCGGGTCGTCGGACATCGCGCAGTACATCTACGAGACGGCCGCCGCCAACGGCAAGCGCAGCCAGTGCTTCGGCGGCGCCAAGAACCACATGATCATCGCCCCGGACGCCGACCTCGACCAGGTCGTCGACGCCCTCATCGGCGCCGGCTACGGCTCGGCCGGCGAGCGCTGCATGGCGATCTCGGTGGCCGTCCCGATCGGAGACGCGACCGCGGACGCTCTGCGCGCCAAGCTCGTCGAGCGGGTCGAAGCGCTGCGCGTCGGTCACAGCCACGACCCCAAGGCCGATTACGGTCCGCTGATCACCGCCGCCGCACGTGATCGCGTGGTGGACTACATCGAGCAGGGCGTCGCCGCGGGTGCCGAACTCGTCGTCGACGGTCGCGGCAAGGGCGCCACCGAGGCCTCGTTCAACGGCACCGATCTCGGAGGCGGTTACTACCTCGGCCCCACCCTCTTCGACCACGTCACCAAGGACATGTCGATCTACACCGACGAGATCTTCGGCCCGGTGCTCACCATCGTCCGCGCGCACGATTACGAGGAGGCGCTGGCGCTGCCCACCGAGCACGAGTACGGCAACGGCGTGGCCATCTTCACCCGCGACGGCGACACCGCGCGCGACTTCACCTCGCGCGTCGAGGTCGGCATGGTCGGCATCAATGTGCCGATCCCGGTGCCGGTCGCGTACCACACCTTCGGCGGCTGGAAGCGCTCCGGCTTCGGCGATCTCAACCAGCACGGCCCCGCGTCGATCATGTTCTACACCAAGACCAAGACGGTCACCTCACGTTGGCCGTCGGGCATCAAGGAGGGCGCCGAGTTCTCCATCCCGACCATGCACTGAGGCCCGTCGCGGAACGAGAGAACAGGCGTATCAGGTAACGACATGCCCTATCCGAAATTGCCCGACGACGATCGGATCGTCGTCGAAGCGGCCCGCGACTTCGCCCGCAAGCGGCTCGCCCCGCACTCTCTCGAATGGGATGCCACCGAGCACTTCCCGATCGATGAGATGCGCGAGGCGGGTTCGCTCGGGATGGCCGCGATCTACACCAAGGAGGACGTCGGCGGCTCCGGCCTGCGGAGGATCGACGGTGTGCGGATCTTCGAGGAACTGGCGAAGGCCGATCCGGTGACCGCGGCGTTCCTGTCGATCCACAACATGTGCACGTGGATGGTCGACACCTACGGCACCACGGAGCAGCGCAAGCGCTGGGTTCCGAAGATGGCGTCGATGGAGCACATCGCGAGCTACTGCCTCACCGAGCCCGGCGCGGGGTCGGATGCCGCGGCGCTGTCGACGTCGGCCCGCCGCGAGGGCGACGAATACGTGCTTCGCGGCAGCAAGCAGTTCATCTCCGGCGGCGGTGTCTCGGACGTCTACGTGGTGATGGCGCGCACCGGTGACGCCGGCCCCCGCGGAATCTCCACGTTCGTCGTCGAGAAGGGCACGCCGGGGCTGTCCTTCGGTCCGCCTGAGGCCAAGATGGGCTGGCACAACCAGCCCACGGCCCAGGTGATCTTCGACGACGTCCGGGTCCCCGCCGATGCGATGCTCGGCGGCCCGGACGGCGAGGGCACGGGATTCTCGATCGCGATGAACGGCCTGAACGGCGGGCGGCTGAACATCGCCGCGTGCTCGATGGGCGGTGCGCAAGCCGCGTACGACAAGGCGCTCGTCTACGCCACCGAGCGTGAGGCCTTCGGCAAGCCGCTGATCGCCGAACCCACCATATCGGCGACGCTCGCCGAGATGGCGACCTCTCTGGAGGCCTCCCGACTGCTCCTGTGGCGGGCGGCCGAGGCACTCGACGCCGACGATCCCGACAAGGTCGAGTTGTGCGCGATGGCGAAACGATTCGTCACCGAGAGCTGCTTCACCGTCGCCGATCAGGCGCTGCAGTTGCACGGCGGCTACGGATACCTGCACGAGACGGGTATCGAGAAGATCGTCCGCGACCTGCGGGTGAATCGCATTCTTGAAGGAACCAACGAAATCATGCGGATGGTGATCGGTCGCGCCGAGGCGCAGCGGGTCACCGCCGGAAAGGGCAACCGATGAGCACGATCGCTTTCCTCGGACTCGGTCACATGGGCGGACCGATGGCCGCCAACCTGGTCAAGGGCGGACACGAGGTGGTCGGCTTCGACCTCGTCCCCGAACTGCTGGAAGCGGCCGTCGCCGACGGTGTCCGCGCAGCGAAGTCGGCGGAGGAGGCCGTCGCCGGAACCGACGTCGTCATCACCATGCTTCCCAGCGGCGCAGCAGTGCGGGCGGTGTATGACACCGTGCTGCCGCACGCGACGCCGGGTCAGCTGTTCATCGACAGTTCCACCATCTCGGTCGAGGACGCGCGTGCCGTACACGATCTCGCTGTCGCCGCGGGCATGATGCAGCTCGATGCCCCCGTCTCCGGCGGGGTCAAGGGAGCGGCGGCCGGAACCCTGGCCTTCATGGTCGGTGGCGACGACGCGGCACTGGCCGCGGCGCAGCCGATCCTGACGCCGATGGCGGGCAAGGTGGTGCCGTGCGGCGGACCGGGCAACGGCCAGGCCGCCAAGCTGTGCAACAACATGATCCTGGCCGTGCAGCAGATCGTGGTCGGTGAGGCGTTCACTCTGGCGGAGAAGCTCGGGCTCTCGGATCAGGCGCTCTACGACGTGGTGACCGGTGCCACCGGCAACTGCTGGGCACTCTCGGCCAACTGCCCGGTGCCCGGGCCGGTCGAGACGGCACCGTCAGCCAACGACTTCCGGCCGGGGTTCGCCACCGCGCTGATGAACAAGGATCTGCACCTGGCGATGGACGCCGTGTCGACCACCGGCGCCACCGCACCGCTCGGCTCACACGCGGCCGAACTGTACGACGCCTTCGCCGCCGAGCACAGCGATCTCGACTTCAGTGCGATAATCGAAACCCTGCGCTGATCTCGAGCTCGGCGCAGCCGTAGACGATGGGAGTGGTGTGGCCGGGGTGGATCATGAGTCGAACGAGCGCGACCCGATCGCCCTGGCCCGCCGCAACTGGGAAGACGCAGGCTGGGGCGGCGACATCGCCGACGGCATGGAGGCCGTCACGTCGGTGATGCGCGCGCACCAGATCATGCTCGCGCGCGTCGAGCAGGAGCTCAAACCGTTCGGCCTCACCTTCTCCCGTTTCGAGCTGTTGCGGCTGCTGGCCTTCACCCGGCACGGCGAACTGCCGATCTCCAAGGCGAGCGACCGGCTTCAGGTGCACGTCTCCTCGGCCACCCACGCGATCGCACGCCTCGCCGACGCCGGGCTGGTGAAGCGGATACCGCACCCGAGCGACGGCCGCACCACACTCGTGTCGATCACCGATGACGGCCGGGAGTTGGTCGAAAAGGCGACGGCAGTGCTGAACAACGGCGTCTTCTCCCATGTCGGAATGACCAGCGCCCAGGCGCGTCAGTTGGTGGAGTCGATCCGGTCGCTTCGGCGTGACAACGGAGATTTCTAGACACTCGCGTTTTGGGACGGGACACCGTTCGGTGTGGTCGTGGTCTCCATCCGTCATCGGCGTCTGGCCGTCGTGCGACCGGGTGGGTAGCCTTCGTGGCGACACCCCGTGGCGGGGCGCCCGGACGAGCCCGCCGTACCCGGTCTGCGACAAGACGGTGGACGAGGAGCACTCATGCACTGGCTCGTTCTGATCCTCTCCGGCGTCTTCGAAGCGGTGTGGGCCACCGCCCTGGGACGGTCGGAAGGTCTTCACCGCCTCATCCCCACCATCGTCTTCTTCGTCGCGCTCGTCATCAGCATGGGCGGCCTCGCCTACGCGATGCGCGAACTGCCGACCGGAACGTCGTATGCGATATGGGTCGGGATCGGCGCCACCGGAGCCGTCGTCTTCGGCATGATCACCGGCACCGAAACCGCGAGCATCGCGAAGATCGTGTGCATCATCGCCATCGTCGGAGGCGTCATAGGGCTGAAGCTCGTCAGCTGACGGCCACCGCACTTCCGTGCTCCGGGCCGGTGTGTCCGGTCAGGCGGCCAGGAGTGTGTCGAGGTAGTTCTCGATGCGAGATTCGCTGGGTTCGGGCGGCGGCTGGGGTCGGTGGTCCGGGAGGAGTTCGGCGTGGTGGATTTGGTTGATCCGCCACCCGGGCCGCGTTCTCCCGCCGCTGGGTCGCCAGGCGACGCGGCCGGCATGGGGACCGTCGATCAGGATCATCGTCTGCCATTGCCCGCGGCGGGGTCCGACGGAGCGATTGTGACGCCCGCACGCCGCCCCGAGGTGGTCGATGTCGGTGGGGCCGCCGTCGGCCCAGTCCGGGAAATGATGGGCCTGCGTCCGGGAGAACGGGGCGTCGCAGCCGGGGGCGGTGCAGCCGCGGTCGCGGGCGAAGAGCATCAACCGCTGCGCCCGCGACGCCAGCCGCCGTCCCCGACCGAGGTAGAGGGCTTGTCCGGTATGACCGGAGAAGACGGCCAGATGCGGAGTCGCGGCGGCGGCGACCTCGATCAACTCCGCCACCGGCACCCGGGTCCCGGTCGCGGTCAACGCCACCCCCGCCCGCTCGGCCAACTCCCGGTCGGTGACGGTGACGACCAGATCACCCGACCGCCGACCACCCCCAACACCAGTGCGGGAGGCGCGCAGCAGCGCCTGCAGACCATCATGGGTGCGCTGCCCCGGCGTGCGAGTATCACGCTCCACCGCGGCCGCCAGAGCGGCCGGGTCCGCCGACTCCACCGTCCCCGACGGGGAATCCGGGTCGTCGGGATTGTTCATCCCCGGCGCCGCCCACGACGGCAGTGCCGCCTCCATTTCCGCCCGCAACGCCGGGGTCAAATACCCGCGGACTTTGCTCATCAGCCGCA
>NZ_KQ969288.1:0-180548 GCF_001578675.1 Gordonia sp. QH-12
TCCACACGGAGGTGTTCGGCACCGCCTGCAAGCACGACGGATGATTGTCGCGCACGCTGTACACCAGCCACAACATCTTCCGGTCGATCCGATTCGTGATGGTGACCGTGTCACCGACCTTCACCTTGCCGTCGACGAGGGTGGCGCCCTCGACCGATCGTTGGAAACTCACGGTGTCGTTCTCACCGCTGACGGGGCCGACGGTGTCGGCGGCCGCCGCACCGGTGCCGATTCCCGCCAGCGCGGCAGCCGCCGCGCAACTGCCCACGACCGCCACTGTCCGTCTGATTGTCGACATGTTCGTCTGCTTTCTCGAGGTGTTGGTATGCGCGCTCATCCGAGGCTGCCCGTGTAGATGCTTCCGGTGTCCATGCCGGCGCTTCCGCTGCCGAGGCTTCCACCGAGACTGCCGCTCGCCGGGCTGGCCGAGACGTAGACGCTCTCGGTCACGGTGACCGGCTCTGCGCTGGAGATGACGGCGCGCAGCGGGTAGGTCCCGGCCTTCTTCGGCACCCAGGTGCAGCTGACGCGGCGGTCACCGTCGAGCTCGAGGTTGCCGCAACCGTCGAGCGACTTGCCGTCGGCGGTGAGGACCACCTTGTCGCCGGGGCGGCCGTCGGGGTTCTTGACGGTGATCTCGACGTCGTTGTCGGCCATCGCATCCTTCGGGTTCACCGAGATCCCGGGAACGCCGCGCGTCACCTCGATGTTCGGGCCGACGTTCGGATGGTCGCCGTTGTCGCCCACCCAGGTGGTCGAGTACTGCAGTCCGCCGGTGTTCAGCACCCCGACGTCGCACTTGAGCAGGTAGTCCTGCGACCAGGCGATGCTCTCCCAGGAGTTGGCCGCGGGCGCGTCGATCTTCGCCCATCCCGGACCGGAGGAGAACTCGTCGGGCTTCATGGCGCCGGAGACGTTCGGATTGTTCGTGTAGGTCTTGCCGCTCACCTTCCACACCGAGGTGTTGGGCACGGCCTCCATGCACGTCGGGTGCGTGTCCTTGACCCAGTAGATGAGCCATGCGAGTTTGCGGTCGAGCCGGTTGGTGACGGTGATGACCTCTCCGTTGGGCACCTTGCCGTCGACCAGTTTGAGTCCGCTGATCTCGCGGGAGAAGTTCACGGCACTGCTGCTGCCCTTCGCCGGACCGACGGTGTCGGCGTCCGCCGCACCCGATCCGGACATCACGCCGACCGCGCCCAGCGCAGCGATCGCCCCTGCCGCTGCGAGTCGTCGCAGCACGATCTTGGTTTTCAACACAGCCTCCTCGATTCGCGGCGCGGGATCAGGTGGGAGGGCGCCGCGACAGCGTCCGATAAATGTATGGATCCGACGAGGGCGAACGCTTCATCGAGCTGTCGATACGTCCCGAATTGCGTGCTGCCAGCACAAAAACTGCGACATATCGGCCGTTCGTAGGACGGCCGGCACGAAGTGGAGGGCGGCGCACCGCCCGCCGGACACGACGATGCCCGCAGGTTCCCCTGCGGGCATCGGTCGGAGTCGATGTGGTTCGGTCGCGCGCCCTACTGCGCCAGCAGTCCCTTCGCCACGTGGGTCACCTGGATCTCGTTCGACCCGGCGTAGATCATCAGCGACTTCGCATCGCGCGCCAGCTGCTCCACGCGGTACTCGGCCATGTAGCCGTTGCCGCCGAAGAGCTGCACCGCCTCCATCGCGACCTCGGTCGCCGCCCGGGAGGAGTACAGCTTCATCGCGGACGCCTGGGCCAGTGTCGGCGGCTTGCCGGCCTTGGCCGCCTCCATCGCGACGAAGAGCATGTTCTGCACGTTGAGCCGCGCGATCTCCATCTCCGCGAGCTTGAGCTGAATTAGCTGGAACTTTCCGATCTCCTGTCCCCACAGGGTGCGCGTCTTGGCGTAGTCGATGGAGAGCCGCTGGCATTCGTTGATGATGCCCAGGGACAGCGCGGCGATGCCGATCCGCTCGGCGGTGAATCCGGCCTTCGCGCTGTCGCCGCCCCGCTTGTCCGATCCGGTCTCCTCGGTCTCTCCGAGCAAACGATCCCGGCCCACCCGGACGTTGTCGAAGAACAGCTCACCGGTCGGCGAACTCATCATGCCCATCTTCTTGAACGGCTTGCCCTGGGTGAGTCCCTCCATGCCCTTGTCGAGGACGAAGGTGAGCACCTTGCGATCGCGCATCGGCGTGCCGTCGCCCTCGTCGAGCTTGGCGAAGACCACCATGGTGTCGGCGTACGGGCCGTTGGTGATGAAGGTCTTGTTGCCGTTGAGGATGTAGTCGTCGCCGTCGCGGCGCACCGTCGTCTTCATCCCGCCGAGCGCGTCCGAGCCGCTGTCGGGCTCGGTGATGGCCCACGCCCCCACCTTCTCCATCGTCACCAGCTCCGGAAGCCAGCGACGCTTCTGCGCCAGGGTGCCGCGGCTGCGGATCGTCGAGACCGTCAGGCCCAGTGAGACGCCCATCGACGCGATGAGGCCCAGGCTGACCCCCGCCATCTCCATGTTGAGGATCAGGAACATCGAGTTGGCGAGACTGTTCGATCCGCCGCCCGAGGATCGCGGCTCGCCCGCCTCCTCGGCTGCGAGCTCCTTCTCCAGGCTCTCGGCGTTCATCGAGTCCATCCCGAAGGTCGCCAGCATCTTGCGGAGGATGTCGTACGGCGGGAGCGACCCCGACTCCAGACCCTCCAGATTGGGCCGGACCTCCTTGTCGATGAAGCCGCGCACAGCGTCGCGGACCATCACATCTTCCTCAGACCACTCGAACATCAAGCCTCCAAACTGGAACACGTTTCACTTAGGTCTGACGGTAGCGCATCGTGTCACCGACCCGGTAGGTCGACGCCCTCAGTCGACCGGCTCGTCACAGCGCCGATCCGTCCCGTACGGCGGCCTCGGCCAGGCGACTGTGCCACTGCCGATTGAGCCACATCTCGACCAGTTCCGGCGCCACGCCCGCCTGCGCGGCCCAGCGGTGAAGCAGGGAGTTGTACCGCACGTATCTGCGGACGGAGTAGTGCGACACCGACGACGCGACAAGCCAGCCGTTCCACGTGAGACTGCCGGCGCTGGCAGCATCCAGCAGTTGCGGACGGTCGGGTGCCCCGGAGTGGATCGCCCAGCAGTACAGGGACATCAGGACGTGGCCCACACCAGGAGCGACCGGCCATCCCGACCAGTCCCGATACGCCGCGGCGTCGATCAGTGCCGGAGCGCGCCGGCAGGCGACGAGCGCACGCTCGACCGCGGCGAACGGCGTGCCCGCATCCCGCCCGGACCGGACGTCGACGAATCGGCGGACACCGCCGCGCAGCGGGTGCTCGGCCAGCCAGGCGGCACACATGTACAGGCGATCGAGTTCCGGTTCGTCACCGAGGCCCATTCCGTGCACACCCGGCTCGAGATCGCCCCGACGCAGGTACGCGGTGCCCTTCCACACCTGCGTTCCGTCCGCATCGCGCCCGCTGACCTGCGCCGGGATCTCGCACTGAGCCAGGCGCTCGTTCCACCAGTCGAGATCCACTTCGACGACATCCTCGAGAACCGTCTCGGCGTAGGGCTGGTTCCGGCACCAGGCGATGCAGTCCGCCGGAATCACCAGGTGCGCGTCCGCGCCGTCGCCGCTCCAACTCTCGTCCATGCGGCCGATGGTCGCACGGCCCTCTGACATCGACGTCGCACCTGCTCCGCGACGTCAGAGCGTGACCGTGTACAGCCCGCCCGGGCACACGTCGGCCGCAAAGAAGCTCGCGGCGTCCTCGCAGAGCACGGCCTGTGCGACCGGGCCCGCGACCACGAGCGTCGCCGGCCCACCCGCGGCGAGCGCGGCGAGAACGCCGCGAATCCGACCCACGAACGCGCCGACCGACTCACCGCCGTGGCCCGACCACAGGGGATCGCCGAACCAGGCGCCCAACTGCGCCGGGTCGACCGACTCCGGCGCGGTCGACCGCCAGCGGCCGACGTCGAGCGACGCCAGTCGCGGGTCGACGCCGAACAGACCGCACGCCAGGCGTGCGGTCTGCGTCACCGATCTCTCGGGTCCGGCGATCACCCGTCCGGCCCGGGGCAGCCGCGATGCGAGCGCCGCCGCATCCCGGCGGCCACGCGAGTCGAGATCGTCGTGCTCGCCGCCGAACCGGACCGCTCTGTTGGGTGCGGTCCGCGCGGCGACCACCAGATGCACCGACGTCAGGCGCCGACCTCCGCGAGCGTGCGGTCGGAAGTCTTGGACCGGCGCATCATCACGCCGAGCAGCGCGACGAACGCCACGGTCAGGACCGTCCACAGAAGTACCTGGTTCGCGATCGCGTACACCCGGAAGTCGGCCACCACCTGTCCGGGGAATCCGGCGCCGACGATCCGGTCGCCGTCCATCACCGGACCGGGGATCTCCTTGAACTCGGGAAGAAGCGCGGCCGTGATGGTCACACCGACCAGGTACACCACCGCGGAGGTGACACCCGACCACAGTCCGCCGATCCGGTCCGCGAGCCGGCAGCCGAGGATCACCGCGACGACCATCAGCGCCACCGACACCAGCGTCAGCGTCAGGTAGGCGCCCGACCGCGCTCCGATGGTGTCCTCCTCGCCGACCGCGGGCGGGTTGGGCGGGTAGACGAAGTAGGGGACGCCGATCACGGCCACGAAGGCCACGGCACCCAGCCCCGCTGCGACCGCCCGAGGGTCCGCGGCCGGCCACCGACGTCCCACGTAGGCCCACAGAACTGTGAACGCGACGGCGAACAGGGCGCCCATCGCGACGGCGAAGACGACCGTGCCGACTCCCGCACCGATGTTCTCCTGGACGGTTCGGCTGTAGATCTCGTGCTCGTGTGCATGCTCGCCGGACAGCATCGACTCGGCGTGCGACCGCTCCTCCTCGTAGTCGATGGCCAGCCGCACCTGCGGTTCGATGAAGATCCGCGCATAGACGAACGACACCAGTCCGGCGATCAGGCCTGCGAGCACGCCTGCGCCGGTGAATCTGCGCTCCATTGTTCTGTTGTCTCCCCGGCTCAGTGGCAGGGGAAGCCGAGGAAGTGCCGTGCGTCGTGCACGAACTCGTGGACATGGGTGTCGCTGCCGAACACCGACACCGCGCCCTGGTCGTATCCCAGGAAGTAGTAGGCGAGCGCCGCGAGTGCCACGGTGGCGGTGAGCCAGAGGGCCGCGCTCGCGGCGGAGAGGTTCGGCACGGCGAGGGAACGTACGCCCTGCGTTGCGGTGGATGCGGTCATCGTCGACGTCCTGTTCTCCCGGATCACGCGCCCGGGGTCGGCATTGTTCACACCGATGCGACTGTCTGGCTCGCAGTCCGACGGCGTCGTCGGCGGACCGCTCACAGTGGCGCGACCGCCCCGGATTCGCACCGGGTTAACCGCATCGGCCCGCTGAGTGTACCGCCGGCCGCAATCCGCTGAGTGTCACAGGTGTGCGCTTGAATGGGAGTGTGGCATCGGGCAGTCAGATCCTTCGGAGCATGCATCCGGCCACGCAGCGGTGGTTCAGCGACGCGTTCGGCGCGCCGACCCGAGCCCAATCCGGTGCGTGGACGGCGATCGCCCGCGGCGAGAACACCCTCGTCGTGGCTCCGACCGGGTCGGGCAAGACCCTCGCAGCCTTCCTGTGGGCCATCGACTCGCTGTACCGCGAGCGGATCGACGCCGCGACCGGCGGCAGTGCGGGCACCGCTCCGGGTGTCCGGATCCTCTACATCTCACCGCTCAAGGCACTCGCCGTCGACGTGGAGCGGAACCTGTCGGCACCACTGGTGGGCATCGCGCACGCGGCGCAGATCATGGGACTCGACGCACCGTCGATCACGGTCGGAGTCCGGTCCGGGGACACCTCGGCGGCCGACCGCCGACGGCTGCAGACCCATCCGCCCGACATCCTGATCACCACGCCCGAATCGCTCTACCTGATGCTGACCTCCTCGGTGCGCGAGACCCTCGCCACGGTGACGACGGTGATCGTCGACGAGGTGCACGCCGTCGCAGCGACCAAGCGGGGCACGCACCTGGCGCTCTCGCTCGAACGGCTCGATGCGCTGCTCGAGCGGCCCGCGCAGCGCATCGGGCTGTCAGCGACCGTGCGGCCCGAGGAACTCGTCGGCGAGTTCCTGGCGGGCGAGGGCGACTGCACCGTCGTGAAGCCGCCTGCGGCGAAGACCTTCGACCTCTCCGTGGACGTGCCGGTGGAGGACATGACCGCCATCCCGCCGCCGGACACCGGGACGGACGATCTCGACGACGCCTTCTCCCCGACCGCCGGTTCCCTCTGGCCCCACGTGGAGTCGGCGATCGTCGACCGCATCGAGGAGAATCGCTCGACGATCGTCTTCGCGAACTCTCGTCGTCTCGCCGAACGTCTGACCGCCCGGCTGAACGAGATCGCCGCCGAACGCGCGGGCATCGAGTTCGACCCGGACCGACCGAACCCGACAGTGCCCGGCGGGATGCCCGCCTACGTCTCGGCCAGTGGAGACACGGCGGGCGCGCCCGCCGTCCTCGCCCGCGCCCACCACGGCTCGGTGAGCAAAGAGCAGCGTGCACAGATCGAGGACGATCTGAAATCCGGCAGGCTCCGGTGCGTGGTCGCAACGAGCTCACTGGAACTCGGCATCGACATGGGTGCCGTCGACCTCGTGATCCAGGTGGAGGCCCCGCCGTCCGTCGCGGCCGGGCTGCAGCGCATCGGCCGCGCCGGACACCGGGTCGGCGAGGTGAGTCGCGGCGTGCTGTTTCCGAAGCACCGCACCGACCTGATCCACTGCACGGTGGTGGCGCAGCGAATGCTCGCCGGCCGCATCGAGGCGCTCTCGGTACCGGCCAACCCGCTCGACATCCTCGCCCAGCAGACCATCGCGGCGACCGCCGTCGACGATCTCGACGTCGACGACTGGTACGCGACCGTCCGGCGCGCGATGCCGTATCGGACCCTCACCCGCGACGTGTACGACGCCGTCCTCGATCTGATATCCGGCCGGTATCCGTCCGACGAATTCGCCGAACTGCGCCCGAGGGTGGACTACGACCGCGCAGCCGGGCGGCTCACCGCCCGGCGCGGCACCCTGCGTCTGGCGGTCACCTCCGGCGGGACCATCCCCGACCGCGGGCTGTTCGGCGTCTTCCTCGTGGGCGGGACCGACCGCGCAGAAAGCGGCCAGCCCCGCCGGGTCGGAGAGCTCGACGAGGAGATGGTCTACGAGTCACGGGTCGGCGACGTGTTCGCCCTCGGCGCGTCGAGCTGGCGAATCGAGGAGATCACACACGATCGGGTGCTGGTCTCGCCCGCGTTCGGCATGCCGGGGAGGCTGCCGTTCTGGATCGGCGACGCCGTCGGTCGTCCGGCCGAGCTCGGTGCGGCGATCGGTGAGTTCATCGGGATCGCGGGCCATGAGGAGAAGCTCGCCGCACTCGCCGCCGAACTCGGGCTCAGTGCCAA
The DNA here is from genome assembly GCF_001578675.1 of Gordonia sp. QH-12. NCBI lineage: Bacteria > Bacillati > Actinomycetota > Actinomycetes > Mycobacteriales > Gordoniaceae > Gordonia > Gordonia sp. QH-12. The sequence continues at coordinate 7,434 of NZ_KQ969288.1, forward strand.
TGCAGAGCGCAACCTGTCCGCGCTGATCGCCCAGCAGCGCGATGCCACCGGCGTGCTCCCGACCGACCGCACCCTCGTACTGGAACGCTTCCGCGACGAGCTCGGCGACTGGCGGCTGGTGCTGCACTCCCCCTACGGCCTGCGGGTCCACGCACCGTGGGCCGGTGCCGTGGCCGCGCAGCTCTCGGCACGTCTCGGCATCGACGGGGCCACCACTGCCACCGACGACGGCATCATCGTGCGCCTCCCCGACACCGATGACGATCCGCCGGGGGCCGACGTCTTCCTCCTCGACCCCGAGCACATCGAAGCGGACGTCACACGCGCGCTGGCCGATTCGTCACTGTTCGCGTCGCGGTTCCGCGAGTGCGCCGGGCGGGCGCTGCTGCTTCCGCGCCGTGATCCCGGAAAGCGTGCCCCGCTGTGGCAGCAGCGGCAGCGCAGCGCCCAGCTGCTGGCGGTGGCGTCGCGCTTCAGCGATTTCCCGATCATTCTCGAGACGGTCCGCGAATGCCTCTCCGACGTCTACGACCTGCCCTCGCTGGTGGACGTCCTCACCCGCATCATGCAGCGCAAGATCCGGATCACCGAGGTCGAGACGTCCACGCCGTCGCCCTTCGCGGCCTCGATGCTGCTCGGCTACGTCGGCTCGTTCATCTATGACGACGACGCCCCGCTCGCCGAACGCCGGGCGACCGCGCTGTCCCTCGACACCGCGTTGCTCGCCCAGCTCCTCGGCCGCGTCGACCTGCGTGAGTTGCTCGATCCCGCAGTGATCACGGAGGTCGTCGCACGGCTCCAGCGGACGGCTCCGGAACGGCGGGCGCGCGACGATCAAGATGTGGTGGACCTGCTGCGATGGCTGGGACCGTGCACACCCGGACAGATCGCCGAACGCTACCGGGGCGACGACCCACTCGCCGTTCCGCTCGACGAGGTGCTCGAGCGACTCGTCGCCGACGGCCGCCTGATCGAGGTGCCCTTCCGCGGCGCGACCGCTCTGGCCTCGGTCGACGACGCAGCGCGCCTCCGCGACGGCCTCGGCATACCGCTCCCGCTGGGCGTCCCCGCCGCCTACCTCCAGCCTGTCGCCGATCCCCTGGCCGACCTGGTGCACCGTTACGCCCGCACCCACGGACCGTTCACCACCGCCGATGTCGCGGAAGCTCTCGGCATGGCGCCCGCGGTGGTGACCCGGACCCTTGAAGAGCTCGCGGCGCGACGAACGGTGATCGAGGGCGAGTTCATTCCGCTCCCGCCCGAACCGCAGACCGGGCGCACCCCGAGCCAGTGGTGCCATTCCGACGTCCTCACCCAGCTCCGCCGCGGATCGCTGGCGGCCGGGCGCGCCGAAGTGGAGCCGGTCAGCGCCGAGGCGTACAACCGATTCCTGCTCGGCTGGCAGCACGTCACCGGGAAGTCACGGCTGCGCGGCGCCGCCGGCGTCGCGGCCGTCGTCGAGCAACTCGCCGGACAGCCGATACCGGCGTCGGCGTGGGAGACGCTGGTGCTGCCGGCCCGGGTGGAGGACTACCGGCCGTCGATGCTCGATGAGCTGACCGCCTCCGGCGAGGTGATCTGGTCCGGACACGGGGGCATCGGCGGGGCCGACGGCTGGGTGGCCCTGCATCTGGCCGACGCCGCCGCACTCACCCTCCGGCCCGCCGAGGACACCGAACTGACTCCCGCGCAGGACGCGGTCCGGACCGCTCTCGACCGGGGCGGGGCCCTGCGCTTCCGCGAGCTGTCCGACGCGCTGAACAACGCAGAGCACGCGATCCCCGACGGTGAACTGCCGGACCTGCTGTGGGATCTCGTCTGGGCCGGGCTCATCACGAACGACTCGTTCTCGGTGGTCCGCGCCGCGCTGAACCCGCCGCGCAGCGCACGATCGTCGGCCACCTCCGCCCACCGGACTCGCGGTCGGCCGCCGCGTCTGCGCGCCGCGCGGCTGTCGTCGCAGTATCTGGCGGGTGCTGCGGGTGCGGCAGCCACGCCGCCCACGGTCGGGGGGCGGTGGTCGGTGATCCGTCGCATCGCCGTCGATCCGACCACCGCTGCCGCTGCCACCTGCGAGGTGCTTCTCGACCGCTACGGCGTGGTGACGAAGGGAGCCGTGACCGCCGAATCGACCGAGGGCGGGTTCGCGCGAATCTACAAGGCGCTCGGCGTCTTCGAGGACAACGGCCAGGTGCGGCGCGGGTACTACATCGACGGGCTGGGAGGCGCGCAGTTCGCCGCCGGTCACACCGTCGACATCCTGCGCGAGTCGGCTGTCGTCGCACGCCAGGAACGGTGCGCGGCGGTGGTGCTCGCGGCCACCGATCCGGCGAATCCGTACGGTGCGGCCCTCGACTGGCCCGAGCGAGCCGTCGAATCGGGGCATCGGCCCGGCCGGAAGCCGGGAGCGGTCGTGATCCTGGTGGGCGGACGCGCCGCGGTGTTCATCGAGCGCGGCGGAAAGACGGTGCTCACCTTCACCGCCGAGACCGAGATCCTCGAGGCGGCCGCGGCGGCGCTGTCGCACGCGGTCACCACCGGGGCGGTGCCGCGCATCCACATCGATCAGGTCGACGGCGAGCCGGTACGCCGCACACCGCTGGGTGACCGACTGGTCGCCTCCGGCTTCGCGACCACGCCCCGGGGGCTGCGGATGAACTACGACCCGAGGAGCCGGTAGCGGTGCCCGAAGGCGACACCGTGTTCCGTGCGGCGCACCGCCTCCGCACCGCGCTCGTCGGAAAAACCCTGAGCGACAGCGACTTCCGAGTACCTCGCTACGCCACCACCGACCTGTCCGGTGCGCGCGTCGAGTCCGTGCGGTCGGCGGGAAAGCACTTGTTCATCGATCTGCGGCGTCCCTCGGGCACCCCGGTCTCGATCCACTCGCATCTGATGATGGAGGGCCTGTGGGACGTGCACGCCATCGGTGCGAAGTGGCGCAGGCCGTGGCACACCGCACGAGTGGTGCTGCGTGCCGAAGACATCGAGGCCGTCGGCTTCGATCTCGGCGTCCTGGACCTGCTCGCCGATCCCGGCCCCGCGGTCGCCCATCTCGGCCCGGACCTGCTCGGCGACGATTGGGATGCGGCTCGCGCCGTCGAGAATCTGGCCGCCGCCCCCGATACCCCGATCGGCATCGCTCTCCTAGACCAGCGCAATCTGGCGGGTGTCGGCAACGTGTATCGCAGCGAACTCTGCTTCATGCGGCGCGTGCACCCGGCCACACCGACGGCCGCGGTCGACCTGCCGCCACTGGTGGACCTCGCGCACCGGTTGTTGACGGCCAACCGGCTGCGCGTCGCCCGCGTCACCACGGGCGCCACCGGCCGCGGCCGGGAACTGTGGGTGTACGGCCGCGACCGCCGCCCGTGCCGCAGATGCGGTACCGCCGTCGAACGCGGGATGCTGGGCGAGCCGCCGGCCGAGCGCAGCATCTATGTGTGTCCGCGATGTCAGACACGGTGACGCGGATGCGCCGAACCCCTAGGGTCGGGCGCAAGACCGGTCGGCCCCAGGCGTCGACCCGCACCGCGACGTCAGGAGGACGAATGGACATCGAACAGCGCGTGGCCGCACTCGAGAAGATCGAAGCGATCAAGGAACTCAAGTACCGCTATTGGCGCGCCTGCGACGCCAAGGATCCCCGCGGATTCCGTGACGCCTTCATCGCCTCCGGCGCCCGGATCGATTACGGCCGCCTCGGCGCGTTCGACGACGTCGAGCCGATGGCGCGGATCTTCACTCAGGTGGCACTGCACAAGGTGGACGGTCGCCACGCCATCCTCGACATGCACCACGGGATGCACCCGGAGATCCGGCTCACCGGTGAGTCGTCTGCGATCGGCCGGTGGACGCTGCGATTCCGACAGCTCAACCTGTCGGACCGTACCGAGACGATCGCCACCGGCGAATACGACGACGAGTACGTCGTCGAGAACGGCGAATGGAAGATGTCGAAGTGCGTCTTCACCGAGACCTGGTCGGTGACACGCCCACTCGACGCCGGGGCGATCATCACCGAGGGCGCCTTCGCCGCAGAGTCGGCCGGGTGAACCGGATCAGCGGATCTCGTGGTCGGGCTCGGGCCCGAAGACGAACCGCCTGCCGGTGATCTCCTCCACGGCGATCTCCACGTACGTCGTCCGCACCGTGGGAATCCAGGGGTTGAGCGGGGTCTGGTCGGCCGCTTCGATCTCCGCGGAGTCTCGGAGGATGCGGGCGCGCCCCTTGGCCACCACGCTCCAGCCGATCCGGCTGGTGAAGGCGTCCACCTCGATCACTGCTCGGTCGTTGACGGCGAGCTCGGCCAGCTTCGTGCCCTCCGCGGTCCGGAACAGGATCTTGCCGTTCGACACGTAGATGTTCACCGGGAAGACGTCCGGCTGCCCGTCGACGCAGACCGCCAGCCTGCCGAGGACGCTGCCCTCCAGCAGTTCCCACGACTGTTCGTTGCTCAGGTTCTCCACCGGCTGCGTACTCATGGCCCCAGTCTGGCCCAGACCGCCCGGGCTGTACAGGGCACTTGGTCTGTGAGCCGGGCGACGTGAGTCGGATTCGCCGCTAGTCCGGAACGGGAACCGGTTCGAGGATCTCGCGGCGCGCCTCCGGTGCCGCGGCGCGCAGCGCATCGGCGGAGGCGTCGTCGGGCTGGCGCTGCGAGGCGATCTCGGCGTCCACCCGCGCCTTGTACGTCGCGACCTCGGTGGCGACCCTCGTCTCGTCCCATCCCAGGACCGGGGCGATCAACTCGGCCACCTCCTGCGCGCAGTCGACCCCGCGGTGGCTGTACTCGATCGCGATCCGCGTGCGACGGGCGAGCACGTCCTCCAGGTGGAGTGCGCCCTCGGCCCACACCGCGTAGACGATCTCGACCCGCAGGTACTGCGGTGCCGCCTGCAGCGGCTGCAGCAGCGACTCGTCGGCGTCGGCGTAGTACAGCACATCGTCGAGCAGTGAGCCGTAGCGGTTCAGCAGCCGCCGGATCCGGTAGGGATGCAGGCCGAACCGCTGCCCCAGGTGCTCGCACTGGTTGATCAGTGCGAAGTAGCCGTCGGCCCCCACCAGCGGCACCCGCTCGGTGATCGACGGTGCGACACGGGTGGGGATGTAATCGTTGCAGGCGTCCACGGCGTCGGCCCCCATCACCCGGTAGGTGGTGTACTTGCCGCCCGCGATCGACACCAGGCCGGGTGCGACGACGGCCACCGCATGCTCGCGGGAGAGTTTGGAGGTCTCGTCGTCCTCACCGGCGAGCAGCGGCCGCAGCCCGGCGTACACGCCTTCGATGTCGTCGTGCGTCAGCGGGGTCACCAGTTCCTGGTTCACCCGGTCGAGGAGGTAGTCGATGTCTTTACGCGTGGCGGCGGGATGCGCGAGGTCGAGGTTCCAGTCGGTGTCGGTGGTGCCGATGATCCAGTGCGTCTCCCAGGGGATCACGAAGAGCACCGAACTGGCCGTCCGCAGGATGATCGCAGTCTCCGAGACGATCCGGTCGCGCGGGACCACGATGTGCACTCCCTTGGACGCACGCACCTTGAAGTGACCGCGCTGCTTCGAGAGTGCCTGCACCTCGTCGGTCCACACCCCGGCCGCGTTGATGACGCAGTGTCCGCGCACCTCGGTGGTCTCCCCCGTCTCCGAATCGCGGACCTTCACGCCCATCACCCGGTCGGACTCGGTGAGGAAGCCGACGGCCTGCGTCGAGGTCCGGATCACCGCACCGTACTGCGACGCGGTGCGGGCGAGGGTGAGGCTGTGACGGGCGTCGTCGACGACCGTGTCGTAGTACCGGATGCCGCCGATCAGCGAATCGCGCTTGAGGCTCGGCGCCACGCGCAGCGCACCCGACCGCGACACGTGCCGTTGTCCCGGAACCGATTTGGCGCCGCCCATCCGGTCGTAGAGGAACAGTCCGGCGGCCATGTACGGGCGCTCCCAGAAGCGGCGCGTGAGCGGAGCGAGGAAGGGCAGCGGCTTCACCAGGTGCGGAGCGAGCAGACGCAGCGACAGCTCGCGTTCACGCAGCGCCTCCCGCACCAGACCGAACTCGAACTGCTCCAGGTAGCGGAGCCCGCCGTGGAACATCTTCGACGAGCGGCTCGAGGTGCCGGACGCGATGTCGCGGGCCTCCACGAGCGCCACGCGAAGACCGCGAGTGGCCGCGTCGAGCGCCGCGCCGACGCCGACCACTCCGCCGCCGACGACCACGATGTCGAACTGTTCAGAGCCCAGTCTGCGCCAGGCCTCGTCGCGATAGGCGGGGCTGAGGTCGGCGGGCCGATCCGGATTGAACTCGCTCTCCATATTTCGCAAGACTACCCGAGGGTAACCGGCCGTCATGCCAGACTTGACGGCGTGAAATCGGATGCTCAGTACGTCGCCGCAATCGATCAGGGAACCACGTCCACCCGGGCGATGATCTTCGACCGCAAGGGGTCTGTGATGATGAGCGAGCAGGTGGAGCACAGACAGATCTTTCCCCGCGCCGGCTGGGTGGAGCACGACCCGATGGAGATCTGGCGCAACACCCGTCGCGTGGCCGCCGCCGCGCTGGCGGCGGCGCAGCTGCATCCGGGGAACATCGCGGCATGCGGGATCACCAATCAGCGGGAGACCACCGTCGTCTGGGATCGGCACACCGGCACTCCGATCCACAACGCGATCGTCTGGCAGGACACCCGCACCGATGCGCTGTGCGAGGAACTCGCGGGCGAGCACGGCGTCGACCGCTATCGCGAGCGGACCGGGCTGCCGCTGTCGACGTACTTCGCCGGGCCGAAGGTCGCGTGGATCCTTGACAACGTCGAGGGCGCCCGCGATCGCGCCGAGGCCGGCGACCTGCTGTTCGGAACGATGGACAGCTGGCTGGCGTGGAACATGACCGGCGGCGTCGACGGCGGGCTGCACGTCACCGACGTGACGAATGCGTCCCGCACCATGCTGATGGATCTGCATACGCTGCAATGGGATCCGGAGATCTGCGCGGACCTGCGCATCCCGATGTCGATGCTTCCCGAGATCCGGTCGAGCTCCGGTGTGATCGGGAGCCTGCGGACCTCGGGCTCCCTCCCAGATGTGCCGCTGGGCGGCATCCTGGGCGACCAGCAGGCCGCGATGTTCGGCCAGGCCTGCCTGGAACCCGGCGAGGCGAAGAACACCTACGGCACCGGCAACTTCCTGCTGCTCAACACCGGCACCGAGGCAGTGCTCAGCAAACACGGCCTGCTGAGCACCGTCTGCTATCGACTGGGCGATGAGCCGGCACGCTATGCGCTGGAGGGATCGATCGCGGTCACCGGCTCCCTGGTCCAATGGCTGCGCGACAACCTCGGGATCATCGACACGGCCGCCCAGGTGGAGGAGTTGGCCCGCCGAGCCGACGACAACGGGGGCGTCTACTTCGTCCCGGCGTTCTCCGGGCTGTTCGCGCCCCGCTGGCGACCGGATGCGCGCGGCGTGATCGTCGGGCTCACGCGGTTCGCCGACCGCACGCACATCGCACGCGCCGTCCTGGAGGCCTCCGCGTACCAGACGCGCGAGGTGATCGAGGCGATGCAGGCCGACTCGGGCGTGCACCTGCAGACGCTGAAGGTGGACGGCGGCATGGTCGTCAACGAGCTGTTGATGCAGTTCCAGTCGGACATCCTGGATGTCCCCGTGGTGCGGCCGGTGGTGAACGAGACCACCGCGCTGGGCGCCGCATACGCGGCCGGCCTCGCCGTCGGCTATTGGTCGAGCACCGATGAGATCCGCGACAACTGGGCGCGCGGCGGGCGGTGGGAACCGCGGATGTCGGAGTCCGACCGCACACGGCTTTTCGAGGGCTGGAACCGCGCGGTGACGCACAGTTTCGATCTGGCATGAGCCATTGACATACAACCGATTAGTTGTATGTTTGAGAGGTGACCGAGGACGACGAGGACCGCGCTGACGCGCTGTTCCACGCCCTCTCCGACCGCACACGGCGGGACATCCTCCGGCGGGTGCTGGCCGGCGAGCACTCGGTCACCGCGTTGGCGGAGAAGTACGACATGAGCTTCGCCGCGGTACAGAAGCACGTCGCCGTCCTCGAACGGGCCGGTCTGCTGGTGAAACGCCGTGCGGGCCGCCAGCAGATGGCGTCCGGCGACGTGAACGCTGTGCGCTCGGTGTCGGCGATGCTCTCCGACATCGAACAGATCTGGCGGGGCCGCATCGCCCGCGTCGACGACTTGCTCGCCGCATCCCCGGCCCCGACGACCGACACCACCGATCCCTCTGACATCCCACGAGACCATCGACCCTGAGGACCAGCCATGCCTGTCATCGACGTCCAGACCGACACGGACGCTCTCACCCTGACCATCACCGCCGAATTCGCCGCGCCTGTGGAGCGCGTCTGGGAGGTGTACGAGAACCCACGCCGACTCGAGAAGGTGTGGGGACCGCCCGAGTACCCGGCGACCTTCGTCGAGCACGACTTCACTCGCGGCGGACGCGCCACCTACTACATGACCAGTCCCGAAGGTGAGAAGTTCGGGGGCTGGTGGCGCTTCGAGACAATCGACCCGATGTCGTCGTTCACCTTCGAGGACGGTTTCGCCGATGCCGAACTCAAGCCGCTCGACGGCATGCCGGTGTCGCAGAACCGCTACGTCTTCGAGGCCACAGACAGCGGCACGCGCGCTGTCTTCACCTCCACCTACGAGAGCGCCGAGAACCTCCAGAAGGTCTTGGAGATGGGCATCATCGAGGGAGCCTCGGCGGCGATCAACCAGATCGACGACCTCCTCGCCGCGTAGGCGAATCGGGCTCGCGCATGCGGCGGTCGACGGCGAACTCCCGCAGCGCGACCGCGATGCCGCAGAAGGCCAACGCGGCGAAACCGAAGCTGAGGACCCTGGCCGATCCCACGATGTCGGGGCCGCCCAGAGCCACCAGCAGACCCGCCAGCGCCGAGCCGCAGGCGTTCGCGATCAGCTGGCTGGTGTTCAGTCCCGCCGACGCCTGGGCGGCCTCCGCTTCGTCATCGGTGACCCGCAGACCCGCGGTGAACCAGTGCGCCATCGCCATGCCGATGCCGCAGCCGCCGACGAACAGCACCGCGTACCACGCCACGATCACGCCGGGCGAGGGGTCGCGCATCTGCAGCAGGCCGTACAGGATCAGCCCCGACCCCAGCAGGAGCGGACCGCAGATCCGGACCGCTCGCCGCCCGCGCTCGCTCTCGATTCCGCTCGCAGAGATCGAGGCGACCGTCCATCCCCAGGACAGTGCCGCTCCGAGGAAACCGGCGGCGAGCGGCCCGAGCCCGCCGATCCGCTGCCCGAACAGCGGCAGGAAGGTCTCCACCGTCGACACCGCGGCGAGAACCAGGATCGCCAGGTAGATCCATCGCAGCGGCGACCGGCCCCGATAGGTCGTCTCCGGCAGCACTCGGGAACTCGCCCGCCGCTCCCAGCCCACGAAGCCCAGGCCCGCCAGCACGGCGAAGGCCAGCAGCGTCCACGTCGCGATCCCGTGCACCAGCGAGGCCACGCTGATCGCTCCGACCGCCGTCGTCAGCAACGCCAGCGACATCCACGGAACCGCGGCGGCCGGTTCACCGGATGTGCGCCGTACGGGAAGCGCCCGAAGCGTCATCGCGATCAGCGCCAGCGCCAGGAGGGTGAGCAGGCCGAATGCCCCACGCCAGAAGTGGATCTGGGCGAAGAATCCGCCGACCACGGGTCCGACGAAGTTGCCGACTCCCCACATCGCCGACATCAGGGCGATGGACCGCTGCCACAGATGAGGAGCCAGCACCAACCGCACCACCGCGAAGCCCAGGCCGCCGAGGAGACCGGCCCCGAATCCCTGCAGGGCCCGGCCCACCAGCATCACGGTCATGGTCGGCGACGCGCCGGCGACCACCGTGCCCGCAGCGAACAGCGCGAAGGCCCACACGTACGACCGCCTGGCCCCGAGCCCGGCCAGCCAGCGGCTCACCAACATCGACGAGATCACCGAGACCACCAGGAAGACGGTCATCGTCCAGGCGTACAGGTCCTGACCGCCGATGTCGGCGACCGCACTGGGCAGCAGCGAGGTGGTCAGGTAGACGTTGATCGCGAACAGCGCCACGCCGCCCGCCATCACCACCATCGGCGCGCGGTTGTCGCGCCCCAGCAGTTCCCGCCAGGTGCTCAATCCAGATCGTCGTGCCGGACGAGCTGGCGGGCGGCCTCGGTGATCGATCCCGACAGGGACGGGTACACCGAGAACGTCTGTGCGATCTCCGAGACCTGCAACTTGTTCTCCACGGCGATCGCGATCGGCAGAATCAGCTCCGAAGCGTTGGGCGCGACCACCACGCCGCCGATCACCACGCCGGTCGCCGGGCGGCAGAAGATCTTGACGAAGCCGCGGCGCAGACCGCTCATCTTGGCGCGCGGATTGGTCGACAGCGGCAGCATCACGGTGCGCGCCGGGTACTCCCCCGCGTCGATGGCCTTCTGCGAGACACCGACGTTGGCGATCTCGGGCCGGGTGAAGATGGCCGACGCCACCGTCTTGAGCCGGATCGGGCTCACGCCCTCGCCGAGCGCGTGGTACATGGCGATGCGTCCCTGCATGGCGGCCACCGAGGCGAGCGGCAGCACCCCCGTGCAGTCGCCGGCGGCGTACACGCCGGGCGCCGATGTGCGGGAGACCCGGTCGACGGTGATGTACCCGCCCCGATCGGTCACCACGCCCGCCTCCTCCAGGTTCAGCGAACCGGTGTTGGGGACCGAACCGACCGTCATCAGCACGTGGGTGCCCGTCACCTCCTTGCCGTCCGCGAGGTGCACGGTGGCGGAGTCCTCATCGCGCGTCACCCGGTCGGCGCGCGCGTACTTGATGAGGGTCACTCCGCGCTCGGAGAAGGCCTCCTCCAGGACGCGCGCGGCATCCTCGTCCTCGTGCGGAAGCACGCGGTCCCGGCTCGACACCAGCGTCACCTTCACGCCCAGCTCGGTGTACGCGTGAGCGAACTCGGCGCCGGTGACACCCGATCCGACGATCACCAGATGCTCGGGCAGCTCGGCCAGGTCGTAGAGCTGGCGCCAGTTGAGAATCCGCTCCCCGTCCGGCTGCGCCGTCGGCAGGATCCGCGGCGACGCCCCGGTGGCGATGAGCACCACGTCGCTCTCGTAGGTCTCGGTGGTGCCGTCGGCGAGCGTCGCCACCACTTCGTGCGCTCCGATTCCGGTTCCCGTCCGACCGAGCCGTGCGGTTCCATTGACGATCGTCACGCCCTCGCTGATGAGACGCGAACGGATGTCGGCCGACTGCGCGAAGGCCAGATCCTTCACCCGCTGGTGGATCTGCGGCAGGGTCACCATCGCCTGGTCGGTGGCGATGTTGATGCCGAGGTCCACGGCACGGCGCACCTCGGTGCGGATTCCGGTGGACGCGATGAACGTCTTCGACGGAACGCAGTCCCACAGCACGCACGCGCCGCCGATCCCGTCCGAATCGATGACCGTGATCTCCGCGCCGTAGGCCGCACCGGTCAGGGCCGCCTCGTAGCCGGCCGGCCCACCACCGATGATCACGATCTTCGCCACTGTGCACACTCCTTAGACACGACTCTGGACTCCGTGAACAAACTTATCCCCTGGCTGCTGCGCGCGCCGCCCGGACCGGCCGGTGTTCCCTCATCGGCCACCGACCGAATAGGCTGGCGACGTGCCGATCTATGCCGCCTACGCGTCGAACATGGACCCTGCCCAGATGCTGGAGCGGGCTCCGCACTCGCCGATGGCCTCGACCGGATGGCTCAACGGCTGGCGGCTGACCTTCGCGGGCGACGACATCGGTTGGGAGGGTTCGCTCGCCACCGTGACCGAGGACCGCGACAATCCCGACGCGCGCGTATTCGTGGTGCTCTACGACGTCACCGCAGAGGACGAGAAGAACCTCGACCGCTGGGAGGGCACCGAACTCGGCGTGCACCGCAAGATCCGCGCGCGAGTCGACACCGCCGACGGACCGGTACTGGCGTGGCTGTACGTCATCGACGGCTACGAGGGCGGTCTGCCGTCCGCGCGGTATCTCGGCGTGATGGCCGATGCGGCCGAGATCGCCGGCGCGCCCGCGGACTACGTCGAGCGGCTGCGCCTGCACGAGGCGCGCAACGTGGGTCCCGGGCCCGCGGAGCCGATGGACAACGAAGGCTGACCGCGGTCGGGAAGAATTTTGGCTCCCGGAGCGGTCTGAGAGGCCGTTGCGGGAGCCAAAATACTTCGGCCGCTCAGTCCAGCTCTCCGGAGAGCACGACTCCCGCGAGCGTCGCGACGCCCACGCCGAGCGCGCGCTCATCGATGTCGAAGTTCGGCTGGTGCAGATCGCACTGCTGGCCGACGCCGGTCCACACTCCGAGCCTGGCCATGGCGCCGGGCACCGACTCCAGGTACCACGCGAAGTCCTCGCCGCCGGGCGACTGCGGCGTGTCGACCGCTGCCGCCGGACCGATGGCCTCCACGCTGCGGCGCAGCATCGCGACACTGTGCGGGTCGTTGACCACCGGCGGAACACCGCGCACATAGGTCAAGTCGTAGGTGACTCCCAGCGGCGACACCAGTTCGCCGATGATGCTCCGCACCAGCGGCTCGAGGTCCTGCCACACGTCGCGGTCGCCGGTCCGGACCGTTCCGCGCAAGCGCCCCTCCTGCGGGATCGCGTTGGGGGCGTCACCGGAATGCGCGGCACCCCATGCCATCACGGTGCCCGAGCGCGGGTCCACCCGGCGCGACAGCAGTCCGGGGAGCCCGGTGATGACGGTGCCTATCGCGTACACGAGGTCGGCGGTCAGATGCGGACGCGAGGTGTGCCCGCCGGGCCCGCGCAGATGCACTTCCACACGATCGGCCGCGGAGGTCAGCGCACCCGCGCGCAGACCGACCGTTCCGGCCGCCAGGTGCGGATCGCAGTGCAGCGCGAAGATCCTGGTGAGTCCGTCGGTGACTCCCGCATCGATCGCGTCGAGCGCACCGCCGGGCATCACCTCCTCGGCCGCCTGGAACAGGAGCCGGACCCCGAACGGCAGTTCGCCGCCGGTCTCGGCGAACTCGGACAGCAGCAGCCCGGTGCCGAGCAGAATGGCCGCGTGCGCGTCGTGCCCGCAGGAATGCGAGACACCCTCCACCCGCGAGGTGAACGGAAGTCCGGTCTGCTCCGGGATCGGCAGCCCGTCCAGGTCGGCGCGCAGCCCGATGCGCGGCTTGTCGGCCGGCCCCAGATCGCAGACCACCCCGGTGCCCTTCGGCAGGATCTTCGGGGACAGGCCCGCATCGCTCAGGATCTGCACAACCTTCGCCGTGGTCGCGAACTCGGCCATCGACAGCTCGGGTTCGGCGTGGATCTCCCGGCGCCACGCCACCACGCGGCCGAGATTCGATGCGAGCCAGGCGTCGATCACGGGAGAACTCACAGCAGTGTCTCGGGGGTCGGGGCGGTGAGGTCCTCCAACAGCGGCAGTCGCAGCGCGCGCTTGACGGCACCGAGGTTGTCGCCGGCGAAGGACGCGCGCTCGCGGGCGACCTCGCGGGCGCGGTCGAGCAGGCGGTCGGCCTCGACCGCCTCGTCGACGATCCCGCCGGCGACGGCGTCGGCGGCACCGTAGCGGCGGGAGGTCAGCATCGCCTCGGTGAGGGTCGCATCGGGAACACGCGTGCGCAGCAGACCCGCCATCCCGCGCGGGAAGGGCATGTTCAGCGCCGCCTCCGGCAGCGACCAGAACCCGCGGTCGGAGCGCATGATGCGGTAGTCGGCGCAGAGGGCGAGCATCGCTCCGGCGCCGAACGCGTGGCCGTTGATCGCCGCGATCGTCGGCGTCGCGGCCGTCACCACCTTCGCGTACAGGGCGTGGACGGCATCGAGATATGCCGGCAGCGGCTCCGCACCGGAGAAGATGTAATCGGTGTCGAGGCCGTTGGTGAAGAACTTGCCGGTGGCGCTGATGATGAGCGGCTTCTTCGCTGCGACGGCCTCATCGGTCAGCTCCGACACCCGGGCCATCCACTCACGGCCGAAGCGGTTCTCCGGATTCGCCTCGTCCAGTTCCATGCCCTCGGTACCCAGGTACAACTCGGCGGCGTCTTCGGTGAGAGTCAAGTACGGCATGGCAGAAACCTTATCGCCGCACACCTCGGCAGGAGCAGGCACGGGTGAGACACTACGGTTGCCTCATGGATCCAACCGTCGATCATGACGCCGCGGCAGCCGCCGCGGCCGCCGTCATCGCCACCGCTACCGACTGTCCCCGCCACGACGTGGCCGTCGTCCTGGGATCCGGGTGGGCACCGGCCGCGGCGGCGCTCGGCACGCCGGTCGCGCGACTGCCGATGGCTGACATCCCCGGCTTCGGGACCCCGTCCGCGCGGGGACACGCGGGCACCGTCGAGTCGATTCAGCTCGGCGAAACCCGCGTGCTCGTCCTGCTCGGCCGGATCCACGCCTACGAGGGCCATGCCCTGGCGCGCGTGGTGCACCCGGTACGGACCGCGGCCGCCGCCGGCGCGCACACCGTCGTCCTGACGAACGCGGCGGGCGGCATCCGTCCCGGACTCGAGGTGGGCCGACCCGTGCTCATCGCCGACCAGATCAACCTCACCGGCCGGTCCCCGTTGGAGGGCGCGCACTTCGTGAACATGGTCGACGCCTACAGCCCGGCGCTGCGTGCGGCGGCCCGCCGCGTCGACCCCGAACTGGCCGAAGGCGTATACGCGGGACTGCCCGGTCCCCAGTACGAGACGCCCGCCGAGATCCGCATGCTCGGCGTGATGGGGGCCGACCTGGTGGGGATGTCCACCGTGCACGAGACGATCGCGGCCCGGGCGGCCGGCCTCGACGTCCTCGGACTGTCGCTGGTCACCAATCTCGCGGCGGGAATCACCGGGGAGCCGCTCGACCACGCGGAGGTCCTGGCCGTGGGCCGCGAGTCGGCCGAGCGGATGGGCCGGCTGCTCGGCGCGGTCATCGGCGCGCTCGCCGAACGGTGAGCCGATGCTGACCTTCGGAACCGCCGGTCTGCGGGGCCCCGTGGCGCCCGGGCCCGACGGGATGAACGTCGCCACGGTGACCCGCGCGACGGCGGGCCTGGCCGACTGGCTGATCGCGCGCGGACACGCCGGAGCGCCCGTCGTCGTGGGCCGCGACGCCCGCCACGGCTCGGAGGAGTTCGCCGCGGCGACGCGCGAGGTCCTGGCCGCGAGGGGATTCGACGTGATCGCGCTGCCCGGCCCGGCGCCGACGCCGGTGACGGCCTTCGCGACCCGCGTGCACGGCGCCGCCGCCGGCGTGATGATCACCGCCTCACACAATCCGCCGCGTGACAACGGCTACAAGGTGTACCTGGGCGATCCGCCGTGCCCGGGCGCCCAGTTGGTGGGCCCCGCCGATCGGGAGATCGAGGCCGCGATCGCCGCGACCGGACCGGCGGAGACGATTCCCCGGAGACCGGTGGCTCCGGACCGACGAGCCCGCGCCGCGCGCGCCGACTACCTGGCGCGGATCTGCGCACGCTTCGAGGGGGCGATTGCGCGGCCCCTGCGGATCGCGTTGACACCGTTGCACGGCGTCGGCGGCGACCTCGCGGTGGAGGCGCTCGCCCGCTGCGGATTCTCCGACGTGCACGTGGTCGGCGAGCAGTTCGCTCCCGATCCGGACTTCCCCACGGTCGCTTTCCCGAACCCCGAGGAACCCGGCGCCACCGACCTGCTGCTGGCACTGGCCGACGACGTGGACGCCGATCTCGCGGTCGCGCTCGACCCGGACGCCGATCGCTGCGCGGTAGGCATCCGCGACGGCGACCGCTGGCGCATGCTCACCGGCGACGAGACGGGGGCGCTGCTGGGCACCTGGGTCCTCGACGCCGTCGCCGAGTCGGCGGTGCCGCACGGCGACCGCCCGGTGGTCGCCAGCTCGATCGTCTCCGGCACGCTGCTGCACGCCGCGGCGCTGCGTCGCGGCGCCGACGCCCGCCGCACCCTCACCGGGTTCAAATGGCTCGTTCGGGCGGGCGAACCGCTCGTCTACGCCTACGAGGAGGCACTCGGGCACTGCGTCGATCCGGCTGCCGTCCGCGATAAGGACGGAATCAGCGCGGCGGTGGCCGCCGCCTTCCTCGCGTCGTCCTGGATCGGGCGCGGCGGGCTGGCCGCGGCACTCGGCGCGCTGCACGCTGAGAACGGCGTGCACGTGACGGCACCGCGGTCGCTCCGGCTCGACGATCCGTCCGAGATCGCTGCGATCATGGCCGGTCTGCGCACCGCGCCGCCGGCGGCGCTCGCCGGCATCCCGGTGACGGCCGCCGACTACGCCGAACGCACCGACGGCCTGCGAACCGACGGTGTGGAGCTGACCGGTCGGCGGCCGGACGGCGTCGCTCTGCGCGTCTTCGCCCGTCCGAGCGGAACCGAACCGAAACTCAAGTACTACGGACAGCTGAGCGCGCCGGTCGCGGACGGTAGCGTCAGCACCGTGCACCACGAGCTGTCGCAGCTGTTGGACGACGTCCTGGCCGAGCTTCCGGCCGGTCGTCGCGGGGAGGAGATCCGACGATGAGCTATCCGCAGTATCCGGATCCGGGGTATTCGCAGGGCGGGCCCCCGACCGGTCCTCAGCCACCCCGCAACCAGTCGCCCTGGTCGTCGCCGGCGGTGCTGGTCGCGATCATCGCCGGCGTGGTGCTGCTGATCGGCGGGATCGCCGCCGCCGTCCTGTACTCGCAGGGGAAGAAGTCGGACACCGCGGCCCCGGTCACGTCGTCGAGTCCACCCACGACCGTCACTCACACCGCAACCGGCACTCCGACGCCGCCCACCGTCACCGCGCAGCCCACCACCACCGCGCCGACGATCCCGACCACCGCGCCGGGCTCCGGTCCGGTCACCGTCCCCGGCGCCGACCGCCAGGGCTTCCTGTCCGGGCCGCGCTGCAACGCCTCGGAGGACGACGCGGTGTTCGTCGGATACACCGAGCGCTCTCGCGTCGTCATCTGCCAGGTGGGCACACAGACCGGCCGCTACTACTACAAAGGCGAGGCCGACGGTGACACGGTCGAGGTGGGGTATCCGACCCGCAGCGGCGACACCTTCGTCGCGACCAACGGCAGCGTCGACTACGTGGTCTCCCCCAGCTCGCTGACGATCCGGGAGAACGGCTCGACCCTCACCGTGGAGCCGATGGTCTCCAGCTGGGTGGATTAGCGGCCCGCTCCTCCGCTCGCGGTCGTGGTGTTCGGACCCGGACCGGTCGCGAACTGCGTCCGGTAGAGCTCGGCGTAGCGGCCGCCGCGTTCCAGCAGCAATCGGTGGTCGCCGCGCTCGACCACCCGGCCTGATTCGAGCACGATGATCTCGTCGGCCGCCCGGACCGTGGAGAGCCGGTGGGCGATGACCAGCGACGTCCGCCCCGTCAGCGCCTCCGCGAGGGCCGCCGAGACGGCGGCCTCCGACGTCGAGTCCAGGTGCGCGGTGGCCTCGTCGAGGATCACCACCGACGGTCGGGCGAGCAGCAGCCGCGCGATGGTCAGCCGCTGGCGTTCGCCGCCCGAGAGGCGGTAGCCGCGTTCGCCGACCACCGTGTCCAAACCGTTGGGCAGCGAGCGGACCAGATCGTCCAGACGCGCCCGCGCCAACGCCTCCCAGAGTTCGTCGTCGGAGGCGTCCGGCCGGGCCAGCCGCAGATTGGCGCCGACGGTGTCGTGGAAGAGGTGCCCGTCCTGCGTGACCAGGCCGACGGTGCGGTGGATCGCATCCGACCGCAGGTCGCGGAGGTCCACACCGTTGAGCGAGATGCCGCCCTCATCGACGTCGTAGAGCCGGGTGGCCAGCGACGCGACCGTCGACTTGCCCGCGCCCGAACTCCCGACGAGAGCGACCATCGAGCCGGCGGGGACCTCGAAGTCGACCTCGTGCAGGACCGTGCCGCCGGTGCGGGAGTCCAGTTGCGCCACCTCCTCCAGCGAGGCCAGGGACACCTTGTCCGCGGACGGGTACCCGAATGAGACGTTCTCGAATCGGACCGTGACGCCGTCCGCGGCGTCGGGTACGGTCTCGGCCCCGGGGCGGTCCACGATCAGCGGCCGCAGATCGAGCACCTCGAAGACCCGCTCGAAACTGACGAGCGCGCTCATCACCTCCACGCGCGCATTGGCCAGCGCGGTCAGCGGCGCATACATGCGGGTGAGCAGCAGAGCCAGTGAGACCACCGCTCCGGCGGACAGATGCTGATGCACCGCCAGCCAACCGCCGAGACCGTAGACCAGAGCCAGAGCGAGTGCCGAGACGAGCATCAGCGCGGTGTAGAAGTAACTCTGCAGCATCGCCTGGCGGACTCCGATGTCTCGAACGGCGTCGGCGCGGTCGCCGAACTCCTTCGATTCGATCTCCGGGCGCCCGAAGAGCTTCACGAGCGTGGCGCCCGGAGCGGAGAAGCGCTCGGTCATCTGCGTCGACATCCGCGCGTTGTGATCCGCGCTCTCCCGCGCGAGCCCCGCCATCCGGCTGCCCATGCGTCGCGCCGGCACCACGAACACCGGGAGCAGGATGAGGGCGAGCACGGTGATCTGCCAGCTGATCGCGACCATCACGCCCAGGGTCAGCAGCAGGGTCACCACATTCGACACCACCCCCGAGAGGGTGTCACTGAAGGCGCGCTGCGCGCCGATCACGTCGTTGTTGAGCCGGCTCACGAGCGCACCCGTCCGGGTTCGGGTGAAGAACGCGACCGGCATCTGCTGGACGTGGTCGAACACGGCTCGGCGCAGGTCCAGGATCAGCCCCTCACCGATGTTCGACGACAGCCACCGCGTGCCGATCGAGGCCGCAGCCTCGGCGACGGCGATCGCCGCGATCAACAGCGCCAGCATCACGATCTCCCGGCCGGCGGCCGAGCCTCCGGATCCGATGAGGTTGACCACCCGGCCGGCCAGGAGCGGCGTGACGACGGTGAGTACCGCGGTCACCACCGACAGCAGGAGGAAGGTGATGATGCGCCGCCGGTGCGGGCGCGCGAAACCGCTGATCCGGCGCAGTGTCGCCCGCCGGTCCGCCCGGGCCGATTTCGCGTCGGCGGCGTGCATCGACTTGTACATGACGTCCCATGCGACCGATTCCATGCTCATCGCAGATCGCCCCGTTCGGTGCTCATGACTTACAGTGCACTTCATCAAGTGCACTTGATGTCAAGGAAAGGGCCGATGGCCGAGAGCTCGCCGCGCGGAGCGTGGCTCAAACCGGGACAGGTCGCAGACCGTGCGGGGGTCGCCGTCTCGACGCTGCACTACTACGAGCAGATCGGGCTCATCACCAGCCGCCGCACCGCCGGGAACAGGCGGGAGTACCGCAGGGACACGCTGCGGCTGGTCGCCTTCATCCGCGCCTCGCAGACACTCGGCATTCCGCTCGCCCGCATCAAGGCCGCACTGGACGCACTCCCGCATGAGAAGCCGCCGACCAGGCAGGACTGGGCACGGCTGGCTCAGGACTGGCGGGCCGACCTCGACCGCCGCATCGCCGGTCTGGTGGCCCTGCGAGACGATCTGGCCGACTGTATCGGCTGCGGCTGCCTGTCGCTCACCGAGTGTCCGTACGTCAACCCGGGGGATGTCCTGGGCGAACAGGGGCCGGGGCCGCGGCGACTGCCTCCGGCGACCCGGGGATGATCCGGGGGCTCAGCGCGGACCGAACTGGCGGTCGCCCGCGTCGCCGAGCCCGGGAACGATGAACTTGGCCTCGTTGAGCCGTTCGTCGACCGCACCTATCACCAGGCGCAGCGATCCGCCCCACGCGCGCAGCGCGTCGAGCCCCTCCGGTGCCCCGACCACGCAGATCGCCGTGAGATCGGTGGCGCCGCGGGCGACGAGCAGATCCAGCGTGTGCACCAGCGAGCCGCCGGTCGCCAGCATCGGGTCCAGCACGCACACCGGACGCCCGGTGAGGTCCTGCGGCAGCGATGCGAGGTACTCGGTGGGCATGGCCGTGGTCTCGTCGCGGGCCACGCCGACCAGACCGATCCCGGCCTCGGGCACCGCTGCGAGCGCGGCGTCGAGCATGCCGAGACCGGCGCGCAGGACCGGAACGAACAGCGGCGTGGACGCGAGCCTGCTGCACGACGCGTCCCCGACGGGAGTCCGCACCTGCAACGGGCGTTCCGGAACATCCGCGAAGGCCTCGTAGACCAGCATCTGGGCCAGTCGGGCGAGCGCGTTCCGGAAGGCCGCGTTGTCGGTGGCCTCGTCGCGCAGAACCGACAGCCACGCGCGGGTCAGCGGGTGATCGACGATGCGGACGTGCAGGCCTGACGAGGGGGTGTCGGTCATGCGCTCATCGTAATGTCGGGCAGTCGGTGACACGCCGTGGCCGACGGCGGCGGAACCGTTCGGCGGCCGGGTGCGTCCAATTAGGTATGAACGTCCAATCCGGCACACCGGTCATCGTCGATCCGGCCGCGGTCCACGCCGTCGCCGCCAACCAGTCGGGAGCGGCAGAGGCCGTCCGTGCGCGCACGGCGGCCGAGCGATCCGGCACGAGCACGCTGGTACCGACTTTCGGGCTGATCGGCGTCGAGTTCCTGGCCGCGCTCGAACGGCTGGGCGCGGCGCGGGCCGACCGACTCGACGCTCTCGCCTCGCGCCACGCATCGGCCGCCGACTGCGCGAGCACCGCCCGCACCGCCTACCAGTGTTGCGACGGCACCAACGCCGAGGCCGTCGCCGGGGTGCCGGCATGAGTGCCGAACTCTTGATCGCGCCACTCAAAGCGCTGGTGGCGACACTCGGCACCGGAGTGCTCCCGCCCGGGGCGACGGCGGTGTACTCCGACACCGGGTCCGCACTGGCCGAGGCTTCGACACTGTCGGACCGGAGTGTCGCCGCCACCGCAGCGGGCTGGCGCGGCGCGGGCGGCGACCGCGCGGGAACCGCATCACGCCGTCTGGCGGCCGTCGACGACTCGATCGGCACCGCCGGCAGCGACATCACGTCCATCATCGAGCACGCGGCCGGGCGGGTGAAGGAGGCGAACACCGAACTGAATGCTCTCGTCGAATCGTTCGTCGCGACTGCCGCGACGGTCCCGGCGATCGCCTCGCCCGCAGGGCTGGCCGCGCTGGTCCCGCTCGCGCTGAGCCATCTGGCGCGCGGGGTCCACGTGGTGCAGCGAGCGCAGGTCGACCTCTCGCGCGACGCCTCCGCCCTGGAGGGGCAGGCGGCGGCCGATCCGAGCGCGGCGCGGGCCGTCTCCGGTGCCCCGTCGGCCGGTGCTCCGTCGTCGGGCGGCGGACGGATCCCGATCACCCTCCCCGACGGCTCCGTGTCGTACGCCGAGAACGAGCGCGCCGCGACCGCGGTCCGCGCTGCGCTCAGCGTCCAGGGCACCCCGTACGTCTGGGGCGGAACCACCACCGACGGCTTCGACTGCAGCGGCTTCACCCAGTGGGCCTACCGGCAGGCGGGAGTGGAGCTGCCTCGGCTCGCCCAGGACCAGGACACCGCGGGGTTCGCCGTGTCACAGGACGACCTGCAGCCGGGAGACCTCGCCGTCTGGTCCGGGCACGTCGCCATGTACATCGGCAACGGCCAGCTCGTGGAGACCGGCGGCGATCCGGTCGGAGTGACGCCGTTGCGCACCTCCAACGCCGACCAGACCTTCGAGGGCTTCTACCGGCCCCGATGACGGTCGAGGCGGGCGGCCGTCGGTCCGGATTCAGCCGAAGGTGAAGCTGTACACCTCGAGTCCGTCGCTCAGATCGATCGTCGTGTCACGGTGGCGGTAACCGTCGTCAGCGAGGTTGTACAGCCGCGGCGGGACCGAGACGTCGATCGTCCGGTCCGGGGCTCCGGGTGTGTGCACGACCGCGCGGCCGGTGCCGCCGAGAACCGCGTTGACTGATGAGGCGGTGCTGTCGAGGCGGATACGGGCGGCGTCGACCGCGCGCACCGATTCGTCGGTCACGTCGAACTCGCCCGCTAGCGCGTATGTGCTGGGCTTCGAGTCGGCGCCGAATGAGAAGGTGCGGCGTCCCACAGTCAGCGCACCGCCCGCGTAGGAGCCCTCCGAGCGCGACGCCGACACGTACATCTCCGGCGAGATCGGTCCGGAGGCCGGTCCGCCGCCGAGGTCGCCGGCACTCACGGTGGCGCCGCTGACCGGTGCCGGCAGCGCACGCTCGGGCGAGGCCTCGTGGAGCAGAGTGCGGATTCGTTGTTCCATCTCCTCGTAGCCGCCCTCACCGTAGGAGACGGCACGCACGGTGCCGTGCGCGTCGATCAGGTACTTCGCCGGCCAGTAGCGGTTGCCGTAGGCGTTCCAGATCGCGTAGTCGTTGTCCTGCACCACCGGATAGCCGATGTGTTCGTCGCCGATCGCGGCGGCCACATTGCCCGAGTCCTTCTCGAACGCGAACTCCGGCGTGTGGACTCCGACGATCTCCAGTCCCGACGTCCGGTACGCGTCCCACCACTGGCGCACGTGCGGGCCGTCGCGCAGGCAGTTGATGCACGAGTAGGTCCAGAAGTCGACGAGGACCACTTTGCCCCGGAGCCCGGCCACCGTCAGCGGGGCGCCGCCGGGCGTGTTGAACCAGCGACCGCCTCCGGTGAAGTCGGCCGCACTGCCGCAGTCGGCGAGCCCGTCGCCGCCCGTGCACGCCGCGGCACCGCCCGTCTGCCGTCCGAGTGCGCGGTTGACCGCGTCCGACTGCGACAGCGCACGGTCGACCGAGGCGGTGTACGAGGGAATCGCCGCCTGCAGCCGGGCCGGGGCGTCGAAGACGAGTGCCACCGCCAGCCCGATGAGGATCACCCCTCCCACCGCGCGGAAGGTGCGCTGCCGCCGCCGGTACGCGGCCAGCCGCTTCGCCAGCGACGCCCCCGCGACCGCGAACACGGCCAGCGGCAGTGCCGCGCCGACGGCGAACGAGACGGTCAGGACCACGGTCCGCCACCCGATGTCGCCGGTCGCGCCGGCCACCGAGATCGCGGCGAGCACCGGGCCGGCGCACGGCACGTACAGGGTGCCCAGTCCCAGGCCCAGAAGGAAGGGCGCGGCCCGCCCGCCTCGGCCCTTCGGCATCCACCCGGGCAGTCGCGCGAACGGACGCTCCAGCACATGCGCCACCGACGGGATCAGCATGCCCAGTCCGATCAACACCAGCAGGACGATGCCGGTCCATCGCAGCAGTCCGCTCGGCAGTCCCAGCGCGGCGAGCACCAGAGTCCCGAGCAGCGTGATGAGACTGAAGCTGACCACGATTCCGCCGATGATCGCGATCGCCCGGCCCGGTGACGCCGACGTCTCGCGAGTCCCGGTCTGGGCGCCGCCGGTCACGAAGATGATCGGAATCATCGGCAGCACGCACGGCGACACCCCGGTCACCAGACCTCCGGCCAACCCCACCAGAATCATCGTCAGCATCGCGGATCCATTCCTCTCGACCGGTCTGTTCACGATTGATTCGACGCCGAGCGCGGCGGGGATTGGATCGCGGGACAGATCTCAGGGAATCGGGAACTGGACCACCATCGGTGAGGTCGGCTGCGGCGAACCGGTCATCGGCTCCACCGACAGCGAGACGCCGGCCGGCCGGCTCATGTCGGTCATGATGACGCTCGACGTGTCGGCACCGTGCACCATGCCCGCCGACTTCTTCCGCCCGTCGACGGTGATCCACACCTGGTATCCGGTCCGGTGGTCGGTCGGCGGCAGGTTCTCAACACTCACCACGGTGGCGCGCTGCGACGGTGCGTACATCGCCTTGACCGTGCCGTCGCCGACGGCACCGGTGGCCTTCTCCATGTCGGGTGCGGCGAGCACGTCGTCCATCGAGGTCCCCGAGGTCGACGTCGCCGACGGCCGGTGGTCGGCGACGACCCGCCAGGTGACGACGCCGCCCGCGGCCGCGACCGCGATGCACGCCGCTGCCGCCGCGCGCACCCAGCGGCGCGAGCGGCGCGAGCGGCCGGCGGACGGCGCGGCGGACGCCTCACCGTCCACGGCGCGCATGAGCGCGGCCCGCACCGGCGGCGGTACCGGGTCCGCGTCGGTACTCAGATCTGCCGCGGTCTCCTGCCAGGCGGCCCATGCGGCCGCACATTCGGGGCACGTCTGCAGATGCGCCTCCACCCGGCGCCTGTCGAGTTCGTCGAGCGCGTCGAGCGCGTGCAGGGGCAGCAGATCACGCGGGTGGTCGCGGGTGCTTCCAGATCGTGGATCGCTCATGGTCACCGTCCTCCCATGCAGGTCCGGAGCCGTTGCAGCCCGTCACGGATACGTGTCTTGACCGTGGCCGGACTCAGCGCGAGGGCCGCCGCGACCTCCGAGTACGGCAGTCCGCCGAAGTAGGCGCGATCGATCGCCTCGCGCGGTTTGACGGTCAGCGTGTCCAGGCAGGCCCGCACCCGGATCCGTTCGTCACGCGCCACCACGTCGTCGCTGACCGAGTCGAAGTCCGGGACGCGCGCGGCCTCGAACCGCTCGTCACGCCGGTGTTCGGCCACGTCGTGGCGCACGGTGTCGACGGCGCGGCGGTGGACGAGCGTGGTGATCCAGGCCCGCGCGCTGCCGCGGCCGCGGTCGTAGGCGCCTGCGGTGCGCCATACCTGCAGCCACGCGTCCTGCAGCACCTCCTCGCCGCGGGCGCTGCTGCCGACCACGCGTCGAGCCAGCGCCAACGTGCGCGGGCCGAGTTCGTCGAAGAGCACGTCGAAGGCGTCGCGGTCGCCTTCGCCGACCGCTTCGAGGAGGTCGTCGAACGACACCGTGCCGGTCACGACAGACTGATTCGTGTGGTCCACACCAACCATTCGACACCCGATGCGTCACGGATTGGTGTCACTGCCGATTTCGATCGAAACCAATACTCGGCCGTCTCGGCGACGAATCATCAGCGAGGGCGGCCGAGCCGGCCACCCCGTCGACGAAACGAACTCCGATGATCTCCACCTCCACCCGTCGCACCGCCGTGGTCACGCTCGCGGGCGCCGCCGCCCTGGTCGCAGTGCTCTCGGCGTGCGGCGACGACAACGACAAGACTCCGACCACCCCGTCGACCATGTCCTCGCAGATGTCCCCCGCACCCATGTCTCAGACCCCGATGTCCCCGCCGATGTCCCAGACGCCCATGTCACCGCCGATGTCCTCGCAGATGGCACCCATGTCGCCGACGATGGCGCCGCCGGCCACCAGCGAGATGATGACTCCGCCGGGTGCGATGACGGACGAGAACGGTCCAGCCATGACCGGCCACTGACCCGAATTCACGACGTCGACCGGCCCCGTGCAGCACGCGAACGAGTTCTTGATTAGGCTCAGTGACCATGGCCGGTGACATCGTTCCCATCGAACTCGGACTGACCGAAGGCAACCTCTTCACACTGTGGGCTCCGCGGTGGCGCGAGGGCGATGACGAGTGGGAAGCGTTCCTGGGTCTGGAAGACGACCTGTACGCGTTGCCCGGCGTCGCCGAACTCGTCGCCTTCGTGCGCACAGACGACGACAACGACCTCGTCGATCACCCCGCGTGGGAGACGATCAAGAAGGTGCAGGCGGCCGAGCTGGTCCCCGACGACCGGCACAGCTACGACCTCATCGGCGTCCCCGAGCTGGCCGCCGAGGACCCGCGACCGGAGGTCCTCGGCGAGCTCGAGGACGCGCTGGAGATCGTCCGCATCATCGGCGAGGTCTGCGAACTGGCCCCGGTCACCAAGTTCTTCACGGGCAACCCGATCCTGGGCGCCGTCACGGTCGGCACCAACAACTTCGAGGGCCGCGACGGCGTCGACCTCTGGGTCCGCATCGGGCGTCTCATCGCCAAGCACTGGGACGATGTGATCGACGCTCTCGATGCGGTCATCACCGTGCCGAAGGTCGACGCCGACGCGGTGACGATCGCCGAGGACGAGTTGGCCGCGGCGGCCTCCGCCGAGGACGAGGACGAGCCCGACTTCGATGCCGAAGAAGTGGTCCTCGACGACGCCGACGACGATGACGAGCAGGACGACGACGAGGAAGACGAGATCGGCGAGGACGATTTCTGGGCCGGCGTCGGGATCGATCCCATCCGCATCTACACCGACGCCGGCGAGTTCCTGACCCTGCGCTGCTACCTCGGCGACGATCCGGTGTTCCTGGGCCGTAAGGGCACCATCTACGGTTTCGGATCGCAACGGGCGCTCACTCGCTTCCTGGCCGACAACGACGACCACGATCTGGCGAAGCTGTCGACCTTCAATGACGTGCAGGCCGCCGCCGACACCAACGAGATCGAGTACGACGTCCTCCCCGAGAACGTCTACGCGCTCCAGGGCATCGGCGAGGACATCCTGGACGGCCCGCGCCGGATCGACAGCCGCCAGCTCGATCTGGCCGTCGAACTGCTCACCGACGCCGCCGACTACGCGGGCATCGACACGGTCAACGAGGCGCTGGCCACCACCACGCCGCTCGGCTGGTTCGTCGACTACGCCATCAATCCCGACCCGAAGCGGCTCGCCCCGTCGGGCCCGTTCGACAACGAGGCCGAGGTGTGGCGCGCGCTGGTCCACGACTTCGAGGACCGCCTGGTACGGCGGGGTTAGCCGCCGCCCCGCCCCACGGCCAGTAACGCGAGCACGCCTCTACGCCCGCCTAGGCCAGTTGAGCGAGCCTCCCTCCTAGGCCAGTTGAGCGAGCCTCCCTCCTAGGCCAGTTGAGCGAGCCTCCCTCCTAGCCTCCTAGGCCAGTTGAGCGAGCCTCCCCTCCTAATAGGCCAGTTGAGCGAGCCTCCCCTCCTAATAGGCCAGTTGAGCGAGCGAAGCGAGTCGAAACCCACCCCCCTCACCCCATCAGCACCTCGAACCCGGGCTTGATCACGTCGTCGATCAGGCGCAGACGCTGGTCGAACGGGAGGAACGCCGACTTCATCGCGTTGACGGTGAACCGCTCGAAATCGGCCCACCCGTAGCCGAACTGACGATGCAGGACCATGAACTCACGGCTCATGGACGTGTTGCTCATGAGGCGGTTGTCGGTGTTCACCGTCACCCGGAACCGCAGTTTCGCGAGGATGTTGAAAGGGTGATCCGCCAGCGACGCGACGGCACCGGTCTGCACATTGCTGCTCGGGCACAGTTCCAGCGGAATCCGCTTGTCGCGGACGTAGTCGGCGACTTGGCCCAGCTTCGCGCCGTCGAAGGATGAGTCGGTCGGCCGGGAGCCGGGCGGGAGCACCACGTCGTCCATCACCCGCACCCCGTGGCCGAGCCGGTCGGTGCCGCAGAACGCGACCGCCTCGTGGATCGACGGTAGCCCGAACGCCTCGCCGGCGTGGATGGTGAAGTGCGAGCACTCGCCGCGCAGGTACTCGAAGGCGTCGAGATGTCGGCTCGGCGGATTCCCGGCCTCGGCGCCCGCGATGTCGAACCCGACCACACCGCGGCCACGGAAGCGGACCGCGAGTTCGGCGATCTCGCGAGAACGCGCCGCGTGCCGCATCGCCGTCACGAGGCATCGGACGATGATCGGCCGGCCTCCTCCCGACGACGCCGCGGCCTCCCCCGCCGCGAAGCCGCGCAGCACCGCCTCCACCACTTCGTCGAGGGACAGTCCCTGCTCCAGATGGAGCTCGGGAGCGAACCGCACTTCGGCGTACACCACACCGTCGGCGTGCAGATCCTCCACGCATTCGCGGGCCACCCGCTCGAGGGCGTCGGCGGTCTGCATCACGGCGACGGTGTGCGCGAACGTCTCCAGGTAGCGCTCCAGCGATCCGCTGTCAGCGGCGGTGGCGAACCACTCCGCCAGCTCGTCGGCGTCATCGGCGGGCAAGCGGTCGTAGCCGCCCCTGCGAGCGAGGTCGACGACGGTGGCCGGGCGCAGTCCCCCGTCCAGGTGATCGTGCAGCAGCACCTTCGGCGCCAACCGGCATTCTTCGACGGTGATCGTGGCGGAAGTGACCATGGCCTCGACGGTAGCGCCGATCCGGCGGCCGCGCGCGATGAGCGCGACCGCTCAGTTCAGCAGCGCCGTCAGCATCGCCCCGGCCTCAGCCACCTTCCCGGGCAGATGCCCGTTCGGGACCATGTTGATCACCAGCCCGTCGATCCCCTGGTCGAGTACCCGCCGCTGCAACTGGTCGGCGACGTCGTCCGGAGTACCGATGTACATCCGGTCGGTGGCGCGCGCGTAGGTCTCGTCGTCGATCACTTCCGGGTCCACGCCGGTCTTGCGGAGGTAGTCGTGCGCCAGGCTCCGGGCACGGTCGCCGTCCACGTCCATGATCACGAAGCTCAGGAAGCTGGTCTCCAGGGTGTCGCGATCGCGTCCGGCCTCCTCGCACCGTGCCGCGAGCGCGTCCATCTTGCGCGGCAGTTCGGAGGCGTTGCAGATGACGTTGAGGTGGTCGGCGTAGCGCGCGGCCAGACCGAAGGTCTTCTTCTCCCCGCCGCCGCCGAGCATGATCGGCAGGTCGTCGCGCAACCGAGGCTGGTTGAGCGTGTCGTGCGCCGAGTACCACTTGCCGGTCAGCTCCGGCCGCCCGCCGCGCAGCATCGGCGAGAGGATCTCGAGCGATTCCGACAGCCGCTCGAACCGATCGGTGAAGGTCCCGAATTCAAAACCCATCTGATCGTGCTCGAGCTGGAACCAACCCGCGCCGATCGCGCACACCGCCCGGCCGCCGCTGACCACGTCGAGGGTGGTGACGGTCTTGGCGAGCATCGCCGGATTGCGATACGTGTTGCCCGTGACGAGCGCCGACAGCTTGATCTCGGATGTCGCGCCCGACAGCGCACCGAGCGTGGTGTACGCCTCCAGCATCGGCTCGCTCGGCGCACCCAGTCCCGGCAGTTGGTAGAAGTGATCCATCACGAAGACGGTGTCGAAGCCGGAGCGCTCGGCCTCCCGCGCCTGCGCCGCAACGGTCGGGAAGATGTCCGCGACCGGTCCGGCGTTCTCCGGCGCGAGCGGGTCGGGGTAGGTGAAGTTGGGAATCTGGTATCCGATGCGAATCCGCTTGTCGACCATGCGATCCAACGTAGCGCCGAAAGCCAGTCCCCGCTCGTCGATTCACCCGGCGGCCGGGACCCGGTCGAGAATGCGCGAAGCGGGCCGGGACACGGGCTCGACGCGCACGTCGACCCCGCCGTCGAGGGCGGCCAGCGCACCCTCGATGCGTGTCTCGTCGTCGGTGTGAAGGGTGAGCAGCGGCTGCCCGCGGCGCACCTGGTCGCCGATGGCGGCGTGCCACACGACGCCGGCGGTCGCCGACACGGCCTGACCGGGCCTGCTGCGCCCGGCACCGAGCAGCCAGGCCGCCTGCCCCACGGCCAGCGCGTCGAGCCTCGCCAATCGGCCGTCGCGGTCGGCGATCACCTCGTGGGTGCAGCGCGGCGCGGGCAACGGGGCATCCGGATCTCCGCCCTGCGCCTCGATCATCGAGCGCCAGGTGTCCATCGCCTTGCCGTTCGCCAGGTTGCGGAGCGGATCCACGTCGTGCATCCCGGAGGCGTCGAGCATCTCCGACGCCAGCGCCGCCGTCAGTTCCACCACGTCCGCGGGACCGCCGCCGGCCAGCACTTCCAGGGACTCGGCGACTTCGACGGCGTTGCCCGCGGTGCGGCCCAGCGGCGTCGCCATGTCGGTCAGGAGGGCGCTGGTACGCACGCCCGCGTCCGCACCGAGCGCCACCATCGTCTCGGCGAGCTCCCGCGCGTCGGCCATGTCCTTCATGAACGCGCCGGAGCCCACCTTGACGTCGAGCACCAGCGACTGCGTGCCCTCCGCGATCTTCTTGCTCATGATGCTGCTGGCGATCAGCGGGATCGACGCGACGGTCCCGGTCACGTCGCGCAGTGCGTACAGCTTGCGGTCGGCGGGCGCGAGGTCGGCGGTCGCCGCGCAGATCACCGCACCGACCCTGCCCAGTTGACTGCGCATCGCGTCCACGGACACCTCGGCCCGCCATCCCGGTATGCACTCGAGCTTGTCGAGGGTGCCGCCGGTGTGACCGAGCCCGCGGCCGGACAACTGCGGCACCGCGACTCCGTACGACGCGACCAGCGGCGTGAGCGGCAGCGTGATCTTGTCGCCCACGCCGCCGGTGGAGTGCTTGTCGACGGTCGGCACCCGCCGGCCGCCGCGCCGCAGGTCCGAGAAGTCCATCGTGATGCCGGAGTCGATCATCGCGGCGGTCCAGTCTCCGATCTCGCGACGGGTCATCCCGCGCAGGACGATCGCCATCAGCAGCGCCGACATCTGCTCCGGAGCCACGTCGCCCGCGGTGAATCCGGCGATCATCCCGCGGATCTGCTCACCGGTCAGTTCGCGGCCGTCCTTCTTGGCCAGGATCGCGTCGACCGGCTCGAGCGATGCGGTCACCGGATCGCCTCCAGGTGGCCCGGGCCGAAGGCGTCCGGCAGCAGTTCCCGCAGCGGCCGAGGCCCCCCGGCCGAGTCGACGAGAAGCTCCTCGCCGCCGAACTCCAGGAGCACCTGTCGGCAGCGGCCGCACGGGGTCAGCACGCTGCCGCGCGCGTCACAGACGCTCACCGCTATCAGTCGTTCGCGCGAGGCGCGATCGGCGTCCATACGACCGAGAGAAATGCCCGCCGCGACCATCGACACCTCGGCGCAGAGCCCTAAGCCGTATGAGACATTCTCCACATTGCTTCCGGTGATGATCTGGCCGCTGAGTGTGATTCCCGCCGCACCGACCGCAAAGCCGGAGTAGGGGGCGTATGCCCTGGTCATCGCCGTCGACGCCGCGTTTCGCAATGAATCGAAGTCGATTCCCGCAGTCAATTGATCCCCTCTCCACACAAATCACCGTAGGTAAGGCACACCTAATTAAATCGGTGGACCTTGGTCACATTGCTCCGGCAATTTACGACAACACTCAGCTTAGGTTTAAAGTCAGGAGCATTGGGTCTTGCAGCGACCTACGCGTGCGCTTGCGGTCCCACCCCAAGTCCACGACAACGGAGGCGTAGTTTCGCGATGAGCACCCCCACAGAGGTTGCACCGGCACCGGTGCGCAAGCGCTCTCTCTACAGAGGTGACCCAGGCATGTGGTCGTGGGTGTTGCACCGCATCACCGGCGTGTCCATCTTCTTCTTCCTCTTCGTGCACGTGCTCGACACCGCCGTCATCCGGGTCAACGAGAACACGTACACCGAGATCATCGACACCTACAAGACGCCGATCATCGGCCTCATGGAGATCGGTCTCGTCTTCTGCGTGCTCTACCACGCCCTCAACGGTCTGCGCGTCATCCTCGTCGACTTCTGGTCGAAGGGCGCCAAGTACCAGCGCCAGATGCTGTGGGCCATCCTCACCGTCTTCGCGATCGTGTTCATCGCGGCTGCCGTGCGCATGCTGCAGATCCTGATCACGCACGCGCTTTAAGGGAGCTGAGAAACAATGACTGAAGCAAAGACCCTCGGCACCGCCTACGACCGCCCCGCCAGCCTGGACGCGCCGGGTGCCCCGCGCATCCGCAGCCGCGGCAACTTCGAGAAGAACGCGTGGCTGTTCATGCGTTTCTCGGGCCTGGCCCTCATCGTCCTGACGTTCGGCCACATGTTCATCATGCTCATGTGGGACAGCGGCGTGCACCGCATCGACGCGTCGTTCGTCGCAGACCGCTGGAAGTCGCCGTTCTGGCAGGTCTGGGATCTTTTCATGCTCTGGCTCGCGCAGCTGCACGGCGGCAACGGCGTCCGCACGGTGATCGCCGACTACTCGCGCAAGGACTCCACCCGCTTCTGGCTGAACACCTTGCTCGCCCTGTCGATGATCCTGATCCTCGTGCTGGGCACCTACGCGATCCTCACCTTCGGCAGCGCCAGCTAAGGAGAACTAGAAACCCATGCAGGAACACCGCTATGACGTGGTCATCGTCGGCGCCGGCGGCGCCGGTATGCGCGCTGCCATCGAGGCCGCACCGCGGGCCCGCACCGCAGTCCTGACCAAGCTCTACCCCACCCGCTCCCACACCGGCGCGGCACAGGGCGGCATGTGCGCCGCTCTGGCCAACGTCGAAGAGGACAACTGGGAGTGGCACACCTTCGACACGGTCAAGGGCGGCGACTACATCGTCGACCAGGACGCCGCTGAGATCATGGCCAAGGAGGCCATCGACGCGGTGCTCGACCTGGAGAAGATGGGTCTGCCGTTCAACCGCACCCCCGAGGGCCGCATCGACCAGCGCCGCTTCGGCGGTCACACCCGCGACCACGGCAAGGCGCCGGTCCGCCGCGCCTGCTACGCCGCGGACCGCACCGGTCACATGATCCTTCAGACCCTGTACCAGAACTGCGTCAAGCACGACGTCGAGTTCTTCAACGAGTTCTACGCTCTGGACGTCAACATGACGACCGACGAGAACGGCGAGCCCGTCGCCAACGGTGTCGTCGCGTACGAGTTGGCCACCGGCGAGATCCACGTCTTCCACGCCAAGTCGATCGTCTTCGCCACCGGCGGTTCGGGTCGCATGTACAAGACCACGTCCAATGCGCACACGCTCACCGGCGACGGCATGGGCATCATCTTCCGCAAGGGCCTGCCGCTGGAGGACATGGAGTTCCACCAGTTCCATCCGACGGGTCTGGCCGGTCTGGGCATCCTGATCTCCGAGGCGGTCCGAGGCGAGGGCGGCATCCTCCGCAACGCCGACGGCGAACGCTTCATGGAGCGGTACGCACCCACGATCAAGGACCTCGCCCCGCGTGACATCGTCGCCCGGTCGATGGTGCTCGAGGTGCTCGAAGGCCGCGGCGCCGGACCCAACAAGGACTACGTCTACATCGACGTGCGTCACCTGGGCGAGGACGTGCTCAACGAGAAGCTCCCGGACATCACCGAGTTCTCGCGCACCTACCTGGGCGTGGACCCGGTCACCGAGTTGGTCCCGGTGTACCCCACCTGCCACTACGTGATGGGCGGCATCCCGACCAACGTCCGCGGCCAGGTGCTCGCGAACAACGAGCAGATCGTTCACGGTCTGTTCGCCGCCGGCGAGTGCGCCTGCGTGTCGGTCCACGGCGCGAACCGCCTGGGCACCAACTCGCTCCTCGACATCAACGTCTTCGGTCGCCGCGCCGGAATCGCCGCTGCCGAGTACGCCAACTCCACCGACTTCACCGAGCAGGTGGAGAACCCGACGGCGATGGTCGACGGCTGGCTCGCCGGCCTGCTGTCCGAGCACGGCAACGAGCGCGTGGCCGACATCCGCACCGAACTGCAGCAGACCATGGACAACAACGCGTCCGTGTTCCGCACCGACGAGACCCTGAACAAGGCGCTCGCCGATGTCCGTGCACTCAAGGAGCGGTACAACCACATCCGCGTCCACGACAAGGGCAAGCGCTTCAACAGCGATCTGCTCGAGGCCGTCGAGCTGGGCTTCCTGCTCGAACTGGCCGAGGTCACCGTCGCCGGTGCGCTCAACCGCAAGGAGTCGCGCGGCGGTCACGCCCGCGAGGACTTCCCGAAGCGCGACGACGAGAACTACCTGGTGCACACCATGGCGTACAAGAAGGGCGACGGCCTGCTCGCCGACATCGAGCTCGACTACAAGCCCGTCGTTCAGACCCGCTACGAGCCGATGGAGCGTAAGTACTGATGACTGCCACACTCGAATCCACCCCGGCGACCAATGAGCCCCCGCTGCCTCCGGTTCCGGCCGAGGCGACGATGGTCACGCTGAAGATCTACCGGTTCAACCCGGAGAACCCGGACGCCCAGGGCTTCGAGAGCTTCCGTGTCCCGGCGCTGCCGACCGACCGCCTGCTCAACCTGCTCCTGTACGTCAAGGGTTACCTGGACGGCTCGCTGACCTTCCGCCGCAGCTGCGCCCACGGCGTCTGCGGTTCGGACGCGATGCGGATCAACGGCGTCAACCGGCTGGCCTGCAAGCTCCTCATGAAGGATCTGCTGCCGAAGGACTCGTCCAAGGAGATCACCATCACCATCGAGCCCATCAAGGGCCTCCCGGTGGAGAAGGACCTCGTGGTCGACATGGAGCCGTTCTTCGACGCGTACCGCGCCATCAAGCCGTTCCTGATCACCTCGGGCAACGAGCCGACGTACGAGCGGATCCAGAGCCAGGCCGACCGCGCCCGGTTCGACGACACCACCAAGTGCATCCTGTGTGCGTGCTGCACCACGAGCTGCCCGGTGTTCTGGAACGAGGGATCGTACTTCGGACCGGCCGCGATCGTGAACGCTCACCGGTTCATCTTCGACAGCCGTGACGAGGGCGCCGCCGAGCGTCTCGACATCCTCAACGACGTCGACGGTGTGTGGCGCTGCCGCACCACCTTCAACTGCACCGACGCATGCCCCCGCGGCATCCAGGTGACGCAGGCGATCCAGGAAGTCAAGCGCGCCCTGATGTTCGCCCGCTAGAAGCAGACCTTTCTCTGCAGCCCCGACGAGGCCCCCGGTTACTTCCGGGGGCCTCGTCGTCTGCGCCGCGGGCAGCGCTTGTTTCGACTCGCTTCGCTCGCTCAACTGGCCTGGAGTTCGCTCGCTCAACTGGCCTGGAGTTCGCTCGCTCAACTGGCCTGCAGAAGGCCTGGGACTGTCGAACGCTCCCCCAGGCTGGTTGAGCGAGCGAAGCGAGTCGAAACCACCCGCACCCGGACGCCGAGCGGAGCGAGTCGAAACCACCCGCACCCGGACGCCGAGCGCGGACCGCCCGACGACCGCCCTGTAGGGTGACGCTCGTCATGAGCATGTCCGTCTTGAAGCGCGCCGCGGCGACGGTCGCCGCGTTCGGCGTCGTCGCGGCGCTGTGCGCACCGCCCTCGTCGGCCGATCCGGCCGTGGCGGTCACTCCTCCGGTGCCGATGACCACCCCGAACACCGACGCATGCCCGCATCGCACCGATCCGCCGCCCGCGGTCGACGAATCCGAAGCGGTCGCTCCCGGCGTCCCCTCGCCCTCGCCGCTGCCGGTGCCCCAGCGGCCAGTCGGCGGTGACGCGCTCGGCGGATGCGGCGTAGTCGCCGACCCCGCGGCGGGCCCGCTGCCCGACCGTCTCAACTCCTCCGGCTGGCTGATCGCCGACCTCGACTCGGGTCGAGTGATCGCCGCGAAGGATCCGCACGGCCGGTACCGCCCGGCGTCGACCATCAAGGTCCTGCTCGCGCTCGTCGTCCTCGACGAACTCGACCTCGACTCGTCTGTGGAACCGACGCCCGCGGACTGGTCGATGGAGGGCGACTCCTGCGGGATGGGCCCGGGCGGCCGCTACACGGTGCGCGACCTGCTCACCGGCCTGCTGGTCGTCTCCGGCAACGACTGCGCCTCCGCGCTGGCCGGGCGTCTCGGCGGGCATGACGCGGCGCTGGCGAAGATGAACGCGAAGGCCGCCCGGCTCGGCGCCGACGACACCCGTGCGGCCAGCCCGTCGGGCCTGGACGCACCGGGGATGTCGACCTCGCCGTTCGATCTGGCGGTGATCTTCCGAGAGGCGATGCGGAATCCGGTGTTCCGTCAGATCGTCGCACTGAGGACCTTCACCTTCCCCGGCTATCCGAAACGGCCAGACGTTCCCGGCGACGTCGACCATCCGGCATGGACGATGCACACGTCGAACACCCTGCTCCGCGACGGCTGGCCCGGGATGCTCGGCGGCAAGACCGGGTACACCGACGACGCCCTGAAGACCTTCGTCGGCGCCGCCGAGCGCCACGGCCGCAGGGTGATCGTGACTCAGATGTACGGGCTCAACGAAGCCGACAACATGTACTCACAGCAGGCTGAGCGGATGTTCGACTACGGGTTCGCGGCCCCGTCAGACACCTCCGTCGGAACACTCGACGTCGCCGATCCGCCACCGGCCGCCGCCACGACCGCCGAGCCGGGCCACGACGATCCCTCGCCCGCCTCGGTCTGGACGGCAGGGCTCGTGGCCTTCGCCGCCGTGTGTCTCACCGCCGCGGCGGTCCTGTGGCGGAAGCGATCACGGCGCTGACTCAGCGATCGTGACGGCCGAGCCAGCCGGCCAGCCCCGCCGCCGCGGCGCCGATCCCGGCCGCGGCGATCAGACGGCGCGCCTGCTTCTCCGGCTCCGCCTCATACACCGGCGCCAGGACCACGGGTTCGGCTTCCGGCTCCTCCGGGTGCTCGAGCTCGTCGACGATCAGGAACCGCTCGTTGTTCGGGTCGGCGGCGCTCCAGGCGGCCGCGTAGAGCACGATCCGGGAAGCGAGATAGGCGAAGACCATCACACCGATGATCGGCCCGAACGCGGTGCCCGCCGGGCTCCCCAACACCTTCTGCAGATACAGGCTGCTCACCGATTTCAGGATCTCGAACACGACCGCCGTGCCGAGGGCCGGCCACAGGATCGCGCGTGCCGACACCGTGCAGCGCGGCATCCACGCGAGAACCACGATGAACAGCACCCAGGTGGCGGCCACCCCGACGATCACCGACGCCGCGCGCAGCAGGAAAGTCATGAGCCAGTTGTCGAGCAGACCCAGATAGTCGGTGATCTGCGAGCCCAGCGGCCCGGTGGACACGATGTTCAGTCCGATGGTGACGAGGAACAGCAGTCCGAGCGCCACGAACGTGCCGAGGTCGTACAGTTTGCCGAGAATCGCGTTGTTCTTGACGCGCCCGCCCCACATCTCCGTGAGACCGTTGCGCATCAACGTCATCCAGCCGATACCGGTCAGCGCCGCGGTCACCAGACCGATCACACCGACCGTGCGGCGCGAGGCGATGGCGGAGTCGATCACCGAGTTCAGCTGATCCCCGAGCTCGCCGGGCACGTGTTCGACGATCGCATCGGTGATATCGGTCAGCAGCGCGGGATTCCAGACCAGCACGAAGGCTGCGGTGGCGAACGACACCATCAGGATCGGGACGAGAGCCAGGATGCCGATGAAGCTGATCGCCGCGGCGTAGGCATTTCCGCGACGCTCGTTGTACCGGTCGAGCGTCGCGACGACGTGGCGCAGCAGGCCCCACCGGTCGATCGACGCGTCGTACAGCGCCTTCAGCCGGGCGATGATCTCCTTGATGCGGTCCATGCTCCCCTTCGTCTCGGCCACGTCACTCCCCGCGGCGTCGTCGCTCGGACCCTACCCGGTGATCAGCCGGGCAGCAGGAATCCGACCTTGTCGTAGACGGCGGCGACGGTGTCCGACGCGATCTCCCGAGCGCGTGCGGCTCCGTCGGCGAGGATGCCGTCCAGGTGAGCCCGATCGGCCAGGATCTCTTCGACGCGACCGCGCAACGGCGTGACGAACTCCGTGAGGATGTCGGCGGTATCGACTTTCAGCTCACCGTATCCCTTGCCCTCGTACGACGCGACGATTTCGTCCATCGCACGCCCGGTCAGCGCCGCTTGAATGGTGAGGAGGTTGGAGACGCCCGGTTTGTTCTCGCGGTCGAAGGCGACGACCCTGTCATTGTCGGTGACGGCCGAGCGGATCTTCTTGGCCGACCGCTTCGGTTCATCGAGCAGAGAGATCAGACCCGAGTCGGAGTCGGCCGATTTGCTCATCTTCGCCGTCGGGTTCTGGAGGTCGTAGATCTTGGCGAACTCTTCGACGATGTACGGCTTCGGCACCGTCAGCGTCTTGCCGTATCGCTTGTTGAAGCGCTGGGCGAGGTCGCGCGTCAGTTCCAGATGCTGCCGCTGGTCCTCGCCCACCGGAACGCTGTCGACCTGGAAGGCGAGGATGTCGGCCGCCATCAGGATCGGATAGGTGAACAGGCCTACGCCGGCAGCATCGGTTCCCGACTTCGCCGACTTGTCCTTGAACTGCGTCATCCGGCTGGCCTCGCCGAACCCGGTGAGACACGACAGCACCCAGGTCAGCTGCGCGATCTCCGGAACGTGCGACTGCACGTAGATGGTCGCGCGCTTCGGGTCGACGCCGACCGCCAGCAATTGTGCGACGCTGCGTCGGGTGCGCTCCCGCAGCACCTTCGGGTCCTGCGGAACCGTGATCGCATGCATGTCCGGGATGAAGTAGAAGGCCTCGTCGAACTCGTCCTGAAGCTGCACCCACTGCCGGACCGCGCCGAGGTAGTTCCCGAGGTGGAACGAGTCGCTGGTCGGCTGGATTCCGGACAGGACGCGGCGGCGCGGTGCAGGCCGCGATACAGGCGATGTCATGACCTCAATTGTTTCAGACCCGGACAATCGAGTTTCCGACGGTCGCGGACTGGCTTCCGCGCCGGTCGATCGGCCGACGAAACACCGAAATCGTGTCGCCATGTGTGACATGTCCGGTCATTGGATCGTCACGTGGTCACCACCACTGTTAGCTTCAGGCTTCAACCGGTCACCGCACCGGCCTCTCCCTCCTGGTCAATCCCTTCCGAACAACGGAGCCCCCATGAAGCTGTCCCTCGTCAAGCGCGGCGCGATCGTCGCTGCTGCCGCCGCCGTCGCGGGCGCCGGACTCACCGCTGCCCCCGCGGTCACCGGTGCCGTCGGCGGCGCCTCGGCCGCCACCTGCAAGTCGGAGTCGACCGAGACTGTCAGCGACGCCATCATTCCCAGCATCAAGTACATCTTCCAGAAGTCTGCACCCGCCGAGGTCGGCCAGGGTGCATCGATTACCTATTCGATCTCCGTCAGCACAACCGGCGCAGGTAACCCGTACGTGCAGGGCGTCTGGGACACCCCGCCGGCGGAACTACGTGATGTGAAGCCGACGGTCAAGGTCAAGGCGTTCACCCTGCTCGGCGGCATTCTCGGCGGCGGCGGTGCGTTCGACAAACTCATCCAGGAACGGGCCGTCGCACCCGGCGACGTCACCAAAGACAACGCCAGCTGGCGGATCAGCCACACCGGGTGGGCGATCTTCGCTGGTCAGGCATACACGGCGAGCTTCACTTACCAGCTCCCCAGCAGCGTTCGA
The DNA here is from genome assembly GCF_001578675.1 of Gordonia sp. QH-12. NCBI lineage: Bacteria > Bacillati > Actinomycetota > Actinomycetes > Mycobacteriales > Gordoniaceae > Gordonia > Gordonia sp. QH-12. Next base: position 46,306 of record NZ_KQ969288.1, read on the forward strand.
GTCGGAAAGCAGCTCACCAGCGGCGGTGCCGCCGTGCGAGGAACGCCGGATTGGTCGATCGGTTCGAAGCAGATGCCGAACCTGACCGCCTGCACCACGGTGCGCGCACCCAACGCCGGCGAGGCGATCACTGGCAGCCTGGACTCGGCGGGCCTGGGCTCCTCGGAGGGGCAGCTCTCGAGCACCGGCTCGCTCACCGACATGATTCCGGCCATCATCGGCGGCGCCGTCGGCGGACAGGACGACTGACCTCCACCGACACCGACACATAGGCGACGGGCCCGCTCCATGGGAGCGGGCCCGTCGTCGGTTTCTCGACATGAGAGGGATGAAGTCCGACCTCGGATTCGTGCCATCGCCCGCGCCGCGAATCGGCTCCTCGGCTGTGTGCGTGCCAGGATCGCACCGAAGCGCCCTTGGCGCAGTCACTGATGATTCTCTCTGAACGGTGGTCCCGCATGAAGCGAATCCCCTTGTCCCGCACGACTTCTCTCGTCACCGCAGCCGCCCTGATCTGCGGTGGCCTCACCGCCGCCTCCGTCGGCGCGGCAGGTGGCGCCGACGCCGCGACCTGCTCGTCGGCCAGCCGCACCACCAAGAAGGCCACCCTAGCGACGCATAACTACTCCAAGTCGGTGACCCAGACCGCCGGTGCGCTCGCGAAGGTGACCTACACGATCGACGTCGGCACCTCCGGTGCCGGCAATCCGTACGTCAACTCGATCACCGACACCCCGCCCGCCGGATTCGGGAAGCCGACGGCGAAGGTGAGGGCGTACCACTTCCTCACCGGCCTCAAAGAAGAGGCGGTTCCGGTGACTGCGTCCGGTACCGGCTGGAAGGTCTCGAACACGGGCTGGTCGGTGACCTCGAGCCATCCCGTCACGGCGTCGTTCACCTACGACATGCCGCTGTCGAAGTTTCCCGGCTTCCCGGTCACCAGCGGCGGCATCGCCGTCACCGGAACTGTCGGGGTCGAAGGCGACTTCCCCGGTCTCACCGCGTGCTTCCTGACTCGCCCGATGTCTCCCGGCGAGGCGATCGGCAGCGTCAGCGGCGATCTGTCCAGTTCCGGGTCCACCCAGGACATCATCAGCGAGGTGGTGGCCGGACTGGTCGGCGGCGTGATCGGCGGCATCGGCAGCGGAAGCAAATCGGCCAGCTGACGGATGCGCCCCGGAGGCCGCGGACCGCTCAGCCGAATACCGCGGTCACCGGGGCGTGATCGGACCACCGAAGGTTGTACGCGCCGGCTCGATCAACCCGCGTCCGTTGCGCTCGTGCAGCCAATGCCGGCGTCGCGAGGTGGTAGTCGATACGCCAGCCGGCGTCGTTGTCGAACGCCTTGCCCCGCCACGACCACCACGCGTACGGCCCAGCGACGTCGCCGTGATGCTCGCGCGCCACGTCCACCCAGCCGGCCTCCAGCAGTCCGGCGACCCATGCCCGCTCGTGCGGGAGGAAACCCGCGTTTTTGAGATTGCCCTTCCAGTTCTTGATGTCGCGCTCGTCGGGCGCGATGTTCCAGTCACCCGCCACCACCGCCAGTCCCCCGGTGCCGAGCAGTTTGTCGAGGTAGGGCCGGAACACTTCGAGGAAGCGCCGCTTCTCCTCGTACTTCTCGATGTCTTTCTCCTGCTCGGTCGGCGCCGCCCCCGTCGGCAGATACAGGCTCGCCGCGGTCACCGTCTCACCGCCGAAGTCGAAATCCGCCTCGATGTACCGTCCCGCCGTGTCGAACTCGTCGCTGCCGAAACCGACCCGCACCTGCGAGGGTGCGCGGCGAGACAGGATCCCGACGCCGGCGCGGCCCTTGACCGACGATTCCGTGTGCACGAAGTGCCACCCGGCATCCAGCGCGGGCTGCAGCGCCTTGCGAGCGATCGCGTCGCCTGCCCTCACCTCTTGCATCAGCACCACGTCGGGTGCGGCGTCCTCGAGCCACGGGAGCATGCCCGGATTGTCGTCCGAGCGCTGCTTCACAGCGGCACGGATCCCGTTGACGTTGATCGTGGTGATGGAGAACGGTGTGGTCACGGGACCACCCTAGCGACCGCTTCGGACATCGCCCACGGGCTCGTCTCCGACCGGAACCGCGACCTCCCGCTGCGGCATCTCCTCGCCGGACCGCCGCGCAGCCGCCACCGCCGCCGCGAGCACCAGCACGCCGCCCACCGCGAGGACCGCACCGACCAGTGACGGTGCCCGGTAACCGAGACCGTGGGCGATCACCAGCCCGCCGACCCATGCGCCGAGAGCGTTGGCGACGTTCAGCGCCGAATGGTTGAGCGCGGCCGCGATCGTCTGCGCATCGTGCGCGACGTCCATCAGTCGCGTCTGCAGCCCGGGGATGGCGGCCGATCCGGAACAGCCGACGAAGAAGGTCATGATCACGGCCGGCCACCCGGTGGACACCAGGAGCGCGAACAGCACCAGCGCCGACGCTGCGCTCGCCATGCCGATGGCGATGGCCTTGTCGCCCAGGCGGTCGGCGAGACGGCCGCCGAGGTAATTGCCGCTCACCATTCCCGCGCCGAACAGCATCAGCGCGATCGGCACCGCGGCCTCCGACAGTCCGCCCAGCGAGGTGAGCGCGGTGTTCAGATACGTGTAGAAGGCGAAGAAGCCGCCGAATCCCACCACGCCGACCAGCAGCGTCAGCCAGATCTGCCCGTGGCGGAGTCCGCCGAGTTCAGTGGCGGGATCGGTGGTGCGCATCGACCGCAGATCGGGCACCACGCGCCACAGCGCGAGCACCGTCACAGCACCGATCACCACGACGAGGGCGAGGGCGGCGCGCCACCCGAGCGCCTGGCCCAGCCAGGTGGCCGCCGGCACCCCGAGGACGTTGGCCACCGACAGTCCCATCATCACCTGCCCCACCGCCTGCGCACGGCGGCCGGGGCCGGCGAGGTGGGCGGCGACCAACGAGGCCACGCCGAAATACGCCCCGTGCGGCAGCCCGGCGACGAAGCGTGCGGCCATCAGCGTCGGATAGTTCTGCGCCACCAGACTCAGCGCATTGCCGAGAGTGAACGCCACCATGAGTGCGATCAACAGCGTCCGTCGCGACACCCGGGCCGCGAGCACCGCGATCAGCGGAGCGCCCACCACCACGCCCAGCGCATAGGCGGAGATCAGGTGCCCGGCGGTCGGCTCACTGACGCCGAGGCTCGACGCGATGTTCGGCAGCAGCCCCATCGCGACGAACTCGGTGGTTCCGATGCCGAACCCGCCGAGCGCGAGTGCTCCGACCACCCAGCCTACCCGCCCAGCCGGATGCTCGCCGTCGCACGATGCCGCCACGTCCTGAGTCTCGGTGTCCACCCGATGCGCAACACCCGCACACCGAGCGCCATTCCACAGACCGCGGTGACCTCCGACACCCGGAGGAGAGGACTACCGCAGCGCGGCCTGCAGATTGTCGTCGAGAGCGCCCAGGAACTCCTCGGTGGTGAGGTACGCCTGGTCGCCGCCGACCAGCAGTGCCAGGTCCTTGGTCATCTTCCCCGACTCGACGGTCTTGATGACGACGTCCTCGAGCTTCTCCGCGAACTCGCGCACCTCGGGAGTGTTGTCGAGCTTGCCGCGGTGGTCCAGACCACGCGTCCAGGCGAAGATCGACGCGATCGGATTGGTCGACGTCGGCTTGCCCTGCTGGTGCTGCCGGTAGTGCCGGGTCACGGTACCGTGCGCGGCCTCGGCCTCGCAGGTCTGGCCGTCGGGTGTCATCAGAACCGAGGTCATCAGTCCGAGCGAGCCGTAGCCCTGGGCCACGGTGTCCGACTGGACGTCGCCGTCGTAGTTCTTGCACGCCCAGACGTAGCCGCCCTCCCACTTGAGCGACGAGGCGACCATGTCGTCGATCAGCCGGTGCTCGTAGTGCAGCCCCGCGGCATCGAACTCGGCCTTGAACTCACGCTCGAAGACGTCGGCGAAGATGTCCTTGAACGCGCCGTCGTAGGCCTTGAGGATGGTGTTCTTGGTGGACAGGTACACCGGATAGTTGCGCTGCAGTCCGTAGTTGAACGACGCCCGCGCGAAGTCCTCGATCGACTTGTTGAAGTTGTACATGCCCATCACGACGCCACCCGACTCGGGGATTCGGACGATCTCGTGCTCGATCGGCTCGCTTCCGTCGTCGGGCGTGTAGGTGATGGTGACCGTGCCCGCCGAGGGCACCTTGAAGTCGGTGGCGCGGTACTGGTCGCCGAAGGCGTGACGCCCGACGACCACCGGCTTGGTCCAGCCGGGTACCAGCCGAGGCACGTTCGAGATCAGGATCGGAGCCCGGAAGATGGTGCCGCCGAGGATGTTCCGAATGGTGCCGTTAGGCGATCGCCACATCTTCTTGAGACCGAATTCCTCGACGCGGGCCTCGTCGGGGGTGATGGTGGCGCACTTGACGCCGACACCGTGCTTCTGAATCGCGTGCGCGGCGTCCACCGTGACCTGATCGTCGGTCGCGTCGCGGTTCTCGATCCCGAGGTCGTAGTAATCCAGATCGATGTCGAGGTAGGGGTGGATCAGCTTCTCTTTGATGAACTGCCAGATGATTCGCGTCATCTCGTCGCCGTCGAGTTCGACGACGGTGCCCTCGACCTTGATCTTGCCCATATGGCTCTGTGCCCTCCTCAGCAGTAGACCGCCGGCCACTCGTCCTCAAACGTAATACGGACGGTCGTTCGGCGCGGCGGGCTCCAAACAGAACGCGCGTACTGTTTTAACCAGCATATCCCATGAGCAGCTCAGCGACCGAGCGATCGTGCAAGCACCGCCGCGCCTCCGCAGATCCGCGCCGAATGCCCTGTGCGGCAGCAGTTCTCCTTGAACACCGCGCCGACGCGCCGAGACCGACCGCTCGCACCGGTCGTCGCTTTTGCGCGGTCCTACCACATCGCCCACCGGGTCGACAGATTTACGACCAGGGGCGGTGAAGCCGTTTCAACAGCCGCATCGAGTTGATATATCCTCAGCAACAGGTCATGAGTGTCAGCGCACAGCCCCGGCTTGCTGACCGGCAACCCTCCATCCGCGGTGGGGTGCTCCGGGTGATGACCTGGCTGCGACGGAAGTCGCCGCAGCAAGCGCGGGTCCGAGGGTCGGACCCAACATACGAGGCCCACCCCGGGCCGCCGACCGAAGAAAGAGAATGACGTCTCATGTCTGACGCCGCGAATTGGAGCTTCGAGACCACCCAGGTGCACGCCGGGCAGGTAGTCGACGCGACCGCCAAGACACGCGCACTGCCGATCTACCAGACCACGTCGTACGTGTTCGACAACACCGACCACGCGGCGAACCTGTTCGCGCTCGCCGAGCCGGGCAACATCTACACCCGGATCATGAATCCGACGCAGGACACCGTCGAGCAGCGCCTCGCGGCTCTCGGCGGCGGCGTCGCGGCCCTCTTGGTGGCCTCCGGCCAGGCCGCCACCACCTACGCGATTCAGAACATCGTCGAGGCCGGCGGGCACGTCGTCTCCAGCCCCCGCGTCTACGGCGGCACATACAATCTCTTCCACTACACGCTGCCGAAGTTCGGCATCGAGGTCTCGTTCGTCGACGATCCCGACGATCTCGAGTCGTGGAAGTCGGCGATCCGGCCCAACACCCGCGCACTGTTCGGTGAGACCATCGCGAACCCGCACAATCAGGTCCTCGACATCGCCGGAGTGGCGGACGTCGCACACTCGCACAGCCTCCCGCTGATCGTCGACAACACGGTCGCGACGCCGTATCTGCTGAATCCCATCGAGCACGGGGCCGACATCGTCGTGCACTCGGCCACCAAGTACATCGGCGGTCACGGCACCGCGATCGGCGGCGTCATCATCGACGGCGGCACCTTCGACTGGCGCGTCCAGCGCGACGGTGAAGACCTGTTCCCCGGCTTCACAACCCCGGACCCGAGTTACAACGGCGTCGTCTTCGCCGACCTGGGGGCTCCGGCCTACGCGCTCAAGGCGCGCACGCAATTGCTGCGCGACACGGGCGCGGCCATCTCGCCGTTCAACGCCTTCCTGCTGGCTCAGGGCATCGAGACGCTGAGCCTGCGCGTGGAGCGCCACGTCTCCAATGCACAGAAGGTGGCCGAGTTCTTGGAGGCCAACGACCAGGTCACCTCGGTCTCGTACGCCGGTCTCAAGTCGTCGCCGTACTACGAACGGGCGCAGAAGCTGCTGCCGAAGGGCGCCGGCGCGGTCATCGGATTCGAGATCGAGGGCGGCGTCGAGGCGGGCAAGGCCTTCGTGAACGCGCTGACCCTGCACAGCCATGTCGCCAACATCGGCGACGTCCGCTCGCTGGTGATCCACCCCGCGTCCACCACGCACAGCCAGCTCTCCCCGGAGGAGCAGCTGGCCGCCGGTGTGACGCCCGGTCTAGTCCGGCTCGCCGTGGGCATCGAGGGCATCGACGACATCCTCGCCGACCTCACCACCGGGTTCGCCGCGGCAGCGCGAGTCAAGTAGCCGTTGTCTCGTCCACTGCCGTTGTCTCGTCTACTGAAGGGAGGCCAGGTGTCGGTCAGTATCGACCCGGCCACGACGGTGAGCGACCCCGACTGGGCCACCCGTCCGGACGGAGCTCAGGTCAGCGTCTCGATCGGCGATCTGACTCTCGATTCGGGGGCCACGCTGGCCGACGTCACCGTCGCCTTCCAGAAGTGGGGCACGCCGACGGCGGCCCGGGACAACATCGTGTTGGCGCTGCACGCGCTCACCGGTAACTCGCACGTCGCCGGCCCGGCCGACGATCAGTTCTCGATGACCGGATGGTGGGACGGACTGATCGGGCCGGGCTGCGCGGTCGACACCGACGAATGGTGCGTGTTGGCGCCGAACGCGATCGGCGGCTGCTTCGGCTCCACCGGTCCCGGCTCCCTCGCTCCCGACGGCAGGCCGTGGGGGTCACGCTTCCCGCGGCTCACCGTTCGCGACCTCGTCCGGTCGGAGTCGCTCGCGCTGGAGGCACTCGGCATCAGCCGTCTGGCCGCCGTCGCGGGCGGCTCGATGGGCGGTGCCCGTGCCCTCGAATGGGCCGTCACCCACCCCGACGCGGTCGGCGCCGCGCTGGTGCTGGCGGTGGGCGCGCGGGCCAGCGCCGATCAGATCGGCACGCAGACCACCCAGATCGAGGCGATCAAGTCCGATCCCGCGTGGCAGGGCGGCGACTACTACGGGACCGGCCGCTCCCCCAGCACCGGAATGGGTATCGCGCGCCGAATCGCGCATCTGAGCTACCGGAGCGACCGCGAGCTCGACCAGCGTTTCGAGAACCGCCCCCAGGGAGAGGAGAACCCGCTGGTCGACGGCCGCTACTCCATCGCCAGCTATCTGGAGCACCAGGCCGAGAAGCTCAAGCGGCGCTTCGATCCGGGCGCCTACGTGGTGCTCTCGGACGTCCTCAACAACCACGACGTCGGCCGCGACCGCGGCGGCGTCGCGGCGGCCCTGGCCGGATGCAGCGTGCCGACCGTCGTCGGCGCGATCGACTCCGACCGGCTGTATCCGCTGTACCAACTCGAGGAGATCGCCCGCGAGCTCGGCGACTGCGTCGGCGGGCTGCACGTGATCCGCTCCGACGCCGGCCACGACGGATTCCTCACCGAGTTCGAGCCGATCCGGGAACTCCTCGCGAAGACGATGGACGTCGCGCGCCTGCGGCGGTCGGCGGACTGAGCCGCACCCCGCAGCGCTCACTCTCACAGTTCCGTCGAGGCCACCCAGTACTCGGTGAACCGTCCGTCGCGGACGCTCAGGATGTCGTTGCCCGTCAGATACGAGATCTGTCCGTCGGACGTCATACCCTGACCTGCCCACCGCCCGGCCACGTAGCCGTCGGCGGCGAACGGCCCGACCTCCACCTCGAAGACCAGGTCCCGGTAGGTGGCTTTCGTGGCGTCGACCAGTGCGGCGAGCTTGCCGAGACCGGCGACCTCCGCGCTCGGCCAGTGTCCGAGGAAGTCCTCGCTCACCAGTTCCTCGGCGACCGCCTTGAGACGTTCACGGTCGGTCGGCCCGTTCCACAATTCATCGATCCAGCGGCGATACAGATCGCATGCGTCGGCAGATTCGGTCATGCCTCAACCGTGACACATCACGGCGCCGACCCGGCGGAGGTGCTAAGCGGTTCCGAGCGAGTCGATCGATGTGGCGAGCCACAGCACGGTGCCGCCGAGCGCCGCCATGGCGCAGATGTCGAAGACGCGGCTGCGCACCTGCAGGAGGCCGACGCGATTCGCCGGAAGGAACGCACGGAACACCGCGCCCAGGAGCATCGCCGAGCCGAAGACGAATGCCCCGCGTCGCCAACGGTCGATCAGCACCAGCAGCGCCGCGACGGCTATCACCGCCAGAACGGTGTAGTAGGGCACGTTGGCGATGAAGCCGTGCAGCTTGCGGGCACGGCGCATCGATTCCACCCGTTCCGAGTCGACCGGGACGGGCCCGTCGTGCGCGGCACCCCCGGACGCCTCGGCCGCCATCACTTGCTCTCGAGGTCCGCCAGCTGAGCTTCGGCGCGCTCGACGACGTTCGCCAGCAGGAACGCGCGCGTCAGCGGACCGACGCCGCCCGGGTTGGGCGACACCGCGCCGGCGACCTCCCAGACGTCGGGGTGCACGTCGCCGGTGAGTCCCGCCTCGGTGCGGCTGACGCCGACGTCGATGACGGCGGCACCCGGCTTCACCATGTCGGCCGTGATCAGGTGCGGCACGCCGGCTGCCGCGACCACGATGTCGGCGCGGCTCACCTCGGCCGCGAGGTCGCGGGTACCGGTGTGGCACAGCGTGACCGTCGCGTTCTCGCTCCGGCGGGTCAGCAGCAGGCCGATCGGCCGGCCGATGGTGACGCCGCGGCCGACCACGGTGACGCGCGCGCCGTCGAGCGGGATGTCGTAGCGGCGCAGCAGGTGGATCACGCCGCGCGGCGTGCACGGCAGGGTCGACTCCTTACCGAGCACGAGGCGGCCGAGGTTGATCGGATGCAGACCGTCGGCGTCCTTCTCCGGTGCGATGCGCTCGAGCGCCGCGTTCTCATCGAGGTGCTTGGGCAGCGGCAGCTGCACGATGTAGCCGGTGCACGCGGGGTCCGCGTTGAGGTCGTCGATCGCGGCGTTCAGCTGCTCGGTGGTCGCGTCGGCCGGGAGATCCTTGCGGATCGACGCGATGCCGACCTTGGCGCAGTCGGAGTGCTTGCCCTTCACGTACGAGTGCGAACCCGGGTCGTCGCCGACGAGCACGGTTCCCAGTCCGGGAGTGATCCCGGCTGCGTTGAGCCGCGCCACGCGGGCGCTCAGATCGGTGAAGATCTCGTCGCGGGTGAGTTTGCCGTCCAGTCGAATCGCCGTCACGGGTCTCTATTGTTCCACTATCCCCGCCGATCGCGCGTACCCCCTAGTCGACGGCGCGCGCAGCGGCCGTGCCGCCGACCAGGGCGACGCACGCCGCCACCGCCGGCTCCTCGAGCGAGCTCAGCGGAAGGCCGCGTTCGATCGTCGATGCCGCGAGTTCCCGAATGCCGCCCCAGACGATCACCGCGGTCTCGCGAGACATCGGCGGGATGCCCGCGGCGTGGAACCGGTCCGTGCCGGTCAGGCGTGCCATCAGAGCCGTGAACGCCTCCAGCGAAGCGAGCTGCACCGCACGGGCCGCGTCACCGAGAGCCGGCAATTCCCGAATCCAGCTGCGCGTGGTGCCGGGATTCGATTCGCACACCGTGATGTATGCGTGCACCGCCTGTCGCACCTGCGCCGGCCACGCGGACGCCGGGTCGACGGCCGTCTCGATGGCCGCCAGCAGTTCCACGTTGACGGCGCCCAGCAGTTCTACGTAGCACTCCTGCTTGTCTGCGAACTCGGCGTAGAAGGAACGTTTCGACGTGCGTGCCACACGCACGATGTCGGCGATGGTGGTCGCTTGGTAGCCGCGATCGGTCAGGCACTGGCGCATCGCGTCGAGCAGCCGTCCGCGGACGGTCGGGCTCTCCTGCGCGGTCGTCGGCATCTCCCACCTCACGGGTCCCCTTGGCAAGTTCGGTACTTCATCGTACCGTTGGTACCGACCGGTACCAGGCGGTGACGCGGCCGCGTTCCGCCGGTGCCCGCTCCCGAGAAAGGACGATGTCGTGGATCTCCAAGTCTCCGATCCGGAACGCACACGCGCCGACGGGCCGCACCGTCTTCCACCCGGCCCTCGGCTGCCGCGCGCGGTGCAGGGTGCCGGATTCCTCGTCGACCGACGTCGATCCCTGCGCTGGATCGCGCACCGCTACGGCGACGCCGCCGCGCTGGCCCTTCCGTTCTTCGGCGAGACCGTGCTGATCAGCGATCCGGCGATGGCCAAGCAACTGTGCATGGCGAAGTCGGACACCGTCGTCAACGTCCGGCCCAACCTCGGGCGCACCCTGGGCCGCGGTTCGATGTTCGCACTCGTCGGCGACGAGCACCGGCGCCGGCGGCGTCTGCTCACTCCGCCGCTGCACGGGCGGCGAATCAAGGAGTACGAGGCGATCGTCGCGCAGGAGTTCGCCTCGGAGGCGTCGCGCTGGCCGGTCGGACGTCCCTTCGCGACGCTCGAGCCGATGATGCGGATCACGCTGAACGTCATCCTCCGCGCGGTGTTCGGGGCGCAGGGCAGCGGACTCGACGCGCTTGCCGACCTCATGCCTCCGTTGGTGACGAACGGGTCGCGGCTCGCCACGCTTCCCGAACTGCCGCGGTTGGGAGGAAAGGCCAACCCGCGCAACCGATTCGACGCCGAGCGCGCCGAGTACGACGCAGTCATCTCGCCGTTGATCACTCAGGCCCGCGCTGACGCCCACCTCGCCGAGCGCAACGACATCCTCGCGCTGATGGTGCAGAGCAGCTACGACGACGGCACGGTCATGTCCGACGCGGAGATCCGCGACGAACTGCTGACCCTGCTCGCCGCCGGTCATGAGACCACCGCGACCACGCTCGCGTGGGCGATGGAGCGTCTGAGCCGGCACCCGCGGATTCTCGCCGACCTCGCGGCCGAGGCGCGGTCGGAGGAGAACACACTCCGGATCGCGACGATCCACGAGGTCCAGCGGAGCCGGCCGGTGATCGACCTGTTCGGCAGACACGTCATCGCCGAGGACGGTCTCGAACTCGGCGACTACCGAATCCCCAAGGGATACAACGCGGTGGTGGCCATCTCACTGCTGCACGACGACAGCCGGCAGTTCGCCGACCCGGCACGGTTCGACCCGCAGCGCTTCGTCGACGCGAAGCCCGGGCAGGCGTGGCTGCCCTTCGGCGGCGGCACCCGGCGCTGCATCGGAGCAGCGTTCGCGCACATGGAGATGGATGTGGTGCTCCGAGAACTGCTGCGCACGTTCACCGTCCAGCCGACCGCGGCGAAGGGCGAACGCTGGCACTCCCGAGGCGTCGCGTACGCGCCCGCACGAGGCGGGCGCGTGGTGCTGTCGCGACGAATCTGAGGCGGCGGACGCGGGGTGGTTCCCCGCCGCCGCCCGATATGAGTCGGTATCGTCCCATTCATCAGAATGAGAGGCGCCCCATGTTTCGCTCTGTGACCGGTGTCGTTGCGGCAGTCGTCGCAGCCGGCCTGCTCGTCGGCTGTTCCACCGGCGACGTCTCCGCCGGAGGCGCGACGGCGCCGGAGACGACCGAGATGAATACCCAGCACGCTGCGGCACCAGTCAGCTCGGCCGCGAACGCGATCATGCCGAACGTCGTGTGCATGAACCTCCAAGAGGCTCAGAACGAGATCCAGCGGGCCGGTGTCTTCTACTCGCGAAGCAACGACGCCACCGGCAGGGGCCGGCACCAGATCCGCGATCGGAACTGGGTGGTCGTCGCTCAGACTCCGTCCCCCGGGACGCCGATCGGTGAGGGCGACGCCGTTCTGTCGGTCGTCAAGATCGGCGAACCCAGCCTGTGCTGAACCGCCCGGTCCCTGCCGCGAACAGAGGTCAGGCGGCGGCCATCTGCTGCGACCGCGCGACGGCGAGGAACTCCTCGACCGTCACGTAGAAGCCGGTGGCGTCGTCGATCTGAAACCAGACGGTCTGCTTCGGATCGAGCCCGGCCCGTCCCGCGATCGAGGTGATGGTGGTGTTGTTGTTGTCGATAGTGCTGTTCATGTGATGCCTCCTGGCATTCGGGTAGATGGCAACGGCTCACGCCGTCGCGGGAGATGTCATGGGTCTGGGGCTCCGATATCGGCCCAGTCACGGACTTCATGAGGCTCTCGTGGTTCGGCTGCATCGATGCGCCGATCCTTGACCCAGAGTTCCTCGGGAGATTCGCGGATCGCTTCCGGCGGACCGTGAGAGGGTCTACGCCAGCGAATCGCGGATACAACATCCTCGCACATTCATTCGAGACGCGTCAAGCGCCCGTGCCTCGACTCCGGCTTGCGAGGTGCCGGAGCATAGGATCCTCGTGTGTTCCGAATCGTCTACTACCAGCCCTGCATCCCTCCGAACACCGGCAATGCGATTCGGATCGCGGCCAACACGGGCTGCGAACTGCACCTCATCGAGCCGCTCGGGTTCACCATGACCGATGCCCAGGTGCGCCGTGCCGGTCTCGACTACCACGAGATGGCCAATGTGACCGTCCACCCGGACCTGGACACCGCGTGGGAACGGCTCGCTCCCCGACGGGTGTTCGCCTTCACCGCCCACGCCACCCGCTTCTACACCGACGTCGCCTACGAGACCGGCGATGTGCTGTTGTTCGGACCGGAACCCACGGGACTGCCCGACGAGGTCCTCGCCGATCCGCGGATCACCGACCGGCTGCGCATCCCGATGCTGGAGGGGCGGCGTTCGATGAACCTGGCGAATGCCACCAGCGTCGCGCTGTACGAGGCGTGGCGTCAGCACGGGTTCGACGGCGCGGTGTGACGCCGGTGACGAGGTCGCGTCCGGCACGTCCCACTCGTCACCCCGTCCTGCTGCCTCGCCACCGCAGCGGCGCCTCGCCGTACTCCTCGACCGCGTGCGCGGCCATCCCGACCGTCCGCCCGTACTGAAACAGCACCTCCCCCGACCGCACCGGGAGCCCCAGCTCGTGGGTGACGACAGCACCGGCGAAGTCGATGTTCATCGGCCGCCCCACCCGGCGGGCGATCGACTCGGCCGCAGCCAGGGCCTGCGAGTCGGGCCGGTCGGCCCGGACACGGTCGAGCACGATCCGCGCCCGCGGATCCACCCCGGTGTAGATCACGTGCCCGAACCCCGGCACACGGCCTCCGACCACCGCGTCGGCCAGCGCGCGATCGACTGCCGTCCCGCCGACCACCGCGTCGAGCAGCACCCGGGCAGTGGCCGGCGCCCCACCGTGCAGCGGACCCGACAGCGCCGCGTATCCGGCGAGCAGCGCGTCGAACACCCCGGCGCGTGCCGACGCCGCGACCCGGGCCGCCGTCGTCGACGCGGCGAGCCCGTTGTCGATCAGAACGGTCGCGAGCAGGTCGATCCACGGGTGCGTGAAGTCGATTTCGGGCACTGATGCGGCAAGACGCGGAAGCAGTCCCACGACGCGGTCGCCGATGTCCGACAGATCGGCCCGCAGCGGGTCGGCCGCGGCGATCAACGCCACCGTCAACGGGATGCGGCGCTCGACGGGCACGCCCGACACCACGGAACCGTCGACGTCGGGCGGGGTCACGACCGACGAGGCTCCGAGGACCAACTTCGCCGCCCCCGCGAAATCGGTCTCCGCGCACAGTTCGGCGAGGTCACGGCCCCGCAGGTACAGGCGGTCGTCGCGGATCGCGGACACGCCGCTGGCGACGGCGCGGAACCGCAGCAGTCGGTCGCCCGCCCGGCGTCCGTCGTGCTTGGCGGCGGCCAGGGAGTCGATCTGCGTGCGGTCGAACAGCGATTCCGACTGGCCCGGCATCCGCCGCGAGGACAGGACGCCGCGACTGACGTACGAGTACAGCGTCCCGCGCTTGACTCCGAGCCGGGCCGCCGCCTCCGACGTGGTAATCCACTGGTCCACGGGTTGATTCAATCAACATTGCAGATGTTGATCAATGGGCGCAGACTCGGCCGCATGACTCAGAGCACGCCCATCACCGTTCCCCGCGGACTGAAGAATGTGATCGTCGCCGACACGGCCATCGGCGACGTGCGCGGCGAGGAGGGCTTCTACCACTACCGGCAGTACGACGCGACGGAGCTGGCGCGCACGGCGCGCTTCGAGGACGTCTGGCATCTGATGATCTACGGCGAGCTTCCCGACGCGGCGGCGTCGGAGCGGTTCGCGCGCCGCATCGGTGAACTCCGCGTCCTCGACGGCACCACCGTCGATCTGCTGCGCAGCGTCGTCACCCCCGATGTGGAGCCGTTGGCGGCATTGCGCGTGGCACTGGCGACGGCGGGGATCACCGAACGCCCGCTGTTCGACCTGCCCGAAGCCGACCGCATCCACGCCGCGCTGCGCTACGCGGCCATCGCTCCCACCGTGATCGCCGCCGCGCACCGGCTCGCGCGCGGACTCGACGTCGTCGACGCCGACCCCGCCGCCGGACACACGGCCGACTACCTGCGGATGGCGACCGGGAACACCGCCGACGACGCCGTCAGCGCCCTGCAGACCTACCTCGTGACCACCATCGACCACGGCTTCAACGCCTCGACGTTCGCCGGGCGCGTGGTCGCCTCATCGGGGTCGGACATGACATCGTCGATCCTGGGCGCGCTCGGTGCGTTTCTCGGCCCGCTGCACGGCGGCGCGCCCGGACGGGCGCTGGCGGCGCTCGAGGAGATCGGCGATCCGTCGAACACCCGGGACTGGGTGCGGGGAAAGGTGGCCGGCGGCGAGGTCATCATGGGCTTCGGTCATGCCGTCTACCGCACGCACGACCCCCGCGCCGAACTGCTGAAAGAGGTGGTCACCACGCGCTACGACTCACCCCTGGTCCGGCAGGCGGCCGCGGTGGAGGCCGAGATCGAAACCGCGATCAACGAATTCAAGCCCGGTCGGCGACTGTACGCGAACGTCGAGTTCTACGCCGGTGTGCTGATGAGCGAGGTCGGTCTGCCGCCGGAGATGTTCACGCCGACCTTCGGCGTCGCGCGAATCGTCGGCTGGACCGCGAACATCCTCGAACAGGCCGCCGAGCGCAAGATCATCCGTCCGGTGGCCCGCTACGTGGGACCGGAGCCGAGCCGCACCGCGAGTTCGCGAACCACTGCGGACGCCTAAGGCTTGTGGGCGTAGACGTACTTGTAGTAGTCGGCGTCGGCCAGCTTGCTCGCGGCCGCGGGATCGATCACCACCGTCGCGTGACGATGCCACTGGAGGATCGATGCCGGGCACGACGCCGACAGCGGTCCCTCCACCGCCGCCGCGATCGCGTCCGCCTTGCCCTCGCCGGTGGCGACCAGCGCGAGCCGTTCGGCATCGCAGATGGTGCCGAGCCCCTGGGTGATCACGTGCATCGGCACTTCGTCGAACGAGTCGAAGAATCGGGCGTTGTCCTGCCTGGTCTTCTCGGTCAGCGTCTTGATCCGGGTGCGTGAGGTCAGTGACGACGACGGTTCGTTGAATCCGATGTGCCCATTGCTGCCGATGCCGAGGATCTGCACGTCCACCGGGCCGAGGCGGCCGATGAGCGCGTCGTAGGCTTCGGCGGCGGCCTTGAAATCGGGAGCCATGCCGTCCGGCGAGTGCACCGTGCCGATGTCGATGTGATCGGTGAAGTTGTCGCGGATGAACCGGGCGTACGACTCCGGGTGCGTGGGCGGAAGCCCGACGTACTCGTCGAGCAGTACCGCGTCGACGCCCGCGAACGACAGCCCGTTCTCGCGGTGCCTGCGGATCAGCTCGGTGTAGGTGGCCAGCGGCGACGATCCGGTCGCGAGGCCGAGCGTCGATGCACCGCCTTCGATCGCCTCGGCGATGATGTCGGCCATCACCAGCTCCGGACGATCGACGATCACGACCTCCATGCGTCTCCCCGCTCTCTGTGCGCCTCCGTCGTCACCGCGACGATATCCCGATTCGGCCGGTGGTGCGGCGAGTCGTCAGCACCAGTCCCGAGACCGCGTTCCCACTTTCAGATCCAGTCGCTGCAGCCGATCGGCGACGACGGTCACCGCTCCCTCCGCGTTCTGCACCCGGCCCCGGATCAGCAACGCCGACGCCGTCTGCGCCAGTGACCGATAGCGTGCCCACAACCCCACCGAACACACCACGTTCACCATGCCGGTCTCGTCTTCGAGGTTCACGAACGTGACACCCGAAGCGGTGGCCGGCCGCTGCCGATGCGTCACCGCTCCCCCGACCAGCACCCGGCTGCCGTCGGCCACCGACAGCAGCCGGGCGGCCGGGACCACACCCATCGCATCGAGCCGGGGCCGCAGGTATTCGGTGGGATAGGACTTGGGTGAGATGCCGGTGGAGAGCGCGTCGACGGCCGTGAGTTCCACCTCCGACATGCCGGGCAGCGTCGGGGTCGCCCGCGGTGGCGGCACGTCGAGCTGGTCGTCGCGCAGTCCCGAGGCGGCACCGGCCTCCCACAGCGCCTGTCTGCGATCCAGACCGAGGCTCTCGAACGCGCCCGCGGTCGCGAGAGCCTCCAGCTGCGCCGTCGTCGCATTCACACGCCGGGACAGATCCGCCACCGAGACGAACGGACCGCCGGAGGTCCGCTCCTCGACGATCCTCGTCGCGAGGTCGTCGGACAGTCCGCGCACCGCACTCAGGCCGATCCGCACGTCGAGCCCGTCGTTCTCCAGACTCGCGTGGGAGAGCGAGGAGTTCACATCCGGTCGGTGCACCTGGACGCCGTGCCGCCGGGCATCGGCGACCAGCGACTGCGGCGAGTAGAAGCCCATCGGCTGGGCGCGCAGCAGCGCCGCGCAGAACGCCGCCGGGTGATGGAGTTTGAACCACGCGGAGTAGAAGACCAGCGACGCGAAACTCTGCGAATGACTCTCCGGGAAACCGAAATTCGCGAACGCTGCCATCTTCTCGTAGATGCGGTCGGCGAGGTCGCCGGTGATGCCGTGTCTCTCGCGCATCCCGTCGTAGAACCGTGTGCGGAGCCGCTGCATCTTCTCCGGCGACCGTTTGGATCCCATCGCACGACGCAACTGGTCGGCCTCCGCGGCGCCGAAACCCGCGACATCGCGCGCCACCTGCATCAGCTGCTCCTGGAACAGTGGAATGCCGAGGGTGCGCCCGAGTGCGTCCTCCATCGACGGATGATCGCAGTGCGGCTCCTCCAGCCCGTTGCGCCGGCGGATGTACGGATGCACCGAACCGCCCTGGATCGGCCCCGGCCGGATCAACGCCACCTCGACGACGAGGTCGTAGAAGTTCCGCGGCTTCAGCCGCGGCAGGGTCGCCATCTGCGCCCGTGACTCCACCTGGAAGACGCCGACCGAATCGGCGCGGCACAGCATGTCGTAGACGGCCTCCTCGGCCAGGTCGAGCCGTGCCAGATCCACCCGCACGCCCTTGTGCTCGGCGACGAGATCGATCATGTAGTGCAGTGCCGACAGCATGCCCAGGCCCAGCAGATCGAACTTCACCAAGCCGACCGCCGCGCAGTCGTCCTTGTCCCACTGCAGGATGCTGCGATTCTCCATCCGGGCCCATTCGGTGGGGCAGACGTCGGCGATCGGCCTGTCGCAGATCACCATTCCGCCCGAGTGAATCCCCAGATGTCTCGGCAGCGAGGAGATCTGCGCGGCGAGCTCGCGGACGTCGTCGGGCGCGGAGTCGGGGATCTTGCTCCAGGCGTCCTGCTGTCCGGGGGCGTACCCGAGCGCCCGGGCCATATCGCGCACGGCCGACCGCCCGCGGTAGGTGATGACATTGGTGACCTGTGCGCTGTGACTGCGCCCGTGCTTGGCGTAGACGTGCTGGATCGCCTCCTCACGGCGGTCGGACTCGATGTCGACGTCGATGTCCGGCGGACCGTCCCGCTCGGGTGAGAGGAATCGCTCGAACAGCAGATGGTTGGCGACCGGGTCGACGTTGGTGATCCCGAGCGCGTAGCAGACCGCCGAGTTCGCCGCGCTGCCCCGGCCCTGACACAGGATGTCGTTGTCCTTGCAGAACGAGACGATGTCGTGCACCACGAGGAAGTAGCCGGGGAAGGTCAGCGTCTCGATGATCGCCAGCTCGTGGTCGATCTGCCGGTACGCGTCGGGACGCTGCTCCCTGGTGCCGTAACGCTCGCGGGCTCCCCGTTCGGTGAGTGCGCGGAGCCAACTGGCCTCGGTGTGGCCGTCGGGGACGGCGAAGGGCGGCAGGTTCGGGGCGATCAGCCCGAGCGAGAAGGCGCATTCCTCCGCGAAGGCGACGGCGTTGTCGATGGCTTCACGGTGGGCGGGCATCAGCCGGAGCATCTCGTCTCCGCTGCGCAGGTGCGCCCCGCCCACCCCGGGCATCCAGCCGTCGATGGTCGCGATATCGGTCCGGGCGCGCACCGCCGCCATCGCCGTAGCGAGTCGGCCGTTCTCCGGCGCGGCGAAGTGCGCGCCAGTGGTCGCGACTGTCGGCACCCGATGGGATGCGGCCAGTGACGCCAGAATCGCATTGCGTTCGTCGTCGTCCGACCCGGCACCGGGGCTCAGCTCGACGGCGATGTTCCCGGCCCCGAAACGGTCGATCATCGTCCCGAGCGCGGTGTCGGCGGCCCGCCGGCCGCCGCGGTCGAGCGCCCGGCGCACCGCACCCTTGCGGCACCCGGTCAGAACCAGCCAGTCGCCGTCGGCGGCGTACTCGGTGATCGCGTCGGCATCGTAGCGCAACAGCCCCTTCTCGCCACCGCTCATATGCGCGTCGGCGATGACACGGGAGAGCCGGCGGTAGCCCTCGGCGCGGCGTGCGAGGACCAACAGGTGCTCCCCCGGCGGGTCCACCGCACCGGCGCGGGCACTGTCTCGCTGCAGCGAGAGTTCGGCGCCGAACACCGTCGGCATGCCGAACTCGCGGGCCGCTTCGGCGAATCGGACGACACCGTAGAAGCCGTCGTGATCGGTCAGCGCGAGCCCGCGCAGCCCCAGCCGCTGCGCCTCCTCGACCATGGCCTCGGGCATCGACGCGCCGTCGAGGAAGCTGTAGGCACTGTGCGCGTGCAACTCGGCGTACGGCACCGTCGATGCGCCGAACTCGATGTCGGTGGCCTGGTACGGGCCCCGCTTACGCGACCATGCCGGCGAATCGCCGCCGTCCCCCGGCGGCCCCGCGCCGTTGAACGTGGGCGGAAACGTCTCACCGAGCCGGTCGCCGCGCGCAGGCGCACGCCCCGACAGCACTCGCTCCATCTCCGACCAGGTCGGAGGCCCGTTGTTCCATCCCACACACCGATGATAGAACATATGTTCGATATCTGCCTTGCCGTGGCCCGCCCCGGCCACACCCCAGACGCGTGCCAGAGACCGGACCGACGCACGAATTACCGCTGTCAATCATTCACATCGGTATCTCTCTGTGAGACTCTGGGTCGGTGACGAGCTATTTCGTGACCGGCGGCAGCGGCTTCATCGGCCGTCGAGTCGTCGCGCGCCTGCTGGCCCGCGACGAGCAGGCCCGGGTGTACGCGCTCGTGCGCACCGGATCACTGCAGCGATTCGCCGCCGCCATGGAGGGGATCGACGGCGGCGACCGCGTCGTCGCCGTCGCCGGCGACCTCACACACGAAGACCTCGGCCTGCACGGATCCGACGTCGACGAGGTCGACCACGTGATCCACCTGGCCGCACTGCACGACCTCACCGCCGAGGAGGCCGACCTGCGGGCGGTCAACGTCGACGGCACCCGAAGGGTCGCCGAGTTCGCTCTCGCCCGCGGCGCGCTCCTGCACCATCTCTCCTCGATCGCGGTGGCCGGCGACCATCGCGGCGACTTCACCGAGACCGACTTCGACCTCGGCCAAGGCCTGCCGACCGAATGCCACCGCACCGTGTTCGACGCCGAGCGCGTCGTGCGGGAGACCGAGGGCCTGCGCTGGCGGGTGTATCGGCCGTCGGCCGTCGTCGGCGACTCCGTCACCGGACAGGTCGACAGGGCCGACGGCCCCTACTACTTCTTCGGTCACCTCGCCGTGCTCAGTCAGCTGCCCTCGTTCCTGCCGCTGCCGATCCCCGATCCGGGGCCCCTCAACGTCGTCCCCGTCGACTTCGTCGCCGAGGCGATGGTCGCGCTGATCGATGTGCAGGACGGCCGGAGCGGGCTCGTGTTCCATCTCGCCGACCCCGACCCACGCTCGATCACCGACCTGTTCAACGCCCTGTCACCGGCCTTCGACGGACCGTGGGCCTTCACCGCACTGCCTTCGGGGCTGGTGAGGCCGATGCTGGCCGCCAGCGGTCGCGGACTGCTGCGGCCCGGCCGCGACCTGATCGCCGAACAGACCGGCGTCCCACCCGCGATCCTCGACGTCGCCTCCCTTCCCGTGGTGTTCCGCAGCGACGCGACCGCCGCCGAACTCGACACGCTCGGTGTGAGACTGCCCGATCTGGACGAGTACGCACCCCGACTGTGGCGGTACTGGTACGAGAATCTCGATCCGGCCCGTCACCGCCGCAACGATTCGCGGGGCCCGCTGGTCGGCAAGAACATCTTGATCACCGGGGCGTCGTCGGGAATCGGCCGCGCGACCGCCCGCATGTGCGTGCGGCGCGGCGCCAACGTCTTCCTGGTGGCCCGCGACGCCGATCGGCTGATCGAGACCGCCGCCGAACTCGACGCGGAGGTTCCCAAACCCGGGCTGCCCGTCGGACGCGCGTACGCCTATCCCGTCGACATCACCGATGAGGCCGCGGTGCAGACCCTTGTGAAGTCGGTGATCTGCGAGCACGGCCATGTGGACGTGCTGGTCAACAACGCAGGCCGGTCCATCCGACGGGCGACCGCGAACGCGGTGACCAGGTCGCACGACTATCACCGGATGATGGCCGTCAACTACTTCGGCGCCGTCTATCTCACGCTCGCCCTGCTGCCGCACATGATCGAGCGGCAGTCCGGACATATCGTCAACGTGTCCTCGATCGAAGTCCAAAGCCGCGCACCACGATTCGGCGCGTACGCCGCGTCGAAGGCCGCACTGGAGGCGTTCAGCGACGCCACCGGTGCCGAGACCCTCTCCGATCACGTCACGTTCAGCAATGTGCGCATCCCGTTGACCCGAACGCGGATGATCGTTCCGACCAACGCCTACGACAGCGCTCGGGGGATCTGGAGCGTCGACAAGGCCGCCCACCGGGTGCTGCACGCGATCGTCGAGCGCCCCAAGCGGGTGAACACGCTACTCGGCGACCTCATCGATTTCGGTCATCACGCCGCACCGCGGCTCACCAACCGGCTGCTCCATCAGGACTTCCTTCTGCATGAGGAGTCCGACGCCGCGCTCGGCCGCACCGGCTGACGACGAAAGCCGTCGTCCATGCCACCATCAGGTATGCCCGACACTCCGTTCCTGCACGTCGATCCCGCTCGCCTCGACCGCAATCTCGCCGCGATGGCCGGGTGGGCCGAACGGCACGGCGTGCGCTTGCGACCACATGCCAAGACGCACAAGTGCGTTCGGGTCGCGCAGCGGCAGCTCGCCGCCGGTGCCGTCGGACTCACCGTCGCGACGATCGGCGAGGCGGAGGTCTTCGCCGACGCCGGGTTCGACGATCTGTTCGTCGCCTATCCGCTGTGGTTGTCGGAGGACAAGGCCCGCCGCCTGCGTGCACTCGCCGGTCGGGTGACGCTGACCGTCGGTGCCGATTCCGTCGAGGGCGTGCGCCGTCTCGCCGAAGGACTCGGCGGCGCTCCCGTCGGAGTGCTCGTGGAGATCGATTCGGGCATGCACCGCAGCGGTGTACCCGCCGATAGCGTGGTCTCGGTCGCCGACGCGGCTCGCGACGCGGGACTGACCGTGGCCGGTGTCTTCACCTTCCCCGGCCACGGCTACGGACTCGACACAGCGCGAGCCGACGCCGCGGAGCAGGAGGCCCGATCCCTGGCCGTCGCTGCGAACGCTCTGCGCGACAACGGTATCGACGTCTCCGTGGTGAGCGGAGGGTCGACGCCGACCGCACGACTCGCCGATCCCGGCGTGGTCACCGAGTTGCGTCCGGGCGTCTACGTCTTCAACGACGCCCAGCAGTTGGAACTCGGCAGCTGCGGTATCGACGACATCGCACTGACCGCGGTGTCCACGGTGGTCAGCGCATCCGGCTCCCGGGTGGTGCTCGACGCCGGCAGCAAGATCCTCGGGGCGGACCGCCCCGGCTGGACCACCGGTTTCGGCCGGCTCGCCGATCATCTCGACGCCCGTCTCGTCTCGCTGTCCGAGCATCATGCCGTCGCCGAGTTCCCACCGGCTGCCGTCGTGCCCGAGGTGGGCGACCGGGTACGGGTGATACCCAACCACGTCTGTACCGCGGTGAACCTGGTCGACGAACTGTTCGCCGGTCCGGACCCGTACGGTGAACTCGAATCATGGCCGGTCGCGGCGCGTGGCGCGAACAGCTGAGTCCTCCTCTGGGATCGCCGGAACGGGTTCGCCTCACTCATAGACTCCTTCCACAACCCACACCGCCTCCCGGCAGCAGAGCAGCAGTGCGCGGCCGTCTTCCAGCAGTGCCTGTGCCCGAGCGTTCCCCGGACCGAACGGCCACGGTCCCGCCCACCAGTGCAGACGATGCGACCGCGCCCCGAGCCGCACGGTCACCGGCTCCGCACTGAACGCACCGCGCGGACTCACGGCGACCGACCGCCCCTCGGCGTCGAGGACCTCCGCTGTGGCCTGCACCAGCAGCGAGGGCGTCGGCCGGGCAAGGCGGTCCGGCCAGGCGGCCGCCGGATCGCGCGGCGGTCGCAGTTCGTCGCCGAAGGCCACCAGCGCCACCTGCTCGGCCGGTCCCCGACCACCGCTGCGCACCGGCACCCGCACCGACTCGCCGCCGAGCAGCCCTTGGACCCGGACCAGAGCCCGACGTGCTTGATCGCCGAGACCGCCACCGGTGTCGCCCGGAAGCCCGGCGCCCGTCAGCGCCGACTGCAGCGTTCCCGGATTCACCACCTCGACCGGCTCCAGCACCAGTCGGACGACCGGTGAGTCAGGCGCTTCGACGCTGCCGGCCCGGCCGGTCAGCCACCCCTCCAGCTGCCAGCGCACACGGTCGGCAGTGGCCTCCGGCGTGAGCGGCTCCACGCATCGCCAGGTCCGTGAGTGCCGTTGCCCTCGCTCCGTGAACGCGTGAATCGTCAGTCGCATACAGGCCAGCGAGGCTGCGGACAGTCGCTCGTGCAGCTCCTGCGCCATTCGCCGTCCCAGGAAGGCCGCGGCGTCGATCCGATCGACCGGCGGATCACAGCTGTGCTCCACCGCCAAACCCGGCGGGATCGGTGCCCGGCTGGGCCGCCGGCCCGGCAGACCTCGGGCCAGCCGATGCGCGGTGATCGCATCGCCGGAGAAACGTGATGCGATATCCGCGGGATCCATCGCAGCGAAGGCGCCCAGGGTGCGAATCCCCAAGCGCCACAACAGACTCACCAGATCCTCACGTCCCGGGCCGTTCAGCGCGGGTTCTGCCACCAGGTCGGCGACCGGCCTCGCCGAGAGATAGGCGGCATCCGTCCCCGGCGGGACGGTCTGCCCCGATCTCGCGGCGAGCACCGCGGTGAACAGCTCATCGGCCACCCCGACTCTGGCCGTGACTCCCCCGACCACCGTCCTTCCGAGACCATCTGCGTCGCGGCCCCTGCCGACCTCGGCCACCGCATCGGTGAGCCGTTCGGCCAATTGCTCCTCCCCGCCGAAGAAGCGCGCCGCACGATCGGCGGCCACCACCAGCAGTCCCGGCCGCAGCACCTCGGTCATCGGGACCACGCCGGTCACCGCCGCCACCACCGGCTCGAACAATCTCCCATCGCGTGCCGGGTCGGCGTCGTACACGGTCAGCCGCGGACACGACGACTGCGCCTGCCGTTTGCGCATCCCCCGTCTCACCCCGTCGACGCGGGCCGCATGCGAACACGCCTCCACTCGTCCCGCCCGCAGCACCGCCACCGGATCGCCCGGAACTCGCCCGGCCGCCGCGGCGGCCGCCGTCGTCGGCCAGTCCGGACACCACAGTGCCAGCACTCGCCTGCCGGGAGAATCGGCGGTCAATTCGCCACCGCCAGCGCCGCCGGCACCCGGGCCCCGTGTTCTGCACCTGACCCCGCCTTCGGCATCGTCGGCCGGACCAGCCGCATCACTCCTTCTTCTCCCAGTCCCGGCACCACGAGGTCGAACACGTCGCTCACTGGGCGAGCCCCCGGCGCCGACACCTGAACTTCCACCCGAAAACCCCCGATGCGGCCGTATCCGCTTCGCCGTACCGGCAGATGCCGGTACTCCCGCACTCGCCCCTGCACACGCGTGGCCGTCCCCGGCCAGTCACCGAGGACCAGCAGCGTGGACGACTGCTTCCTCGCCCGGCCCCCGAGCACCCGGGCTCGGGCCGGTGCCACCGACGACCCCGTCGGACCCAGTCGATCCTCGAATCCCAGCACCACCAGGTCCATTCCGTCCAGCAGCACCCCAGCCACCTCCAGTCGATCGGCTCCCGGCTCGGCGACCACCGCGATCCGGCTCAGATCCGCCCCCATCTCCACCGCCGCGGCCAGATTGAGTCGCGGCAGCCCGACCAGAGCCACCGTGGCCCCCGTCCGACTCGCCTCGGCGATGATCGACATCGGCACCACCGAAGCACCGGACACCGCGGCCACCGAGCCACGCGGGAGCCCGCGCTTCGGAAACAACGACGCCACGGACTCCGGCACGGCGATCACTCCCGACGACACCACTCCCGAGGCCGTTCCCGCACGAGCGCCCGACTGGCCGGACAGCCGGCTCAGCTTGCGACGCAGGTGTTCCAGTTCGGCCTTCTCCGCTGCATTCATGGCGCTTCCCCTCGTCGTTCCGGGCTTGCGCCCGTGTTCTCACCTCTCGTCCGAAGCGGCAGGGAAGATGCCGGTGTTCGAACTTGTGTTCGATGTTAAGTCCGCCCTCTGACAACCGTCAACGGAGCAGGAAACACCCGCCACACGCGAGGATCTGCGTCCCTTCAGTCGCAACAGCGACCGTCGGCGCACCATGCTCTACCATTCGGATCCATGCAGTCCCGAGCCCTTCCATTCGCCGTCATCGCCGCCGCCGTCACCGGAATCGCGGTCACGGCGCTGCCGTGGTTCGACCTGCGCCGACTGGGCATGGACGCCTCATGGAACGGACTCGGAATCGGCACCGTGAGCCAGAGCGACCTCGGCGTGGCACCGGCCGGCCGCGGCTGGCTGATCGTCGCCGCATGCGCGCTGGCCGCCCTCGCCGGAATCGTCGCACTGCTGCCCGCCGCGAAAGCCCAGAGCATCGGCCGAGTCCTGGCCGGAGTCGCCGCCGTCGGATCCACTGCCGCCGCCTTCGTCCCCGTAGCGGTGTGGATCTGGCCGTCCTGGTACTTCGCCGGGTTCCTCGACGGACTCGGATTGAGTGACGCCCAGGAGCTCGTCACCGTCAGCAAAGCGATCCTCATCGGCCTGATTGTGATACTGCTGATCCTGGCCGCACTGTGCGGCGCACTCTTCATCGACCGCAGCGAACAGAACCTGATCGACGACTCCGGAGCCTGACCCGGCCCACTTCCTGGCGGTACCTCGATTCCGCACGCAGCGACCGCAGCCGCAGACCCGATCCGAACCTGATCAGAACAACGTCAGATCTGGCGAGGGAGCCGTCCCCGCCGGCGGAAGCACCGACGGTTCGGCCGGATTCACACTCTCCGACTCCGGGTCACTGCCCAGACCGTACTTCTCCACGAGCGGCGTCATCCGTGCCCGGAGACCGAGCGCATACTCCGCCGACACGAAGCTCCGTCGGCCGTAGAGGGAGCGGTACCTGCGCACCAGCGCAGGGTGCTCATTTCCCAGCCAGCCGAGGAAGTCAGCACCGCCGTCACCGCCCAACTGCAGCGGAGACACCGACACCCGGGCGGCACCCGCGGCCGACAACGCCGCGAGGAGTTCGTCGAGCTGCGCCGTGCCGTCGGCGAGCAACGGCGGCAGCGGCGCGATCCGAATATGCGGCGCGAGTCCCGCCTCCGACAGCCGCGCCACCATGTCCAGTCGCGCCCGTGGCGACGATGCCGAAGGATCGACCCGCGCCGACAGTCCCGGATCGAGGGTGGCCAGTGAGATCGACACCGTCACCGGCACCGCCCGCCCGATCAACCGCAGCAACGGCAGATCGCGCAGCAGCAGCGTCGACGCGGTGTAGAGAGCGATCGGCGTCTGCGACTCCGACAGGACCGACAGGACCTGAGGCATCATCCGGTAGTGCTCTTCCACCGGATCGTAGGGATCCTCGGCCACTCCGATCGCCACGGTGTCGCGACGCCACGACCGACGCCGCAGCTCCCTCCGGAGCACCGCCGGGGCGTTCATCTTCACCTGCATCGCCTCGCCCGACCGCCGCAGAGCCGAGGCCGCGAAGGAGTGCCGATGACTCCGGTCGCCGGTGACCGATTCCAGCACTGTCCGCGCCAGCACCTCGTGCACCCGGACGCCCGGCGCCTCCGGGATCATGGTCGATCGCATGAAGTCGCCGCACACCAGTTCGGTCAGCGCTGCCATGCCACCTATCCGAACATACGTGCGATGGACTCGTCAAGGGCCGGCGCGCACAGTGAGTGCGGCCCCGATCGCCGTCACCGCCTGCGGCTATCATCGGGCCATGACCTCTCCTGCCACACCCGGCCCGTCGTATCTGGTGGCCGGACGCTACCGGCTGATCCGAAGGATCGGACACGGCGGCATGGGTGCGGTGTGGCTGGCGCACGATCAACTCCTCGACCGCGAGGTGGCGGTGAAACAGGTCCTGACCACCAGCGGGATGGACGAATCAGTCGCCGAGACCTCCCGGGCCCGAGCGCTGCGTGAGGGCCGGTTGGCAGCTCGGCTCTCGCACCGGAACGCCGTTGCGATGCACGACGTCGCGCTCGATCGCAACGAGCCGTGGCTGGTGATGGAGTACCTGCCGAGCCACAGCGTGGCCGACGTCCTGCACGAGAACGGGACGATCGATCCGGTCGAGGCCGCGCAGATCTGCGCGCAGGTGGCCGACGCCATCGCCGAAGCGCACGCCTCCGGCATCGTCCACCGCGACATCAAGCCGGCCAACATCCTGATCGCGAACACCGGCCGCAACGTCGGCCTGGTCAAGATCACCGACTTCGGCATCTCCCGCGCGAAGGACGACGTATCCATCACTCAGACCGGTGTCGTGACCGGCACGCCCGCGTATTTCGCACCGGAAGTGGCCCGAGGCGATGAACCGGGCGAGTCCTCGGACGTCTACTCGCTGGGGTCCACCCTGTACACGATGATCGAGGGGCGTCCCCCGTTCGGCAGCGAGGACAATTACATCGCCACGCTGCACCGGGTGGCGCTCGGTCAGATCAATCCGATCACCCGGGCGGGCGCGCTTTCGCCGATCCTCCTGCGGCTGCTGGAGCCGAATCCCGCCAATCGGCCGACGATGGCCCAGGCCCGAGATCTGCTCGCCAAGTACGCTGCCGACACCCTCGGCACCACCGATAACGTGCTCACCGGGCTGGTGGCGACCAAACCGCTGTCGGCGCGGAACCGGTCGGCCACACTGCCCCCGATCAGCGGTCACTCCACATCGCAACCGTCCACTCCGCAGACGTCCGCCCCGCAGACGCACTCGGCCCCGGACACGTCGCAGGGCTCGGCGCCCCACAACCCGACTCAGGTCGCCTCCGGCTATTACGCGCCGCGAACCACGCCGGAACCGGTGCCCTACGCTCCCACGCAGTATTCGTCGGCGCCGGGCCTGTACACGCCCCCGCCCACCTACTACCAGCAGCAGGGGCCGAGCAGTCACGCCGGTCTCGCGGCCGCTGTCTTCGCCGTATTCGCACTGCTCACCGCGATCGCCGCGGGCATCATCATCCTGGTGATGTGACCCGCGCCCGCCTCATCCGATCTGGCGGTTCACCGCCCAGCGGGTGAGGGCGTTGCGGTTGGACTGCTGCGTCTTGCGCAGCACGTTCGACGCGTGAGTCTCCACCGTCTTCACCGAGATGAACAGTTCCTCCGCGATCTCCCGGTAGGTGTAGCCGCGCGCGAGCAGGCGCAGCACCTCCATCTCGCGGCGGGTCAGCGAATCGAGTTCGGGATCGAGCTGCGGTTCGGGCACCGGCGACCGCCCGGTGAAGGAGTCGAGGACGAATCCGGCCAGTCGCGGACTGAACACCGCGTCGCCCTCGGCGACGCGACGGACCGCGTCGGCCAGTTCGGTGCCGTCGATGGTCTTGGTGACGTACCCCCGCGCGCCGGCGCGGATGGTGGCGATGACATCGGTGGCGGCGTCGGAGACGCTCAGTGCGAGGAACACCGGCGCCTCCGAACCCAGCGCGTCGGTCACCCCGCGGAGCACCGCGACACCTCCGCCGCCCGGCATGTGGACGTCGAGCAGCACCACGTCGGGACGCGCCTGGACGATGCCCGCGACCGCTTCGGGAACGTTGCCCGCGTCGCCGACCACCTCGAGTCCGGCCTCGCCGGCGAGCTCGGTGCGCACCCCCGAGCGGAACACCCCGTGGTCGTCGACCAGGAACACCCGGTAGGTCTTGTCGGCGGTCATGAGAGCTCCTGTGTCCGTTGAGTTTCCGAATCGATGGACGCCGACGGCCCGTGCCGCCGGCCACGCGGCAGCATCAGCGCCACATTGGTACCACGGCCCGGTGTCGAGGTGATTCGCACCGACCCTCCCACACGCTCCATGCGCGCGCGGATCGACCGCGCGATGCCCTGGCGGTCCTGGCTCACCGCGTCGGGATCGAACCCCTTGCCGCGGTCGCGGACGAAGACCTCGACGTGGTCGTCGTCCACCTCGCAGTAGACGTCCACCTTGTCGGCGCCGGAGTGCTTGGCGGCGTTCACCAATGCCTCGCGAGCGGCCGCGACCACCGTCTGCAACCCGTTGGAGACCGTCTCGTCGCGCAGTTCGTCGGGAGTCACGTCGCCGACCGTCACCGTCTCGATCTCGACACCGTACGCGTCCTCCACCTCCGCCGAGACCGCCGAGACGGCCGCGGCGAGCGACTCGCGCCTGCGCGCCTGGTCGCCGAAGAGCCACTGCCGCAGCTCGCGCTCCTGGCGACGGGCGAGCTGTGCGACGGCGTCGGGCTGGTCGGCGCGCTTCTGGATCAGCGCGAGCGTCTGAAGAACCGAGTCGTGCAGGTGCGAGGCGATCTCCTCGCGTTCCTGGTTCCGGATCCGCGCGGCACGCTCGGCGTTCAGCGTCCGCCACATCCGCATCCACAGGGGGATGGTCAGCAGCAACACGCCGAACAGCGTCCCGAGGACCGCGAGCAGGGTCGGGTTCATTCCGGCCAGCGCGGTGTCCGGGGCGGTCACCAGCACCACCAGTCCTCCGACCACGAGGACGGCGCCGGCGGCCAGTCGGAGCCACGTCACCACGCCCCCGCGCGAGGAGACGCCGGTGACGTCCACCTCGCGCCACACCAGCGCCGCACCGCCGAGTACCACCACCAGTGCCAGCAGCGTGGACGCCGGCGCGCTCGAGGCTGCGAAACCGTTGAGCAGCAAGGCCACCACGCCGATGACGATCAATCCCTGCGCCTGCCGGCGCTCCCGAGGAGCGGGCCGCTCCACGTCGGTGCCCGTCGGACAGAAGAACCACAGCAGTCCGTAGGCGGCCACGCCCGCCCCCGCCAGCGCGGCGAGCACGACGAAGACCACGCGGACGCGGAAGACGTCGACGCCCAGGTGGTCGGCGATGCCGCCGCACACTCCGCCCACGACCTTGCCTCCGTTGCGCCGGCGCACACGGTCGACTTGCGGGGTCTGCGTCACGTGAGTCATTGATTCGATAGTGGCACGAACCGGACCGCGTGCACATCAGGGAGCATCTCAGGGTTTAACCCGATTTGCCTCGCTGATCAGGCGTCCAAGATTGACTGCATGGACACCAAGACTCTGATCGACATCTGGAACACCCGGCCGGTCCGCCGCCGGACCGGAAAGTCCGTCGGCGGCGTCTGCACCGGCATCGGCATGCGCTACCGGGTCGATCCGACGCTGGTGAAGGTCGCATTCGTCGTCGCGGCGTTGTTCGGGGGCAGCGGAATCCTGCTCTACATCGCCGCGCTGATCGCTCTTCCCGCCGAAGACGAGACGGCACCCCGCAAGATCCATCAGTCGCATCGCGCACATCACCGCGTGCGGCACGACATGCCCTGGTACTGGATCGTGGTCGCCGTCATCGCGGTCATCGTCTTCAGCAACATGGGCTCGTCGCCGTTCTGGGGCACCAGCGGACTGCTCGGACTCGTGCTGATGCTGGGCGGCTGGTGGCTGCTCTATCAGCGCACCCCGACCGCGCCCGCCGGAACCAGCGCGGATCAGCTGAGGCCGTCCGACGGATCGACGACCGCGACGCCCGCGCCGACGCTCATCGCGGACGAGGTGGTCACGAACGACGTTCTCGCCGACACCGCCGTCCGGCCCGCGTCCGAGACGATCCCGTTCGCGGCCGCTGAACCGCCGGCGCCCGCCCCGCCCGACGCACCGCCGTCGTGGGATCCGCTCGGGACCGCGAGGTTCGCCTGGGATCTGCCGGAACCGACACCGCCCGAGCCGCCCGTGGTGAAGCCGCCCCGGTCTCCGTTGACGTCGGTCTTCGCCGGTCTCGCCCTCATCGCCGCGACCGTCGGCACCGCCGCCCGCGTACTCGGCGACGTCGAGTGGTTCACCGTGGGCCGCATCGCCGGACTCGCGCTGGCGGTGCTGGGTGTCGGAATGGCGATCGACGCGCTGCAGCGCAGGCAGAGCAATACGCGCGCGGCCGGACTGGTGCCGCTCGCCATCATCGTCGGCGTCGTGGCAGTCACCGCCACCGCGTTCTCCGGCGATCGGCCGGCCTTCGCCTCCGGCGGGATCGGCGACCGCTCCTGGCATCCGCGCAGCGCCGAGCAGCTCAGCGAGACCTACCAGCTGACCATCGGCACCACCAGCCTCGACCTCCGCGATCTCGGCGGGCTCGACCACGACCGAACCATCGAGATCCACCAGGGCATCGGCGATATGACGGTCTGGCTGCCCGACGACATCCGCGTCAAGACCGAGTGCAGCACGGTGGTCGGTGATCAGACGTGCCCCGACGGGATCGTCAACCCCGACGCCAAGACACCGACGCTGACGGTGAAGGCGAACCTCAACCTCGGAACCGTGGAGATGAAGCAATGATCGACGAGACTCCCGACCAGACCGGTACCGCCGAACCCGAGCGCCACCGCTCAGTGGTGATGGGGCTCTCGGCGCTGGTGACCCTCCTGGTGGCCGCCTGGTGCCTGGCCGACGGCCCCTTCCTCCTCGACACGACCTACCTGCCCTGGGCACTGCTCGCTATCGGAATCGTGGTCGGCGTCGGCCTGATCGCGAGCGGATTCCGAAGAAAGTAGGACCCTCGCCGTCTGCCCAGGCTCGTCGAGCCGCACCGGAGCGCAGCGACGGAGCGAGTCGAGACCACCCACCGCCACCGGCCCAGGCCCGTCGAACCGTCCCTCGCCGTCCACCACAGGCTCGTCGAGCCGCACCGGAGCGCAGCGACGGAGCGAGTCGAGACCACCCACCGCCACACACCACCCGCCCCGAAACCACCGAGTGCCGCCCACATCCAGATGCGGGCGGCACTCGGCGCGGTTCAGTGGGAGGTCACTCCCATTCGATCGTGCCCGGCGGCTTGCTCGTCACGTCGAGCACCACGCGGTTCACGTCCGGGACCTCGTTGGTGATGCGGGTCGAGATTGTCTCCAGGACCTCGTACGGCACGCGCGTCCAGTCGGCGGTCATCGCGTCTTCGCTCGACACCGGGCGCAGCACGATCGGGTGGCCGTACGTACGACCGTCGCCCTGCACCCCGACGCTGCGGACGTCGGCCAGCAGGACCACCGGGCACTGCCAGATCTGGCCGTCGAGGCCGGCGGACGTCAGTTCCTCGCGCGCGATCAGGTCCGCCTTGCGCAGCAGTTCGAGCCGGTCCTTGGTGACCGATCCGACGATGCGGATCGCGAGACCGGGGCCCGGGAACGGCTGTCGTGCGACGATCTCCTCCGGCAGGCCGAGTTCACGGCCGACGGCACGGACCTCGTCCTTGAAGAGCAGGCGCAGCGGTTCGACGAGCTTGAACTCAAGGTCTTCCGGCAGGCCGCCGACGTTGTGGTGACTCTTGATGTTCGCGGTGCCGCTGCCGCCACCGGATTCGACGACGTCCGGGTACAGGGTGCCCTGAACGAGGAACTCGACCTTCTTGCCCGCGGCGGCCTGGTCGCCCAGCACCTCCGACACCGCGCCCTCGAAGGAGCGGATGAACTCGCGGCCGATGATCTTGCGTTTGGTCTCCGGATCGGAGACGCCGTCGAGGTGGCCGAGAAAGACGTCCTCGGCGTCCACCGTCACCAGCCGCGCGCCCGTCGCCGCGACGAAGTCGGTCTGCACCTGCTCGCGTTCACCGGCGCGCAGCAGTCCGTGGTCGACGAAAACACAGGTCAGACGGTCGCCGATCGCGCGCTGCACCAGTGCTGCCGCCACCGCCGAGTCGACGCCGCCGGACAGTCCGCAGATCGCGAGACCCTCGTCGCCGACCTGCTCCCGGATGTCGGCGATGAGCGCCTCGGCGATGTTCGCCGCGGTCCACGTCGGCGTGAGGTTCGCGATCTCGTAGAGGAAGCGGGTCAGCACTTCCTGGCCGTGCGGGCTGTGCAGGACCTCCGGATGGTATTGCACGCCGGCCATCTGCCGCTCCGCGCACTCGAACGCGGCGACCGGCGCGCCCGGCGTGGACGCGGTGACGGTGAAGCCCTCCGGGGCCACCTGCACGGCGTCGTTGTGGCTCATCCACACCGGCTGCGACTCCGGCAGTCCGCGGTGCAGTTTGCCGCCGTCGGCGACCGTGAGCGTTGTCCGGCCGAACTCGCGTCCGCCGGTGTTCGCGACGGTGCCGCCGAGAGCGGCCGTCATCTTCTGGAATCCGTAGCAGATGCCGAATACCGGAACGCCGAGGTCGAAGAGCTTCTCATCGATGGTCGGCGCATCGTCGGCGTACACCGACGCCGGTCCGCCCGACAGGATCAGCGCGGCCGGATTCTTGGCCTTGATCTCTTCCAGCGTCGCGTCGTGCGCGATCACTTCCGAGTAGATGCGGGCCTCGCGAACGCGGCGAGCGATCAGCTGCGCGTACTGGGCTCCGAAGTCGACGACGAGTACGGGACGCGGGTGGTCGGGGGATGTTTCCGTCACGACGTGAAGTCTATCTTGCGCGCGATCGTCGCTGGTGGTCCGGACCAGCGAGGCAGTTCGGGAGCCCTGCGGCGACCGTGGCGGTCGACTAGAATGATCGGATCGCGGTTTCTCGACTGGACGATGGAAGTCCGGAAGCGAGTTCCCCGCGTAGCTAGTTTGGAAGACTAGGACGCTTTGTGTTCCCCGCGAATGTGTTCCCCGCGAGCGGGGATGGCCCATGGTCGAACTCGGGAACGACGGCGTGGGTGCCGTGCTCCCCGCGCGAGCGGGGATGGTCCGTCTGCCACCGAGTACGGATCCACAGCGCCGCTACCCCACCGCTGTGACCCGCACGCGCCCACCCCACCCGTTTTCGTTCCCGCACCACGCTCCCGCCCAGCCCGCAATAGGTATCTGTGCCACCCGCCAAATACCCTTGAGCCTGTGACGCATCTTTCCTCCGACACCGAAGGCCGCCGCTCGCGCTGGTCGCTGACCATCGCCGACCTGGCTCAGGCCGCCGTCTTCGCCGCGCTCATCGCGGTCCTCGGCCTCCCCGGGCAGATCAATCTCGCCGGCGGAGTCCCGATCACCCTGCAGACGCTCGGCGTGATGCTGGCGGGGGCGGTACTCGGACCGAAGAAGGGCACGCTCGCGGTCGTCATCTTCATGGTGCTGGCCATCGCCGGCCTGCCGATCCTGGCGGGCGGACGCACCGGCATGGTGGCGCTCGGCTCCCCGACCGCAGGCTACTTCGTCGGCTTCCTGCCCGCGGTGATCGTGATCGGCCTGCTCACCGCGCTGATGATGCCGAAGTACAACATCGTGGCGGGCATCGTGATCAACCTCTTCGGCGGCGTCCTGATCATCTACGCGTGCGGCATCGTGGGCCTGCTCCTGCGCACCGACATGTCGCTGGGCGCGGCCATCGCCACCAACGGATCCTTCGTCGCCGGCGACGTGCTCAAGGCGCTCGTGACCGCTCTCGTCGCGGCCCCCGTGCATCGCGGCCGTCCCGGTCTCATCGCGCCGCTGCGGCCGTCGTTCCTCCGCCGTGCCTGAGCCCGCCCCGTCGTCGATCGTCTTCGACGGCGTCGAGCACGCCTTCGGCGACCGCGTGGTACTGCGCGGAGTGGACCTGGCCATCTCGCAACGCCGCGTCGGCATCGTCGGCGCCAACGGCAGCGGCAAGTCGACGCTGGCACGGATGATCAACGGGCTCGTCCTCCCCGACCGCGGGACGGTCACGGTCAACGGGCTCGACGTCCGCAAGAACAAGCGCAGGGTCCGGCGCGACGTCGGCTTCATCTTCTCCGATCCGGACCGGCAGATCATCATGCCGACCGTGGCCGAGGACATCGAGCTCTCGCTCTCGCGCATCGTCTCCGACAAGGCCCAGCGTCGCGCCCGGGCGCGCGAGGTACTCGCCGACTTCGGCCTCGACGGCCACGCCGACCAGCCCGCGCATCAGCTCTCCGGCGGCCAGAAGCAACTGCTCGCGCTCGCCGCAGTGATGGTGGTCGGACCGACCATTCTGGTGGCCGACGAGCCCACCACCATGCTCGACCTCCGCAACGCGCTCATGCTCCGGAGAGTGTTCGCCGACCTCGCAGAACAGCTGATCGTACTGACGCACGACCTCGACATGCTCGACGACTTCGACCGCGTGCTCGTCCTCGACGACGGCCGGGTGGTGGCCGACGACGAACCGGCCCCCGCACTCGCCTTCTACCGCGACCTGATGAGCCGATGATCGGCGTCTACGTCCCCGGCCGCTCCCTGCTGCACCGGCTCCCGGCGGGGTTCAAGATCGTCGCGCTGATGGCGTCGATCATCACGCTCGCCGTGGTGGTCCGAACACCGATCGCCGCCGGGATCGCCCTGGCGGTCACCGTCGCGACGTTCGCCCTCGCCTGGATTCCGCCCCGCCACGCCTGGTCGCAGGTCAAGGGCGTGGTCTGGGTACTGGCGGCGCTCTTCGTCTTCCAGTGGATCATCACCGACGCCGCGCGAGCCTTCGTGGTGTGCGCGGTCCTGCTCGCCTCGGTGGGGCTGGCCGCCGTCGTCACACTCACCACCCGGACCACCGACATGCTCGACGCGATCATCACCGGCCTCTCGCCGTTGCGCCGGCTCGGCGTGCGGACCGACCTCATCGCCATGGCGTTCGCGCTCACCATCCGCAGCATCCCACTGATCGCCGAAGTGCTCGCCCAGGTGGACGAGGCGCGTCGCGCCCGCGGACTGCGCGCCGGCCCGCGCGTTCTCCTGGCACCGACGGTGCTCGCCGCCCTGCAGACGGCCGACGGCTTCGCCGAGACCCTCGCCGCACGCGGAATGGACTGACGAGCAGCCCTTCCCCGATCTGTCGGTCACCGCGGTCTGTTAGCCTTCAATCAGACGGCTTGACGACTTCAAGGAGGATGCGGTGGACCCCTTCCCGCACCTGTCGCGCGCCCTCTTCGCCCACTCGGTGTACTTCCTCACCGATCACTGTCAGTAGGGCTCATCGCACCGTGCCGTCCCGTTCTCAGGGTCGGCACCTGAGCACCGGATCCAGGCCATCAGTGTCTGCAAACCGACCCTCACGGACCCATTTCGCAAAGGAAAAGTCATGTCTCCCACCATTTTCGACGACGTCACCGCTCTCATGGGCCGCACCCCGCTGGTGCGCCTCAACCGCATCACCGACGGCGTGGACGCCACGATCCTGGCCAAGCTGGAGTATTACAACCCCACCAACTCCGTGAAAGACCGCATCGGCGTGGCGATCGTCGACGCCGCCGAAGCCTCCGGAGAACTGCCCGCGGGCGGCACGATCATCGAGGCCACCAGCGGCAACACCGGCATCGCACTGGCGATGGTCGGCGCGGCGCGCGGCTACAACGTCGTCCTGACGATGCCCGAGTCGATGTCGAAGGAACGCCGCGCCCTGCTCCGCGCCTTCGGCGCCGAACTCGTCCTGACCCCGGCCGCCGAAGGCATGGCCGGCGCCGTCAACGCCGCGGAGAAGATCGCCGCCGAGCGCCGCGGTTCGGTCCTCGCCCGCCAGTTCGCCAACGAGGCCAACGCCGAGATCCACCGTCGCACCACCGCCGAGGAGATCTGGAACGACACCGACGGCGCGGTCGACGCCGTAGTGGCCGGCATCGGCACCGGCGGCACGATCACCGGTATCGGCCAGGTCATCAAGAAGCGCAAGCCCGAGATCAAGATCTACGCCGTCGAACCCGCCGAGTCGCCGATCCTCAACGGCGGCGCGCCCGGACCGCACAAGATCCAGGGCCTGGGCGCCAACTTCGTCCCCGAGGTACTCGACACCACCGTGTACGACGAGGTCATCGACGTCGACGTCGACACCGCCGTGAAGTGGGCCCGCCGGGCGGCCACCGAGGAGGGCCTGCTCGTCGGCATCTCGTCCGGTGCCGCGCTGGCCGCCGCCGTCGACGTCGCCAAGCGTCCGGAGCTCAAGGGCAAGACCATCGTCGTCGTGCTCCCCGACTTCGGCGAGCGCTACCTGTCGACGCTGCTCTTCGAAGGGCTGGTCGACTGATGTCCGAGCCGGTTCCGCTACTGCGCCTGCTGCGCGAAGATCTGCGCGTCGCGCAGGAGCGGGATCCGGCGGCCCGGTCGATGATCGAGGTCGCACTCGCCTACCCGGGAGTCCATGCACTCTGGTTCCACCGGGTGGCTCACCGACTGTGGAACTCCGGCGGGGCGGCGCGTCTACCCGCGCGCCTGCTCTCGCAGTTGGGCCGGTTCGTCACGGGCATCGAGATCCATCCCGGCGCGAGGCTCGGCCGCCGCATGTTCATCGACCACGGCATGGGTGTGGTGATCGGCGAGACCGCCGAGGTCGGCGAGGACGTCGTGATGTTCCACGGATCCACCCTCGGCGGCGTCAGCATGTCGAAGGGCAAACGTCATCCCACCGTCGGCGACCGCGTGCTGATCGGCGCCGGCGCCAAGGTCCTCGGTCCCATCACGCTCGGTGACGACGCGAAGATCGGCGCCAATGCCGTTGTGGTGCACGATGTTCCGGCCGGATTCGTCGCAGTGGGCGTCGCCGCGACGACACGGGCGGCCGGCGCACCGGTGCACGACCCGTACGCCGACCCGGCGATCTACATCTGATTCTTCCTGCTCAAACGCTTATGCCGTTCTCCGTGACCCGATTCGAGTCACGGAGAACGGCATAAGCGTTCAGATCGGTCAGGCCTTCTCCACCGGGGTGATCGGCAAGCGCAGCGCGCCGGGCGCGTCCGCCGGAACCACCGGCGCCTTCGGCGCCACCGGGGTCAGCCGCCGGTAGGCGTCGCCCTGCGCGGGACGCGGGTCGGCCTCACCCTTGTTCGGCCACAGGGAGATCGCACGCTCGGCCTGCGCGCAGATCGACAGCGACGGGTTCACGCCGAGGTTCGCGGTGATCGCCGCGCCGTCGGTGATGTGCAGCGTCGGGTAGTTCCAGACGCGGTGGTAGGGGTCGATGACGCCGGTGGCCGGGTCGTCGGAGATGACGCATCCGCCGAGGTAGTGCGCGGTGAGCGGCATGTTGAAGATGTCGCCCCAGGTGCCGCCCGCCAGTCCGCCGGGCAGCTTGGCCGCGATCCGGCGGGTCGCCTCGTTACCCTCCGGAATCCAAGTCGGATTCGGCTCGCCGATGCCCTGCTTGCTCGTCACGTACTTGAACGGACCGCGCTTGCGGACGAAGGTCGTCAGCGAGTTGTTGTTGTTCTGCATCACGAGCGCGATTACCGTCCGCTCGCTCCACTTGCGGACGAAGAACAGCCGCAGCAGCATCAGCGGGTTGGTGACGGCGTTCTTGAGAAACTGGCCGAGTCGGTTGGGGACGCTGCCACCGTCGGTGAGCAGCGTCTGCAGGTAGGCCATCGCGTTGCTGCCCTTGCCGTACCGCACCGGCTCGATGTGAGTGTTGGACGTGGGGTGGAACGACGAGGTGATCGCGACGCCCTCGGTGAAGTCGCGGCTCGAATCGTACGACCGCGCCTGCGCCCCGAGGATGGATTCGGAATTGGTGCGTGTCAGCACGCCCATCGCGTCCGAGAGCCTCGGGAGGGTCGAGCCCTTGGCGCGATGCATGATCTTCTGCGTGTTGAACGTGCCCGCGGCGACGATCACCTGGTCGGCGGTGAACTGTCGCCGCCGGGCGCCGAACGGACCCCAGGACGACGACCCGTGCGCCGACACCAGCCATGAGCCGTCGGCCCGCTGCTCCAGGCGATCGACGGTGGTCCGGTCGATGATCGTCGCGCCGTTCCGCTCGGCCAGACCGAGGTAGTTCTTCATCAGCGTGTTCTTGGCGCCCACGCGGCAGCCGGTCATGCACGCGCCACACTCGGTGCAGGCGGTGCGTTCGGGACCCGCGCCGCCGAAGTAGGGGTCGGGCACCGTCTGACCCGGGGCGCCCTCGCCGCCGGTCTTGGCTCCGAAGAAGACGCCGACCGGGGTGGAGGTGAAGGTGTCGCCGACCCCCATCTCGTCGGCCACCCCCTTCATGATGCGGTCCGAGTTGGTGAACGTCGGGTTGGTCACCACACCGAGCATCCGGCGAGCCTGCTCGTAATGGGGCGTCAGCTCCGATTCCCAGTCGGTGATGTGGTTCCACTGGGGATCGGTGAAGAACGGTGTGGGCGGCTTGTAGAGCGTGTTGGCGTAGTTCAGCGATCCGCCGCCGACGCCGGCGCCGGCGAGAACCATCACGTCCTTGAGCATGTGGACGCGCTGAATGCCCATCAAACCGAACTTCGGCGCCCAGACGAATCGGTTGAGACGCCAACTCGTCTTGGCGAACTGGTCGTCCTCGAAGCGGCGACCGGCTTCGACGATGCCGACGCGATATCCCTTCTCGATGAGGCGGAGCGCACTGACGCTGCCGCCGAATCCGGAACCGATGATGAGGACGTCGAAATCAGTCTGCGCCATAGCCGACCATACTAATGATCATTGTCTCATTATCGAAAGCCAGTGTAGGCTACGCTAACTTCTGGTCTCGGTGAATCCGAGCACGGTCGGCGTGACGAAACGAGCGATCACGGCGCGCTCTCGCTCCGGCGACCCTTCTGGCACCGCGAGCAGCGACACGATCACCCGGACCACCCATCGCGCCGCCTCTCCCCCGTCCTCACCGCCGGCGCCGAGGAAGGCCGTCGCCACCGTCTCGATGAACTCCGACGACAGCGCCAGTTCACCGGCCACCCCCGCACCCGCCGCGGTGAACCAGGCGGCCAGCGCGGGATCCCGGCGGACCTCCGTCAGCGCCACGATGATCGACTCGGTCAGCCGGTCCGCAGGCTCCGGTCGGTCGGAGACGGTCTCGGCCACCACGGCGCCGATACGGCGAGCGACCCGTTCGATGTACGCCAGCTGCAACTGGCGCCGGCCGTCGAAATAGCGGTACAGGGTCGCCCGGGAACACCCCACCGCGGCGGCGATGTCCCCCATCGAGGCGTTGGCCCCCTTCGTGGCGAACACCTCGCCCGCGATCTCGAGGATCGCGTCCTGTACGGCGGGCCGCCGGGTGCCGCGCATCCAATCCGCCCCGCGCACTCGGAGATCCTGATCGTCGGTCATGCCGAGAACGGTACCGAGACCGGTCGCCGCACATAGTTTCCGGACGCCCATTCGATTCCGTCGACGTCGACGTGGAAGTCCGGGCACCGCGCGAGCAGTTCTTCGAGCGCCACCCGCGCCTGCATCCGTGCGGCGGCGGCGCCGAGGCAGTGGTGGGATCCGTGGCTGAAGGCGAGGATGTTCGCGGGGTCGCGGCGGACGTCCAGGTCGGCGGCGTCCTCCCCGTACATGCGTTCGTCACGGTTGGCCGACGCGTAGCAGAGCAGCACCTTGCGGCCCGCCGGGATCGTCACCCCCTCGACCTCGACGTCGCGCGTCGCCGTACGGGCCAGCCCCTGCACCGGCGAGGTCAGCCGCAGCAGTTCGTTGATGGCCGACGGCAGCAGCTCGGGTTCCCGCCGAAGAATCGCACGCTGATCCGGATGCATGGTCAGCAGCGCCGACGAGCCGCCCAGCATGCCGGTGGTCGTGTCGTTTCCGCCGGCGACCATTGTGAAGGCGAACGCCAGCACCGACAGGACGCCCGACTGGTCCGCCGGGTCGTCGGTCAGGCCGGCGGCCACCAGATGCGACACCGTGTCGTCGCCGGGACTGCGCTTGCGGAATTCGATGAGGTCGGCGAAGTACGCCATCAGTCCCATCACCGCCTCCGACGCCGATTCGACGGCCGAGGCCATGTCGGCGCCCGGGTTGGCCGCGACGATCGCGTCGGTCCACGCGTCGAACTGTCCGCGATCGGACTCCGGCACGCCGAGGTAGTGGGCGACGACCATGCTCGGCAGCGGTTTGAACAGGTCCGCGGCGATGTCTCCGCCGCCGCGGGAGGCAAGGTCGTCGAGCCGCTCGATCACGAACTCGCGAAGCTCGGGCTCCAACGTCGTCACCTGTCTCGGCGTGAAGCCGCGCGCCACGAGGCGACGGAAGGCGGTGTGCCGCGGCGGATCCTGCATCACCATCGGCGGGTTGTCCTGCAGGCCGATGCTCTCCAGTTCGCCGTACGCCACGGTCAATCCGCGCGCCGAGGAGAAGGTCTCCCAGTCCCGCGCGGCGGCCATCACGTCGGCATGGCGAGTGAGGACGTAGTAGTCCGCCGCCGGATCCCCCTCGGGCACCACGTGATGGACAGGGTCGCGGTCGCGCAGGAGCGCGTACATCTCGAACGGATCGCGCCAGGACGGACCCGACCGCAAGGTGAACTCCGGAGACAGATCGTTCTTCATGTCCCAACTATGAGACAGTTCACACATATTGTCAACGACGGACGATGCCTCCGCCTCCCGCCCGCGTCAGCGTGACGGGTTCGTCGCCGCCCCGTCGAGCCACAGCGTGTCGCTGGCATCGCGGTGCGGGCCGGACGTCCCGACGTGTTTCGCGCTGATCTTCGGCCCCTTGGTGATGACGTGGACCAGCGCCATGCCGTGTCCACGGCCGAGCCCGTACTCGTCCTTCAGCCATTCGAGAATCGGCCCGGCCTTGGTGCCCGGGCCGAAACCGCGTTCGGCTGCCTGCTCGACGAGTTCGCGTGGGGTGTGCCCGGTCTTGATCTCGATGGTGTCGAGGTATGCCTGGAATGACATGACGGTTCTCCTGTCGTCGGATGCTGTCACCAGTATTGACAGCCGCCGGCACCGAAACTGATCGGTATCAGCCCGAAACGACTCAGGACGGTTCACAACCATGTCGCAGACCAAGAGAGCCGAGACCCCGGTACTCCGGGGTCTCGGCTCACCGAGTGGGCGACGCCTGGCGTCGCGAGGTCAGGCTCGGACCGAGAGGCCGACCTTCTGGAACTCCTTGAGATCGGAGTAACCCGCCTTCGCCATGGACCGGCGGAGGCCGCCGACCAGGTTCAGCAGGCCGTCCGGATCGTCGGACGGTCCGTTCAGCACGGTCTCGAGGGAAGGCCGCTCCTCGTCGATCGCCACCTGCAGCAACGCACCGCGCGGAGTGTCGGGGTGCGCCGCGGCCGACGGCCAGAACCAGCCGCGGCCCGGAGCGGTGTCGGCGGCGGCGAGCGGTGTGCCCAGCACCGCGGCGTCGGCACCGCACGCGATCGCCTTGGCGAGGTCGCCCGAAGTGTGGATGTCGCCGTCGGCGATCACGTGCACATAGCGTCCACCGGTCTCGTCGAGGTAGTCGCGACGGGCCGCGGCCGCGTCGGCGATCGCGGTCGCCATCGGGACCCCGATGCCGAGGACCTCACCGGTCGTGGTGGATCCCTCCGTGGAGCCGTATCCGACGATGACGCCCGCGGCGCCGGTACGCATCAGATGCAGTGCCGTGCGGTGGTCGTGCACGCCTCCGGCGATCACCGGGATGTCGAGGTCGGAGATGAAGGTCTTCAGGTTGAGCGGTTCGGCGACGAGTCCGTCCTCGTGGCCGCGGTCGACCAGCACCACGTGCTCGGCGGAGATGATCGTGCCGTGCACCACCAGAATCTCGGCGCCCGCCTTGATCAGCGCGGGTGTCAGTTCGGGGGCGTGCTGGGGGCTCACCCGGACCGCCGTGGTGACACCGGCCTCCCGCACCCGGGCGACAGCCTGCGACAGCAGGTCGAGGTTGATCGGGGCGCGATGGAGCTCCTGCAGGCGACGGATCGCCGCGGACGGGTCCGGATTCTTCTCCGCGATCTCGACCAGCTCGGCGATCTTGTCCTCGACGTGCTCGTGGCGGGCCCAGAGGCCTTCGCCGTTCAGCACGCCGAGCGCACCGAGCTTCCCCATCGCGATGGCCGACTCCGGCGAGCCGAGCGCATCGGTCGGATGGTTCAGGATCGGCGATTCGAAGCGGTATGCATCGATCTGCCATGCGGTCGAGACGTTCTTCGACGACCGCGTCCGCCGGGACGGGATGATCGAGATGTCTTCCAGTTCGTACGTTCGGCGAGCCGTCCGGCCCATGCCGAATTCGACGAGGTCACGCACCATTGCGCCTTTCTAGTGGAAACTCAGGCGAGCGGGGTTGCGGCGGTCGCGCCGCAAACCGGCTCAGCGTGCATAGTAGTTGGGCGCCTCGGCGGTGAGGGTGATGTCATGCGGGTGCGACTCCTTGAGACCCGCCGCGGTGATCTGCACGAACTGCGCGTTCTGCAGGTCGGCGATGGTCTGCGACCCCGTGTAGCCCATGGCCGCGCGGAGGCCGCCGGTGAGCTGATGGATCACCTGCGACAGCGGTCCGCGGAACGGCACCCGACCTTCGATGCCCTCGGGGACCAGCTTGTCCTCGGCGAGCACGTCGTCCTGGAAGTAGCGGTCCTTGGAGTACGACTTGCCCTGGCCACGCCCCTGCATCGCACCCAGCGAGCCCATGCCGCGGTAGCTCTTGAACTGCTTGCCGTTGACGAGGATCAACTCACCCGGCGACTCCTCGGTACCCGCCAACAGCGAGCCGAGCATGGCGGTCGAGGCACCGGCGGCCAGCGCCTTGGCGACATCGCCCGAGTACTGCAGACCGCCGTCGGCGATCACCGGGACATCGGCCGCCTTGCACGCGGCGACGGCCTCGAGGATCGCGGTGATCTGGGGCGCGCCGACGCCTGCGACGACGCGGGTGGTGCAGATGGAGCCGGGGCCGACGCCGACCTTGACCGCGTCGACGCCCGCGTCGATGAGCGCCTGCGCACCCGACCGAGTCGCGACGTTGCCGCCGATCAGCTGGACGCGGCCGCCGACCTCCGCCTTGAGCTTGGCGATCATCTCGAGCACCCCGCGCGAGTGGCCGTGGGCGCTGTCGACCACGAGCA
Source organism: Gordonia sp. QH-12 (assembly GCF_001578675.1). Taxonomy (NCBI): domain Bacteria; kingdom Bacillati; phylum Actinomycetota; class Actinomycetes; order Mycobacteriales; family Gordoniaceae; genus Gordonia; species Gordonia sp. QH-12. Next base: position 89,963 of record NZ_KQ969288.1, read on the forward strand.
CGTCGACGCCGACCTCGGCGAGGGCGAGCGCGCGATTCCACGCCTCGTCGCCCGCTCCGACGGCCGCGCCGACCAGCAGCCGGCCGTCGGCGTCCTTGGTGGCGTCGGGGTGCTGCTCGGTCTTCACGAAGTCCTTGACCGTGATCAGTCCGGTCAGCTTGCCGTTGCCGTCGACGATCGGCAGTTTCTCGATCTTGTGCCTGCGCAGCAGACCGAGCGCCGCCTCGGCGGAGACGCCCTCGGACGCGGTGATCAGCGGCGCGGGAGTCATCACCTCGGACACCGGCCGCGTCTCGTCGGCCTCGAAGCGCATGTCGCGGTTGGTGATGATGCCGACCAGATCGCCGGAAGCGTCGACGACGGGCAGACCCGAGATCCGGTACCGCGCACACATCGCGTCGACCTCGGCGAGCGTGTTGGTCGGCAGACAGGTGACCGGGTTGGTGACCATGCCCGCTTCCGAGCGCTTCACGGTCTCGACGGCGGCGGCCTGCGCCTCGATCGAGAGGTTGCGGTGCAGCACGCCCATACCGCCGGCGCGCGCCATCGCGATCGCCATCCGGGCCTCGGTGACGGTGTCCATCGCCGAACTGACGAGCGGGACCCGGAGGGTGATCTCCCGGGTCAGCCTGGACGAGGTGTCCACGGCGTTCGGGACGACATCCGACGCCGCCGGGAGCAGCAGTACGTCGTCGAAGGTGAGGCCGAGCATTGCGACCTTGTCGGGATCATCTCCACCAGTGCGAACCTGCGTCATCTGCACATCGTATCCGCTGTGGATTGAGGAAGCCTGTCCGCCCGGTTATCGGCTACGGTGGAGGACGTGCATGACCAGTTCCCCGGACTCCCGCCGGACCCCTTCGCCGATGACCCGAACGACCCTGCGTCGGCCCTGGACGCGCTCGACCCGGGAATCCCTCTTGACGAGGGTGAACGCACCGCGGTGGAAGAGGATCTCGCCGACCTCGATGTATACGAACGCCTCCTCGCGCCGCGCGGTGTGCGGGGCCTGGTAGTGATGTGCGAGGACTGTCGCGAAGATCACTACCACGACTGGGACATGTTGCGCTCCAATCTGCGCCAATTGCTCGTGGACGGCACGGTCCGACCGCACGAGCCCGCAGTGGATCCCGAGCCCGACGACTACGTCACCTGGGATTACTGCCGCGGGTACGCCGACGCCTCACTGCGCTATCACGAACGCTACTGATCCGCAGGGGAACGAACTCCGAACACACGAGAGGGACCGTGATCGTCGATCACGGTCCCTCTCGCTGTTCGGACTACCTCGCGGCCCGTCGGGTCAGCGGATGCTCTCCGACGGCGCGGTGGTCGTCACCGACGCCGACGCCGTCGCCGACGACGTGGTGGTCGTCGGCTTGTCCGTGTCCGTCTTGCTCGTGGACGGTTCCTGCGTGGTCGACGGCGCGGTGCTCGGGCTGCTCGAACCGCTGGAGGAGCCCGGCGGCTTCAGCATCACGGTCGGGTCCGGGACGTCGGGGCTGGTGGCGGAGGTCGGCAACGGCAGCGACGGCAGGGACGACAGCGGCGGAATCAGCGCACTCGGGTCCTGCCTGCGCACGTCCTCGATCAGGCTGCGCAGTTGATCGGCCTCGGACTTGTCCTTGAGCGGGCCGATGTCCTTCTCGGCCTTCGCGATCAATTCGCGGGCCTTGACGGTGTCGCCCGCGGCGAGCGCCTTCTTGGCCTCGGCGATGTTCTGCTCGGCGTTCATCCGCGACTGCGTCTGCTGCGCCTGCTCGGAGAACACCACCTGCTTCACCGACCACAGCGGATCGCCGGGCTGCGATCCCTCCGACAGCACGAGCAGGCCGGCACCGGCGACCGCCAGGATGGCGGCGGCACCCGAGACCACCCGGAGCCTGCGCGCCAGTCCGCCGCGACGCTCCCGCTCGTTGGCCCGAGCGATGGCCGTCTCGATGTCGGCGATCGTCGGCGTGCTCGGAACCGGCCCGGCCAACGACTCCGCGCGCCACTGCGCGAGCAGACCGGCGAGCCGGTACTCGGCGTCGTCGCCGATCCGGGCGGCCCTGCCTGCCGCGAGATCGTCGATGAATTCGTCGTCGTGGTGCACCGCGCCCACGTCGATGGGACCGGTAGGCATTTCGTCCTCCGTCATCGACGTTCACCTCCTGGGGTCATGAGTTTCTTGAGCTTGGTGAGCGCCCGATGCTGTGCCACTCGCACCGCTCCCGGGCTGCTGCCGACCATGTCCGCGGTCTCCTCAGCGGAGAGACCGACGACGAGCCGAAGCACCAGAATCTCGCGTTGCTTCTCGGGAAGGGTGCCGAGAAGATCTCGCATCTGCCTCGAGGCATCTGATTCGAGGGCAGCCTGTTCCGGCCCGTTCGAGAAGTCGAGCGAGTCGGGGACGTCTTCTACCGGATCTGACTTCACGCGGGCCGCCGAACGCATCGCGTCGGCGACCTTGTGCGAGGCGATGCCATATACGAACGCCATGAAGGGACGCCCCTGGTCTTCGTACCGGGGCAACGCCGTCATCACCGCCATCAACACCTCCTGAGCCACGTCGTCAGCGGAGAACAAGTGTCGTTCTCCGGCACCGATTCGTCCTCGGCAGTAGCGCAGGACTGGTTCCCGCACACTGTCGAGCACTGAGGTCAGCGCAGCGCGGTCACCATCGGCCGCCGCACGGACCGCCTGGCCCAACGCATCACCTGTAAGTTTCATCGCCGCTTAGGTGCCCGGGTGTTACGCATTCGGGAGACTACTGACCGCGGTGCGCCGTGTGGTTCGCCTAGATCAGTCATCAATCAAGCGTACCGAGCCGCGTGCGCCGAACCCGCCAAGGGCGCGAAGCCCATGCCCAGGCCGATGAGTTTCTCCTGGATGGCGGCCGCCGCCCGGCTCTGCTCGTTCCGGTCGGCGGCGAACGAGGCGAGCATGCTGCGTGCTGCCCACTCCAGCGGCGCCAGTCCGGCCGCCGCGCAGTCGCCTGCGACGTTCCGTGCAGTCTGCGCCGCCGCCTCGACCCGGCCCGAGGCCGCGTCGGCGGCAGCGGCGATCAGTGCGGTCTTGAGCCGATGGCGCACCGACGGTGCCCCGGCGGACAACTCGAGCGCCCGCGCCGCGAGGTCCGCGGCGTCGGACCGGCCGGTGTACAGGGCCAGTTCGGTACGCACCCACGCCAGGCGCAGTGCCGGACGGCCGTCGAGCACCCAGTTCCCGCGGGCCGCCGTCGATACTGTGCCCGCCGATTCTGCCGCCGCGCGTTCCAGGAGCCGGGCCGAGCCGGCGAAGTCGCCGATCCCCAACCCGTCCGCGGCCAGCCCGACGAGGGCGTCCACTCGAGCGACGGCGGCCCAGCGGCTCTCCTCCGCTCCCGCGCTCACCGCGACGCGCAGTGCCGCACCGTCATCGGCTCGCGCGTACCCGTGACCCCCGGCCTGCCGCGTGAGCGACGCGCGAGTCGCCAGTGCCAGTGCGGTGACCCCGGCGCCGGTGGCCGGATCGGCGAGCAGGTCGGCGATCAGCGCACGCGCCGCGGCGGCCCTGCCGAGCGCTCCGAGCCGAACCGCACGCGCCCAGCGATCGCCCCCCGGCGGACAGTCCGGCGGTGCGTCGACGCCGAATGCGTCGTTCCACTGATCCGACATTCGCAATTCACCTTTCACTACCGGCGCCTGCGCGCAGAATGAAGATTTCATTTCGACTAACAAAAGATGATCACGTGGAAGCAGAATTGCCGCAGTCGACAACTCCCGTTATCTCCGACGTAACCTTCGTACGATTGCAGTCCATCCTCCCACCGAGGCGCCGCGCCGTTCGACCGGCCCAGCGCCTCCGCCCTCGATCAACAAAATCGCAGGTAAAGGGCGACATAGAGTCGGAGTATCCGTCGCCCGCCGAGACCGCCATGGTCCCCGTCACGTCACCGGGCGTTCACTTGTTCGCTTTTAATCGCAGTGATTCGAGACCGGAGAACGAGTTGACTCGCTTTTCCGGACGCACATACCGTGAGCGTCGTAGGTAAGAGCGTTTCTCATTCAGGAGCGAAGATTGACGACCACAATCGACAGACTGCCCGGCCCCAACTCCGACTTCTGGGACTGGCAGATGCAAGGCAGATGCCGAGGGCTCGAATCGTCGGTCTTCTTTCACCCCGAGGGTGAGCGCGGCCAGGCGCGGATGCAGCGCGAACGGCGTGCCAAGCAGGTCTGCGCCGACTGCCCCGTGCTGCAGCAGTGCCGTGCGCACGCCCTGCGTGTGGACGAGCCGTACGGGATCTGGGGCGGCCTCACCGAGTCGGAGCGGAATCTGATGCGGCGACGCAATCCCCGGCGCCTGGCCGGCTGAGCGTCCCGGAGCGCCGGTCCCTGTACGAGGCCCCGAACGCCCCGGACATCGAGCCTCAGACAGCGATCAGCCCCGGTTGAGATCGGACTCAACCGGGGCTGATCTGTGTCTGTCCGCCGACTGGCGTCAGCCGACCACCGCGAGGATGTCGCGGGCCGACAGGATCAGGTATTCCTGACCTGCGTACTTGATCTCGGTGCCGCCGTACTTGCTGTAGATGACGACGTCGCCTTCCTTGACGTCGACCGGGATACGGTTGCCCTGATCGGTGACGCGGCCTTCGCCGACAGCGATGACCTTGCCCTCCTGCGGCTTCTCCTTGGCCGAATCCGGGATGACCAGGCCGGAAGCAGTGGTGGTCTCAGCCTCGACGGCCTGAACGAGGATCTTGTCCTCAAGCGGCTTGATGTTCACGCTCGCCACGATGTCAGTTCCTTTTCCTTCATGTAACTGATGGGAAGTTCGCGGCACCGGGTCGCTTTGCCACGTCGTCGCGGGTGCCGCGGCGCTGCATTTCGGATGCCAACTAGCACTCTACCCATGAGAGTGCCAGCACATCAAGGGCCCCGGTGTCCGAGCCGGTCGCGGCAGCTCAGAGCTTGCTGATCTGCACGCTCATCCCGGGATCGGTCGCCACGGTGAGAGGCGACGGAGGGGCGCCGCCACCGATCACGTGGGCTCCCAGGGTGGCGACCATGACGCCGTTGTCGGTGCACAACCTCGGCTTCGGCACGCGCAGTTCGATACCCGCGGCGGCGGTCCGCTCGGCCGCGAGCGACCGGATCCGCGAATTGGCGGTCGCACCGCCGCCCAAGACCAGGGTGTCGACGCCGCGATCACGGCATGCGCGCAGCGCCTTGGCGGTCAGCACATCCGCGACCGCCTCCTGGAACGACGCGGCGACGTCGGGCACCGACACGGGGGCACCCGACCGGACCCGGCCCTCCACGTATCGCGCGACGGCCGTCTTGAGACCGCTGAAGGAGAAGTCGTACGGCGCGTCGCGGGGCCCGGTCATGCCGCGCGGGAACGCGATCGCGGCGGGATCGCCGTCACGGGCGGCCGCGTCGAGTGCGGGACCCCCCGGGTAGCCGAGATCCAGCAGCCGCGCCACCTTGTCGAAGGCCTCCCCCGCGGCGTCGTCGACGGTGGTGCCCATTTCGACGATCGGCTGTGACAGGTTCTGCACGCCGAGCAGATGCGTGTGCCCGCCGGAGACCAGCAGCGCCACCGCGGGCGGCATCGGACCGTGCTCGAGGGTGTCGACCGCGACATGTCCGCCGAGGTGATTGACCGCGTACAGCGGCACATCCCAGGCCAGCGCGTACGCCTTGGCCGCGGCGACGCCGACCAGCAGGGCTCCGGCGAGTCCCGGTCCGATCGTCACCGCGATGGCGTCGGGCCGGTCGATCCCGGCCGCCTCACGCGCCCGCTGCATCGTCGGGACCATCGCCTGCAGGTGGGCCCGCGAGGCGACCTCGGGGACCACGCCGCCGTACCGCGCGTGCTCGTCCACGGACGATGCCACTTCGTCGGCCAGCAGCGTCGCCGTCTCGCCGTCCCATTCGACGACACCGACTCCGGTCTCGTCGCAGGAGCTCTCGATACCCATCACGATCATGAGGTCGCGTGCCCTTCCGGCCGGTGATTGCCCGGTTCGTCGTTACTGTGTTCGTCGCCGCTGTGTTCGCCGCTGCTGTGTTCGTCGCCGTCCCGGCGCGCGGCGCGCACCATCGTGTACGCGTCCGCGCCGGACGGCTGATAGTAGTTGCGTCGCACTCCCGCCACCTCGAATCCGCTGCGCTCGTACAGCGCGATCGCCGGGACGTTGTCGGTGCGCACTTCCAGGAATACCGGCGCGTGGACGGCGTCGGCAACCCGCAGCAACTCCTCGAGCAGAGCCCGCCCGTAGCCGCGCCCCTGGCAGGCGGCGTCGACCGCGATGGTGTGCACCTCGCACTCGTGGTCGCCGGCACGGCCCAGCACGCTGATACCCGCGTAGCCGGAGACCGGGGCGCCCGGGACGGTGCGCACCGCGAAGTAGGTGTTGTGCGGCGCCCGCAGTTCGGCGACGAAGCCGGTCAGCGGCCACGGCGAATCCGTGGCGAAGAGTTCCCGCTCGATCTCGGCGCATCGGGCCAGGTCGGAGGGAGTCAGTTCGTCGACGACCGGGCCGGGGCCCTCACTCATGTGTCGCCGAGGGCAGCAGCGACTTGCGCTTCTGGTCCTTGAGTTCGACGGCGTCCGGGCGGCGCAGGTACAACGGCGTCAGAGGCTCGGCCGGAGCCCGAGCGGTGAGTCGCTCGGCGGCGACGGCGACCAGCGAGGCCGGGGTCGGTGTGACCAGGTCGGCGCCCGCCGCGCCGAAGCGCTCGGTGAATCTGCTCTCCCCCACCACGTCGGAGAGCGTGCGGCCCGCCAGTTCCGCGACCAGCGTGTCGGGTGAGTCGACGGCCGGTCCCGCGACACGCCGACCGGCCTCGTACAGCGCCCAGTACACCTCGCGGCGACGGGCATCGGTGAGCACCAGTCGCGTCCCCGCCTCCGGCGCAGGCGTGCCGCGGTCGATCGCATCGAGGGTGCACACCCCGTAGGCGGGAAGGCCGAGCGCGTCGGCGTACGCCGCTCCGGTGGCCATTCCGACGCGCAGCCCGGTGAACGGTCCGGGACCGCAACCGACGACCACGGCGTCGAGGGCGTCGCCCGCCACACCCGCCTCGGCGAGCACGTCCCGCATCAGGGTCGTGAGCACTTCGGCGTGACGGCGCTGATCGGTCACGATCCGCTCCGCGAGCGTCACGGGCCCCTCGTCGCGCAGTTCCACCACGCCGGTCACCACGGCGGAAGTCGCGGTGTCCAGCGCCAGAGCCCGAATCGGCGGCTGCGCGGTCATCGGTTCACCCACTCCCAGGTCGCATGTCGTGTCTCGGTGTCGTCGTCGCGGCGCAGCCGGACGATGAGGTATTCGTCGACGAGTCGCTCCACGACGCCTTCGCCCCATTCGACCACGACCACGCTGTCGTCGAGGTCGGTGTCGAGATCGAGGGCGTCCAGATCGTCCAGGCCGCCCAGCCGGTAGGCGTCGACGTGGACCAGGCCGGTGCCGCCGGGCACGCCGGGAGCGTGCTGACGAGCGATGATGAAGGTCGGCGACGAGACACGGCCGGCCACGCCGAGCCCGGCGGCGATACCGCGCGTCAGCGCCGTCTTCCCCGCACCGAGCGGACCGTCGAGGATCACCAGATCCCCCGGGCCGAGGTCGGCGGCGAGCTCGCGGCCGAGGTCTTCGGTGTCGGCCACCTCGGGCAGGTCGCGGGTTCCGGAGGTGCGCTGCGGCGTCATCCCTGTCGCTCCGATCGTGCGTGCTTGTCCGAACGCGCGCGGCCGGAGAGCCGCCACGGCAGCACCGGCCGGCCCAGCGCCAGGCGCGACCGCGAGACCAGGTCGTCGATGGCGTCGGTGACCAGCTCCGGGTCCTCCATGGGGAGCATGTGCCCGCAGCCCTCCGCGATGACCATGCGGGAGTCGTGACCGAGCTGTCCGTACATGCTCAGTGAGTTCGGCAGCGGCGTCAGCCGGTCCTCGTCGCCGCACATCACCACCGTCGGTACCTGAGCGAGCACCGGCAGCGCCGTCGCCTCGTCGTGGCTCTCCAAGACGTGCAGGAAGTTCACCATGGTCGCGATCGACGTGTTCTGAATCATCGACTCGACGGCGTGGCCGGCGCGCGGGCTGTAGTGGTCGTGGCCGAAACTCGCCGCGACGAGCACCGGTTCCACCGCCCGGCGCGTGATCCCCCGGCCGGCCTGCACGGCGCCCGGGATGTAGCGGACCGACAGGCGCAGCGCATCGACGATCGGGTTGTTGAGTCCTTCGCCGAGCCCGGCCTCGGTGATGCCCCTGGCCGCCGTGGAGACCAGTGCGACGCCCGCGATGCGACCGCTGTGAGAGAACATCCGCGAATGACGTCGCGCGAACGACATGATCGACATCCCGCCCATCGAATGGCCCACCAGAACCACCGGTCCGGTCGGCGCCATCGTGCGGATCACCGCGGCGAGGTCGTCGCCGAGCTGCGCCATCGTAGAGCTCTCGGCGGACGCCGGGTCGCTTGCTCCGTGGCCGCGCTGGTCGTAGAAGACCATCTTGATGTGCCGGCCCGCCCAGCGCTCGGCGAGACCGAACCGCTGGAAGTGCCAGGCCGCCATCCGCAGGGTGAACCCGTGCACGAAGACCACGGTCAGCTCGGGCGTCGCGGTGCGCCCCCACTTGCGGTCGCCGCGCACGTCGGGACCGCCGGTGAGCACCGTGCGGACCGCGAGACACACGCCGTCGTCGGCGGTGACCGTCGCAGCTTCGTCGGCGTAGATCGCTTTGAAGTCGACGCCCGCATGCGGATCGATCCGCATGTCGGCCTTGCGGAGCTTGCGGCGGCGGAAGGCGCCGCCCGCCGTCACCGCGCCGAGCGAGCGCGCCTCCGACAATCCCGAGCGCCATGCGGCCTTCCGTCGCGGCTTCGCACGCTCGCGGTCAGGCATCGACGTCTCCCCCGGGACCGCCGACATACCGTCGCACCGCGCGCGAACCGATTCGGGAGATGATCTCGTAATCGATCGTGCCGATGGTGTCGGCCCAGTCGGTCGCGGTCGGCACCGGCGCGCCGCCCGCGGCGCCCGCGGGTCCGAACAGCACGGCCCGGTCGCCCTCGGCGACGCCGCCGCCGTCCGGTCCGAGGTCGATCACCAGCTGATCCATGCAGACCCGCCCGACGTTCGGGAAGATCCGGCCGTTCACGTGCACGCCGAACCGGCCGGACAGCAGGCGCGGAACTCCGTCCGCGTAGCCCGCGGGCACCACGCCGAGAACGGTGTCGGCGGGAGCGACCCACGTGTGGTTGTAGGAGACGCCCTGCCCGGCCGGAATCCTCTTGACCAGCGAGATCCGCGTCTCCAGCGTCATCGCCGGAATCAGCCCGAAGTCGCCGATGTCCGGGACCGGCGAGTAGCCGTAGATCGAGAGTCCCGGACGGACCGCGTCGCGCGCCAGGTCGGGCCGGGTGAGCGCCGCCGGAGAGTTCGCGATGTGCACCAGCTGCGGCCGTACGCCGCGCGCACGCAGGTCGGCGACGGCATCGTCGACACGCTGCGCCTGCTGTGAGTTGAGCGGATGGTCGGGCACGTCGCCGAAGGCGAGATGACACATCACACCGTGCAGGCTGATCGCGCCCTCCGCACATGCGGCAGCCACCGCGTCGGCGGTCTGCGCCCATTCCTCCGGGCTGACGCCGCTGCGCGCGAGCCCGGTGTCGAGCTTCACCGTCACCGTGGCGGTCCGGCCGAGTCTGCGCGCCTGCGCCAGCACCAGCTCCAGCTGCCGCGGCGAGGAGACGGCGATGTCGATCCCGTCGGCGATCGCCCCGGCGAAATCGGCCTCCGCGGTGTGCAGCCAGGCGATCAGGTGCCCGTCGATGCCGGCGGCGCGCAGTGCGCGGGCCTCGCTGATCTGCGCCACACCGAGCGCGATGGCACCCGCTCCGAGCGCGGTGCGGCCCACGGCGACCGCCCCGTGCGCATAGCCATCGGCTTTGACCACCGCGATCACATCGGAGCCCGAGCGCTCCCGCAGGACGCCCACATTGTGGGCGATGGCGTCGAGATCGACAGTGGCGTAGAGGTTAGCGTGCGAGTCCATCGCACCTATTCTCGCAAATCCAGCAGACGGCGGAGCGTCGGCGCGACCGCGTCGCGCAACGCGGCGGCGCTGATCGGCGCTCCCCCGCTCGCGAGCGCGGCGGCGCGCGCGTGCACGCGGGCAGCGCAGACGCCGGCCGAACGAGCGGGGAGTCCCGCCGCCAACAACGATCCGGCGATGCCGGTGAGCACGTCGCCCGCCCCGGCGGTCGCGGCCCAGGACGACTCCGCGTCGTTGCCGCTGACCCGACCGTCCGGGTCGGCCACCAGGGTGATCCGGCCCTTGAGCAGCACCGTCACCCCGAGCCTCTCGGCCAGGCCGCGCACTGCGCTCAGCCGGTCCGGCCCCGGTTCGGCTCCGGCGAGCCGGGCGAACTCCCCGGCGTGCGGCGTCAGCAGCGTCGGTGCGGTCCGATCCGCCAGAAGCTCGGGCGCACGCGCCAGCACGGTGAGCCCGTCGGCGTCGACCAGTGTCGGAAGGTCGGTCCCGAGCACATCTGCCAGTAGATCGTGTGCTTGCTCACCCGTGCCGATTCCGGGGCCGATCGCCCACGCCTGGACTCGCCCGGCATCGGCGACGGTGGACGCCGCGACCACCTCCGGCGACTTCGCCAGCACCTCGTCGACCGCCGGACCGACGTAGCGCGTCATGCCCGATGTCGCGGCCACCGCGGCCGAGGTGGCGAGCACCGCAGCCCCCGGGAACACCGCGGACCCGGCGATCACGCCGACCACGCCCTGCGAGTATTTGTCGTCGCCCGGCCCGGGAAGCGGCCACAGCGCGGCCACCTCCGCATCGCTCGGACTGGTCACCTGTGCAGCCGGTACCGGGATGCCGATGTCGGCCACCACCACCCGGCCGCAGGCCGGCGCGGCGAGCAGGTGGGCGAGCCTCGGCGCCCCGAAGGTCACGCACACGTCGGCCCGCACCGACGGTGTGTTCACCACGCCGGTGTCGGGATCGACGCCGGACGGAAGGTCGACGGAGAGCACCGCCGCGCCCGTGTCCGCGATCCGCGCGAAGACCTCCGCAGCCGGCGGTCGCAGCGGGCCGCGGCCGCCGAGCCCCACCACGGCGTCGACGGCGATGTCGAGTTCGTCCGGCACGGTGGCGCTCACGCGGCCGCCGGCGCTCCGGAACGCCGCCAGGCCCGCACCGTGCGCGTGATCGGGATCGAGCAGGAGTGCGTCGACGCGGACGCCGCGCCGCCGCAGACGAACGCCGGCGTAGAGCGCGTCGCCGCCGTTGTTTCCCGCGCCGACCACCAGCAGCACCCGCCGGCCGTAGACGCCGCCGGTCCGCTCGCGCAGTTCGGCGCTCACCTGCGCCGCCACCGCATTCGCGGCACGGGCCATCAGCACACCGCCGCTGAGCAGATCGCCGGTCGCGGCTTCGGCGTCCCGGATCTGCGCGGCGGTGTAGTAGCCGGTCACCACGAGGTCCTCATCGCTATTCGACGGTGACGGACTTGGCCAGGTTCCGCGGCTTGTCGACGTCGTAGCCGCGCGCCTGGGCGACGGTGGCTGCGAACACCTGCAACGGGACCGTCGAGACCAGCGGCTGCAGGAGGGTCGCGGTGTGCGGGATCGGGATCAGATGGTCGGCGACCTCCGCCGCCGCGGTGTCCGTGGCCTCGGCGATCACGATCGTCCGGGCACCGCGCGCCTGGATCTCGCGGATGTTGCTGATCATCTTGGAGTGCAGCAGGGCCCGGCCCTCGGGGGACGGCATCACCACGATCACCGGCAGCCCGTCTTCGATCAGGGCGATCGGGCCGTGCTTCAGCTCGCCTGCCGCGAAACCCTCGGCGTGGATGTACGCGAGTTCCTTGAGTTTGAGCGCGCCTTCCAGCGCCACCGGGTAGCCGACGTGCCTGCCGAGGAACAGGATCGTGTCGGCCGAGGCGAGGCCGCGGGCGAGCTCTCGGACGGGCTCCATCTGCTCGAGCACCTTCTCGACCGCGGCCGGGATCTGTTCCAGTGCCTCGAACTCGCGTGTCACCTCGTCGGCGTACTTGGTACCGACGGCCTGAGCCAGTGCGAGGCCCACCATGTAGGCCGCGGCGATCTGCGCGAGGAAGCACTTGGTGGACGCGACCCCGATCTCGGGGCCGGCGTGGGTGTAGAGCACGGCGTCCGATTCGCGCGGGATCTGCGCGCCGTTGGTGTTGCAGATCGCCAGGACGCGGGCCTTCTGGTCCTTGGCGTGGCGTACGGCCTCCAGGGTGTCGGCGGTCTCGCCGGACTGGCTGATCGCCACCACCAGCGTCGACCGGTCGAGCACCGGGTCGCGGTAGCGGAACTCGCTGGCGAGTTCCACCTCGACGGGCAGTCGGGTCCAGTGCTCGATCGCGTACTTGGCGATCAGTCCGGCGTGGTAGGCGGTGCCGCAGGCGACGACGAAGACCTTGTCGACGTCGCGCAGGTCCTGATCGCTCAGGCGCTGTTCGTCGAGCACGATCCGGCCGTTGCGGAGGTGACCGATCAGGGTGTCCGAGAGCGCCGCGGGCTGCTCGGCGATCTCTTTGAGCATGAAGTAGTCGTAGCCGCCCTTCTCCGCGGCGGCCAGGTCCCAGTCGATGTGGAACGGGGTGCCGCCGGTCGGGTTGCCGTCGAAGTCGGTGACCGCATAGGTGTCGGCGGTGATGACCACGACCTCGTCCTGGCCGAGTTCGATCGCGTCGCGGGTGTGCTCGATGAACGCCGTCACGTCGGAGGCCACGAACATCTCGCCGTCGCCGACCCCGACGACCAGCGGGGTGGACCGGCGTGCGGCGACGATGGTGTCCGGGTGGTCGGCGTGGGTGAAGACCAGGGTGAAGGCGCCCTCCAGACGCCGCAGCGTGGCGTACGCGGCGGCCACGAAGTCGCCCGCGTGCCGGCCCGACGTGTATTCGCGCTCCATCAGATGCACCGCGGTCTCGGTGTCGGTGTCGGAGGAGAATTCGATGCCGGAGTCTTCGAGTTCGGCACGCAGCGGCGCGTAGTTCTCGATGATCCCGTTGTGCACGACGGCGATCTTGTGGTCGGTGCTGAGGTGCGGGTGCGCATTGCGATCGGTCGGTTGACCGTGCGTGGCCCAGCGCGTGTGGCCCATACCGGTGTGACCGGTGAGCGCCGCACGGCCGACTTCAGCGATCTGCTTGTCGAGGTTCTCCAGCCGGCCGGCCTTCTTCTCGACCGTCACCGCACCGTTGCCGTCCAGGATCGCCACGCCGGCCGAATCGTAGCCGCGGTACTCCATCCGGCGGAGGGCGTCCACGACGATGTCGAGCGCGTCGCGCTTGCCCACATATCCCACGATTCCACACATGGGTACCAAGAATAGCGTCAGGCGGAGCGTGGTTTAGCGCCGAGCAACTGGGACACGGTGTCCAGTTCGGGACGGTCGGCGGACTCGAGGTCGACGGCGAGCGCGTCGCCCATGGTGAGCTCGGGGTCGGAGAAGGCGGCGTACTTCTCGTCGCCGGTCAGCCGATGCAGGAAGAAGCCGGTCAGCTGCGCCCGAACCGCCTTGTGGACGGCTCGATCGGCGCCGTTGATGCCGATTAGGGACTTGACCGAGGGCGTCTCGACGAGGTCGCCCGCGTCCGCTCCGGGGAGTGTGCGCAACACCACATCGCCTGCGACGTTCTCCGCCAGGTCGAGTGCGTTGCCGGTCATCGACGCCAGGTGTCCGCTGCCTGCCAGCACCAGCGACGGCACCCGGACGGTCGCGGCCGCGGCAGGCAGGTCGGCGGTGGTGGGCGCGGGGAACACGGTCGCCAGCGCCTTGACGTTCATCGGCGGCCTGCCCAGCAGCACGGCGTCGGATGCGGCCCGGACCGCGGCGGCGGCACCGAACCCGTGTCCGGCGAGCCCGATCCGGTTCGGATCGACGCGGACCCGGCCGGTGCCGAGTTGCACGCTGCCGGCGACGGTCGCCGCGGCGCGCAGGTCGGTGCCCAGGGAGATGTCGGACGGGAACGGGCCCCGGCTGCCGTCGGGCGCGGCCGCCACGATGCCCCATGAGGCGAGGTGGAACAGCAGATCCCGGTAGCGGGCACTTCCCACCAGCCAGCCGTGCGCGAACGCCACTGCCGGAAGGTCGCTGCCGGTGCGCGGTGCGAAGATCTGACCGGACATGCCGACTATCCCGAGATCGCCGCGATCGACCTTGTTGGGTCCGCGGCGCGCGAGTTCCTTCATCAGCTTGTCGGGCGGAGGCGCCACGACCTTGTTGTTCCCGAACACGGCTCCCACCCTATGACATCGATCGCGGATAGGGACTCGGTGCCGACCGATCACCGTCCGCGCGTGCGCGGCCGCGCCGCGTCGAGTCCTGCGGCCAGCATCAGCCGCCCGAGCACGGCGTCGGCCGCATCGGCGTCGGCGCGCAGCCGGGCGCGGAGCCGCTGGACGCGCACCGGATCCTCGCGCGGTGCGGGCGCCGCCGCTGCCAAACGGTCGCGGTAGCGTCGGCCGGCCTGTTCGAACCCGCTCGCGGATTCGGCGGACAATGCCTCGAGTCGGTTCTCCGGAGACGTCACCGCAGATCCGCCAGTACGAGCTCGCCTGCCGAACCGGTGTCGGTCGTCCATGCCGAGGCCACCTCCGCGAGGACTGCGGCGATGGCGTCGGCGGCCAGCTCCCCCGCAGAGTCGGCGTAGTCAAGACGCGAATGCACTTCGGCTCGCAGTTCGCCTTCGGTGACCGCGCCGGCATTCAGAGCGGCAGGTACCGCGTCGAGGTCCACCCCGCCCAGCCTGCGACGGGACACCGTCTCCAGTACCGCTGCGTGGCGTGCGAGCACCTCTTCGAGGACCCGAGCGGCGTGGGTGGTCACGGCCGCCCCCTGCGTCAGCCGGCTCCGCAGATCGGCGACGTCGCCTGCCACCACCCGTACCGCGCTGCCCGCCGCGTGTCCGGATCTGCCGGACCATTCCCCGACCGTCGTCGCCGTCGCACCCGCTGCTCCCTCCGCGCGGGCGAGGCGGTCTGCCAGGTCGCTCAACCGTTGCGCATCCGCCACGAATGCCGGCATCCGAAACTCGTCCACCGCTGAATGAGGCCGGCGTACGGCCGCCTCGTCCACCGCGGTCAGGCCCAGTTCCCGGCAGACGGCGATCACCGTCGCGAAACCGTCCGCGCACGAGCCCGTCATGCCGGCCGGCCCGTCGCCCACGACGCCGCGGCCGACTCCGCGTCGGCGAACGCCGCACCGGCCCGCCCCAGATCCGCGGCCACCGCGTCCACCGCGACTCCGCAGCCACGGAGCCGGGCGGCGAGATCGAGGAGCCGGTCCAGCGTGGCGTCCGCCGCACGACGCGGCGGACCGTGATCGGCCCAGTCGCACATCCCGCCGCCGTCGAGTTCCGCGGCGCATTCCGCGAGCGTCGTCACGATGTGCTGCTGGGCGGCGGTGAAGTCCGCGAGTTGGTCCAGATCGACGTGGATCGAGTCATTGCTTCCGGCGTCCATGCCTATTGGACGCACGCGCCGCCCGCACGGTTCCGCGACACGCCGAAAACGTCGCGTCCCCGACCGGTCGGGCGTGTCTGTCGCGGGGCCTGTTCAGACGCCCGCGACCACAGCGGCCACGCGTTCGGCGATTCCGCGCGCCGACTCGGGGGTCTGCGCCTCCACCATCACCCGGACGAGTTGCTCGGTTCCCGACGGACGCAGCAGGATGCGCCCGCATCCGTCCAGTTCGGACTCGGCGGCCGCTACCGCGCTGAGCACCTCTTCGGCGACCGCGACGGCGTGTTTGTCGGAGACGGGGACGTTGATGAGCTCCTGCGGCAGAACCGTCATCACCCCGGCCAGATCGGCCAAGCGCTGTCCGGTCTGCGCCACCCGCGCGGCGAGCATGAGGCCGGTGAGCACTCCGTCGCCGGTGGTTCCGACGGCCGGGACCACGATGTGGCCGGACTGCTCACCGCCGAGGGCGTAACCGCCCGAGCGCAGTTCCTCGAGGACGTAACGGTCGCCCACGCCCGTCACCTTGAGCTCGATTCCCGCGCTCTTCATCGCCAGGTGCAGGCCGAGGTTGCTCATGACGGTGGCCACGAGGACGCCGTCGGTCAGGTGGCCCGCCTCGTGCATCGCCAGCGCCAGGATCGCCATTATCCGGTCGCCGTCGACCACCGAACCGGTCGAGTCGACCGCCAGGCAGCGGTCGGCGTCACCGTCATGGGCCAGGCCGAGGTCGGCGCCGTACTCCAGGACGGCGGCCTGCAGTTTGTCCATGTGCGTGGAGCCGCACCCGTCGTTGATGTTGAGGCCGTCGGGCTCGGCGTGGATCGCAATCACCTTGGCGCCGGCGGCCTCATACGCGCGGGGAGCCACATGGGACGCCGCACCGTGTGCGCAGTCGACCACGAGCGTCAACCCGTCGAGCGAGGTCGGGACCGACTCGGCCAGATGAGCGAGGTAGCGTTCGGCGGCGTCCTGGGCGTCGCGGATCCGGCCCACACCGGCGCCGGTGGGACGGGGCTGGTCGGCGTGCATCGCCGCCTCGATCTCGTCCTCGACGTCGTCGGGGAGTTTGTGGCCGCCCGCGGCGAAGAACTTGATGCCGTTGTCGGGCATGGGATTGTGCGAGGCGGAGATCATCACTCCGAAATCCGCCCGATAGTCAGCCGTCAGAAAGGCGACGGCCGGGGTGGGGACCACTCCCACCCGGATGGCGTCGGCGCCCGCTGCGGCCAGACCGGCGCACAGCGCGGCCTCCAGGAGTTCGCCGGAGGCGCGGGGGTCACGTCCGACGACGACGCGCGGACGGGAACGAGCGTTTGCACCGAGAACGCGAACGG
This sequence comes from Gordonia sp. QH-12, assembly GCF_001578675.1. Classification (NCBI taxonomy): domain Bacteria; kingdom Bacillati; phylum Actinomycetota; class Actinomycetes; order Mycobacteriales; family Gordoniaceae; genus Gordonia; species Gordonia sp. QH-12. Next base: position 106,785 of record NZ_KQ969288.1, read on the forward strand.
CGGCCGAGGCCAGGGCCAACGCCAGCTCTGCGGTGAGCTGGTCGTTGGCCCGGCCTCGGACGCCGTCGGTGCCGAAAAGGCGAGCCACAGTAGCCGAAGCGATCAGCGCTTGCTGTACTGCGAGGCCTTGCGGGCCTTCTTCAGGCCGTACTTCTTACGCTCCACAGCACGCGCGTCGCGGGTCAGGAAGCCGGCCTTCTTCAGTGCCGGACGATCCTCGGGGCTGACCTCGATGAGGCCGCGCGCGATGGCCAGACGCAGCGCGCCCGCCTGACCCGACGGGCCGCCGCCGACCAGACGAGCGTGGATGTCGAAGGCGTCGGTGCGCTCGACGGTGACGAGCGGAGCCTTGATGAGCTGCTGGTGCACCTTGTTCGGGAAGTAGTCCTCGAGGGTGCGGCCGTTGAGCGTGAACTCGCCGGTGCCGGGCACCAGGCGGACCCGGACGATGGCCTCCTTGCGGCGGCCCACGGTCTGGATCGGGCGGTCGAGCACGACCGGTCCGCGAGTGGCGGTCTCGGTCTCGACGACCTCGACGGACTCCGTGGTGTAGCTGCCGTCCTCGTTCAGGGTCTCTTCTTCGATGACCTCGACGTCGACGTCGTTCAGGTTCTCGTTGGTCACTGGGCCACCTGCTTGATCTCGTAGTTGACCGGCTTCTGCGCGGTGTGCGGGTGGTTGGGGCCCGCGTAGACCTTGAGCTTGCCTGCGATGGCGTTGCCCAGCTTGTTCTTCGGGAGCATGCCCTTGACGGCGCTCTCGACGACGCGCTCGGGCTTGGTGGCCAGGAGCTCACCGATGCTCTGGGACTTCAGGCCGCCCGGGTGACCCGAGTGGCGGTAGAGACGCTTGTCGGTCAGCTTGTTGCCGCTGACGGCGACCTTCTCCGCGTTGATGATGATGACGTAGTCGCCGCCGTCGACGTGCGGGGCGAACGTGGGCTTGCCCTTGCCGCGGAGCAGGTTGGCGCTCGCGACGGCGAGGCGGCCGAGCACCACGTCGGTGGCGTCGATGACGTACCACTCGCGGGTCACGTCACCGGCCTTCGGGGTGTAGGTAGGCACAGTAGTCCTCTTTTGAACTCGTTTGCTGCTGGTCAGGCACTTCTGCAGAGCGTGCTCCCGGCGACCAGTGGGGACCCGGGCACTCTGTTGACGCAGGGCACCAGCGATCTAGCTTACGCGGGCTCGTCGACGCGGGTCAAAACGCGCGTCCGGCTGGGTCCGTATCGTCGAGAGCATGACTTCAGTGATCAGCATCGGTCCCGGCGACGGCGCCCTCACCCTGCGCACCGGCGTCGCCGGGCGGGCGGCGCGGACCGGCCACAGCTTGACGATCGGGTTCGACGCGTGGCGAGCCGACATCGCCTTCGACGGCGACACTCCGGTCTCCGTGGCGCTGCGGGTGGACGTCGACTCCCTGCAGGTGCTCTCGGGCGAGGGCGGGCTGACTCCGATGACCGGTCCGGAACGGCTGGTCGCGCGCGCCAACGCTCTCAAGTCGCTGAAATCGTCCGCCTTCCCCGAGATCGTCTTCCGGGCCGGCGACGTGTCGGCGAGCGGCGACGGCTACCGGTTGTCGGGCGATCTGACGATCTGTGGAGTCACCGAGCCCCACACCGTCGACGTGGCGGTGGACGGCAGCACCGTCTCCGGGCAGTCCGCGGTGACGCAGACGACGTTCGGGATCAAGCCGTATTCGCTGATGATGGGCGCCCTGAAGGTGGCCGACGAGGTGGTCGTGACGCTGGAGGCGTCGGTCACCGTCTCCTAATCGCTCACCACACGCAGGGAACCCACGGCCCCGCGGCACGGACCGTCCACCGACTCCTCCCCCGTGCCCGTCTGACAACCGATGCTGATCTGCGTGCCGCTCTCGACGGCCACGTACCAGGCCACGGGAGAACCCGACGCCGGCGTCTCGCGATACCCGATCACGCGACGGCCCGCATAGCTCACGTCGGCCGCGAACTCGGCCACCGCGTCGTCCCCGCGCTGCGCGATGCGGTTCCGCAGGCTCTCCGCGACCGTCGCGACGGTGGAACCGCCCCGCAGCCGCGAGACTACGACGATCAGCCGCCTGCCGTCGTCGGGGGCCGCGAACACCGTGCGGCTTCCGGCGGTCGCATCGTCCCCGTCACTGCGCCGCCACTGGCCCGGAACGGCGAGTTCGGCCCGGCCCACCCGGACTGTCTGCTGCGCGGACCGCTCCGGCCGCGGCCAATGCGCCCACCCGGCGGTCGCGGCTGCGGCCAGCACCAGCACCGCGGCGACGACTGCCGGCGCGCGCAGTCCCCGGCGCGACGCGGCGATCGGCGGCGCGGGCAGGCCGGCGAGCAGCTCGGCGGCGCTCACCGGACCGAGCCGACCTCCGTGCCTGGTCAGAACCGTTCTGTCGACGGCCATCGCGCGTACACCGAAGGCTTCGAGCAGCAACCGCTGGGCGGCGGCGACCGATTCCGGATCGGGACCGTCGACGAAGACCGCGTCGGCGGCGCGCAGCGGAGCCGACCACCCGGGTTCGGCCGATATCCGGCGCGGGAGGTCCACCGCGCCCCGCCCCAGCGACCACCGGCCGTCGGTGCGCGTCACCGTGTGCACGCTCCAGTGTCCGCCGGTGGCCGGCAGCATCCGGGTCTCCACCACGGCGCAGCGGTGCACGGTCGCGTCGGCGTGCGAAGCGGCGATCGCCACCGCCCGTGGAACGGGTTCGGCGGCGGCGCCCACGGAGGCGAGTTCGCCGACCAGAGCCTCGGTGCGGACCGGTCCCCACACGGTGGGCAGCAGGATCCGGGAGGCGCCGACGGCCCGCGCCATCACCTCGCGCAGCGCCTGCCGGGCGAGGGCCCGCCGTTCGGCGCAGTCGATGTCCTCCAGCAGCGTCGTCAGATCCACGGTGCTGCCGGGACCGGTCACACGTCCGTAGGCGAGATCGATCACCGGGCCGCTCACGCCCGTTCTCCCAGCGCGACCTGGACGATCTCCGGCGACCGGTTGCGCGACACCAGTTCGCCGCGGCCTGCCGGCAGGCGCTGCAGGCGGTGCCTGCCCACCACGTAGCCCTCGTCGGGGTCGCCGTTCATCAGGAGGACATCGCACGAGAGGTCGCGCAGACAGGCGATCAGCGGATCGAACAGCGCTCGGCCGACACCGCCGGATCGGCGCGTGAGGATCAGCCGGAAACCGATGTCGCGACCGTGCCCGAGCAACTCGATCAATGGCGACAATGGATTCCCGGACGCCGTGGCGACGAGGTCGTAGTCGTCGACCACCAGATAGACGGTGGGCCCCGACCACCAGCTGCGGTCGACGAGTTGTTGCGGTGTCACGTCGTCGCCGGGCAGCCGCGCGGCGAAGTACTCGGCGAGTTGCGCCATCATCGGCCGCGCCGTGCGTTCGGAACTGGCGTAGCCGCCCAGATGCGTCTCCGGCACCTCTCCGAGCAGTCCGCGACGGTAATCGACGAGGACGAGCTTGACCTCGTCCGGATCTCCGCCGGCCACCAGTCCGCGGACCAGCGTGCGAAGCGTCTCGGTCTTGCCCGATTCGACGTCGGCGAACACCAGCAGGTGCGGCTGGGCGTCGAAGTCGAGGACGCACGGCCCCAAGTCGGTCTCCGACAGCCCGAGCGCGACCGTACCGGCCCGCGTCCCGGCTCCCTGCGCGGCAACGGTCTCCGCGAGCACGGAACCGTCCACCACTCGTGCGAGAGTCCGCACCTCCGGAGCCCGGCGATCGCCGTATTCCCGCGCGACGGCCTCGACCAGCTTCGCCGTTCCGGCGGACACATCGGTCGCGTCGGCGACGCCGTCCACCCGCGGCAGCGCCACCAGCAGGTGCTTCTCCTGCGCGGTCAGCCCGCGGCCCGGCCGTCCCTCCGGCACTCCGGCCGCGGCGCGGCGGCTCATCTCGGAATCGAGGGCGTCACCGAGCCGCAGTTCCACGCGACCGGCCATCAGGTCCTTCATGGCGGGCCGGATCTCGCCCCACCGCGACGCGCTGACCACCACGTGCATGCCGTACGCCAGCCCCGTCGAGACGAGGGCGTCGACCTTCTCCTCCAGCGCCTCGAAGTCGGCCCGGAGCACGCCGATCCCGTCGATGACCAGGAAGACGTCGCCGTACCGGTCGTCGGCGAAGCGGCCCGCAGCGCGCGCCGCGCGGTACTCCCGCATCGACTCGATGCCGTGCTCGGCGAAGCACGCCTCCCGGCTCGTCTTCACCGCCAGGATCTCGGCGAGCGTGCGGCGGATCCGGTCGTGCTGGACTCGGGTGGCCACCGAGCCGACGTGCGGCAGACCATCGAGTGCGGCGAGCGTGCCGCCGCCGAAGTCCAGACAGTAGAACTGCACCTGTTCGGGGGTGTGGGTCGTGGCGGCTCCGCAGATCAGGGTGCGCAGCGTGGTGGACTTGCCCGACTGCGGACCGCCCACGACAGCGACGTGCCCGGCCGCACCCGCGACGTCGAGCCATGCGGTGTCGCGCCGCTGCTCGAACGGCAGGTCGATGACCCCGTACGGAAAGGTCAAGGTGCCGGGTGCGGTGTCGCGTGCCAGCGCATCGAGGGTGATCGCCCGCTCCAGCGGCGGCAACCACACCCGATGCGGGGTGCGGCCGTGCCCGGCCAGTGCCGCGACCACCGTCTCGAGCACCGTCGCGGACGGACCCTCGTCGGCCTGGCCGTCCGGCTGCTCCGTGGCCGGTTCGGCGAGCGGGACCTCCGCGGTGGTGAACGCGACCGGCCGGGTCTGCGCACACGACGCGGAACCGGCAGACGGCCCCGCCGGTGGTCGATAGGGGCCGGAGACGAAGCACGTGTTGAAGCGTGTCGGCGCCGACGAATCGCACTTCAGGTAGGCCGCGCCGGGCGCACTCGGCAGGTGATAGGCGTCGGGGACGCCCAGCACAGTCCGGGACTCGTTGGCGGAGAAGGTCTTCAATCCGATCCGGTACGAGAGATGACTGTCGAGCCCGCGCAGCCTGCCCTCCTCGAGACGCTGGGACGCGAGCAGCAGGTGGATGTGCAGGGAGCGCCCCAGCCGGCCGATCGCCACGAACAGGTCCGCGAATTCCGGTTTCTGCGCGAGCAGTTCGGAGAACTCGTCGACGACGATGAAGAGGGCGGGCAGCGGGTCGAGCGGCGCCCCCGCCCGGCGGGCCTGTTCGTAGTCGGTGACATTGGCGAAGTTGCCTGCGGCGCGCAGCAGTTCCTGACGGCGGTTCAGTTCGCCGGAGAGTGCGTCGCCCATCCGGTCCACCATCGCGAGTTCCTGCTCGAGGTTGGTGATCACCGCGGCCGTGTGCTTGGCCTGCTCCAGACCGAGAAAGGTGGCCCCGCCCTTGAAGTCGACCAAGACCAGGTTCAACTCGTCCGGGGAGTGCGTCGCGATCAGCGCGAGGACGAGGGTGCGCAGCAGTTCGCTCTTGCCGCTGCCGGTGGCGCCGATGCACAGCCCGTGCGGCCCCATTCCGCCGTGCGCACTCTCCTTCAGATCCAGGTGGACGGGAGCGCCCTCCGGGGTGTAGCCGATCGGCACGCGCAGTCGTTCGGCACCGAGGCGCCCGCGCCAGGCCGACTCCGGGGTCACGCGGCCCGCGTCTCCCAGACCCAGCAGTGCGGGCAGTCCGGGATCGCTCGCGAGAACCGGCGTGTCGAGATCGAGAAGTGCGTCGAGCGACGCCGGGCGGTACCGGGCGAGCCGGCGCGCGACGGCTTCGGCGCACGGCCCGGACAGCCGGTCGGCGACGGCGAACTCCTCCAGTCCGGCGGCGGTGCGGGCGGCGACACGACCGCCGGACACCGTCAGCTGCAGCCCGCGACGCACCGCCAGCGGGCTCGGCGCGGTGCCCAGACTCACCACTGTCACGCCGTCGAGGCCTACGCCGCCGATCAATTCGTCGTCCACATCGACTCGATCGGTGTCGACCACGATCAACAGATGGGACGTCGCCGGAGAGTCGGCCGTCCGGCTGAAACCCGCTCGGGCCGCGAGATCGGCGGCGAGGTCGTCGCCGAGGGCGCCGAGCGTCGGGTACACCATGCGCACGGCACCGAGCCCGTCCCGACGAGCCGGATGGCCGATGTGCGGCAGCCACTTGACCCAATCCCATTCGGCGTCGAGCGGATCGTCGGCGACGACCGCGATCCGCAGGTGGTCCGGACCGTGCAGTACGGCCAACGAGCACAGTATGAACCGCAGCAGGGCGCGCACCTGCACCGGATCCCCGAGCAGGCTGACCGCCGGGAATCCGCGCAGCGCGATCGCCGTCGGCAGCCCGTCGACGGCCGCATGCGCCGCAGCGAAACGTCTCAGCGCCACCGCCGACACCGGCTCCAGGTCGTCGCCCGGCGGCGTCTCCGGCGGCACCAACGCGGTCGCGAGGCGGTGTGTCCCGCGGCCGACGCGGACATGGCCGAAGTCGTCGTCGGTGAATCTGCGCTCCCACATCCGGCGGCCCCCGACCAGGCCGATCAGCGCTCCCGGATCCGGATGCCGCCACTGCGCCGATTCTCGTTGCGCTGCAGCCATTTCGGCGACATCGTCGCGAAGCTGCCCGAGATGGCGCAGATAGTCCTTGCGGTTCTCATTCACCTCGGCTGCCCGCTCGGGACCGCCTCGCCCGCCGGATGCCAGCATTCCCACCATCGACATCACCATCATCAGCGGGAACATCAGAAACATCGGATTCGCCAGTGCCCCAGCGCCTCCGGTCATCACCATCATGGCGACCATGCCGATGACGGCGACCACCATGACCACCGGCAGAAGCCGCACCAGCAGATTCGGCGGCACTGCGCGCGACAGCTCCGGCGGCGCGGTCAGCTCGATCTCCCCGTCCGGCGGAGCCTCCACGACGATCCGCGGACGACGCGCGAAACCGATTGTTGCACTGCCCATTCGAGCCCCCCAGCTCTGATTCGGCCGCCGCGTGAGGCCGGTTGAGCGATTTCCCCCAATCGCTGACCGCGACGACTCCCGACATGGTTATCTCGACGACGTCCTCGCCTCACGGGCGATGGAAGAGGTTGTATCAGGAACCTTGGGGGAAGGTTTGCCGAATGACCGTGTTGACCGAACCGGACATGATCCGGACATCGATCGTGGGTGGGAGCACTCAACTCGACGCAGGCCTTCCGGCCGGCGTGCCGATCGCGGCGCTGATGCCCGATCTTCTCGACGCTCTGCGGGTCCGGGTGGACGACAGCGCTGAACCCGCGAACTGGACACTCGCCCGCATCGACGGAACCGCCTTGGCCGCCGAGCACACTCTCGCGCAGTGCGGGGTGTGCGACGGCGATCTGCTGGTGATCCGCACTGCGCCGGCCGATGCCGGGACGGTGCTGATCGACGACGTCGCCGACGGTGTGGCGGCGGCTCTGCAGCGGGACCGCTTCGGCTGGTCGTCGGACGCCTCACGCATGGTGAGCTATCTGGTCTTCCTGGTCGCGGTGGTCGGGGCCGTCCCGGCCGGCCGCTGGGCGGCGGCCGCCGGCGACGCTCCGGTGGTCCTCGCGGTCTCGGCCCTGGGTGCGGCGGTCTCACTCGGGGCGGCACTGTCCGGCCGTCGCCTGGAGAGCGACCCGCGGACCTCCGCCGTCCTCAGCATCGCGGGCTGCGTCCTCGGCGCCGTCGCGGCCTCGCTCGTCGTGCCCGGCGCGGCGGGCGGAGTCCAGCTCGCGTTAGCGGGCATCGCTGCCCTGGCCGGTGCGGTGATCGGATACCAGGGCACCGGCCGGGCCGCGGCGGCCCACACCGCGATCGCCGTGGTCGGCGGCGCAACCGCGGCGACCGGGCTGCTCGCCACGGTGTGGGCGCCGTCAGTGCGGGATCTGGCCGCAGTCGTCGCGGCGGCGGGCGTCGGCCTGGTGCTCTGCGCGCCGCGAATCGCGATCGCCGCCGGACGTCTGCCGTTGCCGTCGGTGCCGAACACTGCGCCGGCGGCACCCGACGGGACCGATCCCGCGGTGGTCGACGGCGTGGACGCGGTCCGGCTCTCGACCCGCGATCCGCTCGGCGCAATCGCCGACCTCGCGCTGGGCGACCTCGACGCGCTCGCGCGCCGCGCCGCCGTGACCGCATCGATTCTGACGGGCGCACTCGCCGGTGCCGTCCTGGTCACCGGGGTCGCGACCGCGGCCGTCGCCGCTGCGGCGGGCGGATCGCCGGTGGCGCTGGGCTACTGCGCGTGCATCGTGGTGGCACTCGCCGCCCGCGGCCGGACGCACGCCGACCGGCTGCAGTCGGCTCTGCTGGTCGGGGCGGCCGGGATCATCGGAGTCGTCGCCGCGCTCGCCGCCGTCGCGGGGTCCGGCCCGGAACCGGTCTGGGTGTTCGCGGGGACGATCGGCTGGGCGGTCGGCGCTCTGCTGCTGGGCACGGTCGCATCCGGCCGCGACTACTCTCCGCCCGCCGTGCGCGCCGTCGAGATCGCCGAATACGCCGCGCTGACCGCGGTGATTCCGCTGCTGCTCTGGGTCCTGGACGTCTATCAGGCGGTCCGGACCCTGTGATCCGGCGGATCGGCGCGATCACGGCGGTCGCGGCGGTCGTCTGGTTCTCCGGCGCGGGTGCCGCCGTGGCGGTCCCGGCGCCGGTGATCGCCCGGGCGACGGTCTCGGCCGCACCGCTGGGCCCGCCCGAGCCGACCGAGCAGCGCGCCCGCTGCGCGACCACCGCCGACGCGGACACCGCAGGCGAACCCGCGGGCCACCGACTGCTCGACGTGGCAGCGGCCCATCGGTTCAGTCGCGGCGCCGGCGTGTCCGTGGCGGTCATCGACACGGGTGTGAGCCCGCACACCAGGCTGCCGCGCCTCGTCGCCGGCGGCGACTACGTCGGGACCGGCGACGGACTGTCGGACTGCGACGCCCACGGAACGCTGGTCGCGGGCATCATCGCAGCACAGCCCTCCGCCGACGACGACTTCGTCGGTGTGGCGCCCGAGGCGACCATCATCTCGATTCGGCAGTCGAGCGGAGCGTTCAGCGCCCGGGGCAGCGGAGCCGACGACGCCGTGGTGGGAGCCGGATACGGCCCGCTCACCACTCTCGCGCGGTCGGTGGTACGGGCCGTCGACCTGGGTGCACGGGTGATCAACATCTCAGAGGTGGCATGCGCACCCGCCGCCGGTCCGCTCGATGACGGTCTCGTCGGGACCGCGCTGGCCTACGCGCGTGAGCGGGACGTGGTGGTGGTCGTGGCAGCCGGGAACCTGACCGAGACCACGGCGTGTCGGGAGCAGAACCCGTCGGGTGCGGCCTCGGTCGAGCAGGCGTGGGCGCGACTGCGCACGGCCGTCACCCCGGCGCGATTCGCGCCGCTGGTGCTGACGGTGGGCGCCGTCGCGGCCGCCGACGGCGCAGCGGCGGACTTCAGCCTGCGCGGGCCGTGGGTGAGCGTGGCGGCGCCGGGCACCGATGTGGTCAGCGTGATGCCGGGCTCGGGCGGCCCGCGGCTCGCCGGCGGCCTGCGCACCGGCGACGGGGTGGCCCCGCTCGCCGGCACCAGCTACGCGGCGCCGTACGTGTCGGGCCTGGCGGCGCTGATCCGGTCCCGGTACCCACGACTGTCGGCCGCTGAGGTGATCGACCGCATCGTCGACACGGCGCACGGCGGCGGCCGGGACGACGCCGTCGGCAGCGGGGTGATCGATCCGCTCGCCGCACTCACCGACGACCCCGAGGTGCGCGCCGCTCCGGGTCTGCGGCCGTTGGCTCTCCCCGACGATGAGCCCGAGTCGGGCTCCGGTGCGGGCGTCATCCTCGCGGGTGCGGGTTTCGCGGCTGTCGCCGTCGTGGGCGGACGCCTGCTGCGCCGCCGCCGATGATCGCTGCCGAGGCGATGGGCGCCGCGGTCAGCGGGGATTGCGGGCGGGCCGCAGTTCGCGCGGCAACGCGAAGGTGAGCGTCTCCTCGGCGGTGGTCACGGTCTCGACGTCCGCGTAACCGTGCTCGGCGAGCAGATCCACCACCCCGCGGACGAGGACCTCCGGGACCGAGGCACCCGAGGTGACGCCGACCGTGGTGACGCCGTCGAGCCAGGCCAGGTCGATGTCGCGGGCGTAGTCCACCAGGTAAGACGCCTCGGCGCCGTTCTGCAGCGCCACCTCCACCAGCCGCTGCGAATTGGACGAGTTCTGCGAACCGACCACGATCACCAGCTCGCACCGCGGCGCCATCGCCTTGACAGCTACCTGGCGGTTCTGGGTGGCGTAGCAGATATCGTCCGACGGCGGGTCGTTCAGCAGCGGGAACCGTTCCCGGAGCCGGGACACCGTCTCCATCGTCTCGTCCACCGACAGCGTGGTCTGCGACAGCCAGATCACCCGCGACTCGTCGCGCACCTGCACGTCGTCGACGGCGTCGGGTCCGTCGACCACCTGGATGTGCTGCGGGGCCTCGCCGGCGGTGCCCTCGACCTCCTCGTGGCCCTCGTGGCCGATCAGCACGATGTCGTAATCGTCGCGCGCGAACCGCTTCGCCTCCTGATGCACCTTGGTGACCAGCGGGCACGTCGCGTCGATGGTCTTGAGGCTGCGCTGCGCAGCGCTCTGGTGCACCTCGGGAGAGACTCCGTGGGCGGAGAAGACCACGATCGCACCCTCGGGCACTTCGTCGGTCTCGTCGACGAAGATCGCGCCACGCTCGGTCAGCGTGTCGACCACATGCCGGTTGTGCACGATCTCCTTGCGGACATACACCGGCGCACCGTGCTTGTCGAGGGTCCGCTCGACAGTCTCCACGGCCCGGTCGACGCCTGCACAATATCCACGGGGCGACGCGAGAAGGACGCGCTTACTATCAGCCATGAACTCCAGGGTACGGCTGTGAGAGAGTTAGTACATGAGTCGTCCTCCATACGCTGCCCGCGTGGTCGCCGGTCTGGTCGCCACCACCATCGAGGAAACCCGCAAACTGCCGACGCGAGTCATCACTCTGCCGATGGGTGCGGTGAGCCGGAGTCTGCAGGCCGGCATGCGACTTCAGCAGAACATCGCCGAGCTCGCCATCAAGGGCGACGAGCTGCTCGCGCCGCTGTGCGACAAGTCTCAGGAACAGCCCGAGTGGGCGCGGTTCGACGAAGACGACGACGCGGAGGCGGCGAGCCGGCCGCTGCGTGCCGACGCGCCGGCCACTGTTCCGCAAGCCCCGGCCCGCGCCCCTGAGATGAACTCCGCGACAAACCACGCTGAGACGAGCGCCGCCGAGGCCTCCGCTGCGAGCCCCGACGAGTCCGCCGCCGACAGCGCCGCGCCCCCGGCCAACGCCGGACGTTTCGCGCTCTACAGCTCGGCTCCGGCCGACGTGGCCGCGGGCCCCACCTCTACGACGCCGGATGCCGCAGCGTCGCCGGAGCATCTCCCGGCCGCCGTCGCCGCCCTCGACTACCCGACGCTGACGCTGGCCCAGCTGCGCGCCAAGGTCCGCGGGCTCGGCACCGAGGAACTCACCGAGATCCTCGAGTTCGAGAAGGCGAACCGCAATCGCACGCCCTTCGTCACGATGCTCGACAACCGCATCGTCAGCCAGCAGAAGAAGGCCGAATCCGCGCAGTGAGCAACCGGCGCAGTGATCGACCCGGCCCGGCTCTGCACCGGGGTTCCGCGATGACGCCCGAGCAGGGGAACACCGCCGAGAATCCGTGGCCGGTGCGCACGCTCAGTTTCAAGATCGCGGACTGGATCCACCGGCTCGGGCAGGTGTGGGTGGAAGGTCAGATCACCCAGCTGAGCCTGCGCCGCGGCACGCGCACCGCTTTTCTGACGTTGCGCGATCCCGCCGCCGACATCTCGATCTCGGTGACCTGCGACCCGGGTCTGCTTCAGCGGAGTCCGGTGCCGCTCACCGAGGGCGCCCGGGTGGTGGTGTACGGCCGGCCCAACTTCTACACCGGCCGGGGCACTCTGTCGCTGCGGATCACCGACATCCGGCCGGTCGGCATCGGCGAACTCCTCGCCCGGATCGAACGCGTCAGGGCCCTGCTCGCCGCCGAGGGGCTCTTCGACGCCCGCCGAAAGAGGCCGCTGCCGTTCCTCCCCCACACGATCGGACTGATCACCGGCCGCGCCAGTGCCGCACAGCGCGATGTGATCGCCGTCGCGACCGCCCGGTGGGACGCGGTGCGGTTCGAGGTCCGGGATTCGCCCGTGCAGGGACCGACCGCGGTGCCTGCGATCGTCGAGCACCTCGCGGCGCTGGACGCCGCACCGCACGTCCAGGTCATCGTCATCGCGCGCGGGGGCGGCAGCGTCGAGGACCTGCTCCCCTTCTCCGACGAGACGCTGCTGCGCGCCGTCTCCGCCTGCCGGACCCCCGTGGTGAGCGCCATCGGCCACGAACCCGACAGTCCGCTGCTCGACCTGGTGGCCGACGTCCGCGCCGCGACGCCGACCGATGCCGCCAAGCGTGTGGTGCCGGACGTCTCGGCCGAACTGCAGGGAATCGCCGAGTTGCGCCGGCGCAGTGCCCACGCGCTGCGCAACTGGGTGCACCGGGAGGAACGGGTGGTCGAGGGGCTCCGGGCCCGGCCCGTGCTCGCGAACCCGCTGCGCATGGTCGACGACCGGCAGGACCGTGTCGACGGCGCAGTGCGCGACATCCGCCGCAGTGTCCGGCACCTGGTGACTGTCGAGGAGCATCGCACCGAACGTCTCGCATCGCAGCTGTCGACCCTCGGACCAGCGCAGACGCTCGCCCGCGGATACGCCGTGGTGCAGCGCACCGACTCCGACCAGCCGCACGCGGTCCGCTCGGTGGACGACCTGCCGGCCGGAGCGGCCGTGCGCATCCGCGTCGCCGACGGATCGGCCGCGGCAGTGATCTCGCCGACCACGAAGGAGAGCCGACAGTGACCGATCCCGGAGCCGATTTCACGCCCGTCGCCGAACTCGACTACGAGCAGGCTCGTGACGAATTGTCGGAGGTGGTCACCGCACTCGAGCGGGGTGGACTGGGTCTCGACGAGTCGCTGGCGCTCTGGGAGCGCGGCGAGGCGCTGGCCAAGCGGTGCACCGAGCATCTCGAGGGAGCTCGATCACGGATCGAGGCCGCACTGAACGACGACGCCGAGACCGACGACGAGGACTGAGGGACGAGGGCTGGCGGACGAGGACTGGAAGATTAACTTCCCCGCAGGCCCGGTGGCCGATCCGGCGACCGGCTCGGGTCAGGGACGCTTGGACGGCAGCGGTTCGGCCTCGGTGACCGCCTTCGCGAGGGTCTGCATGTCGGAGTCCGCGCCGCGGCTCACCACGCCCACTCGCACGTCGCCCATGTCGGCGATCCATGCCTTGCGGTGATCGTCGCCTGAGTAGGTGACCCAGCGCTGGCCCGAGATCTCGCGCACGCCACCGCCACTCGCGCCGTCGCCGAGCAGCTTCGGAACCAGCTGCTCCTCGGTCGCGGCGGTCTGCGTCAGCTGGATGTAGACGCCGTTGGGGGTGATCCAGCCGACGTTGCTGGAGAGAGTGGCGCCGATCTCCTGAGTCGAACCCGAGTTGGCCTTCCAGTTCGCGGGCAGTTTCGGCTCCCGGATCGGGAACGGCATCGACTCCGCATCGGCGTGCAGACCTGCACTGACGTTGAAACTGGGAATCTTCTGCTCGGTCGCCGAGTTGCCGAAGCCCCAGGAGCAACTGCCGCTGACCCCGGCCACGATCAGTGCGATCACCAGCAGCGGGATGAGCGACCAGACGAGGTCTCGTCCGTCTTGCAGGATCCGGGGTTTCTGGGCCATGGCTTCGATTATCGCAGTCGGGCGCCGCCCCCAGCCAATCGCCGGTCCCGGCCATGAAAGAATCGAGGTCTAGACCTCATCAAGGTTCGCAACGAAAGTGGAGTCCGCATGACCAAGCAAGCACCCGACCGCAACCTGGCCATGGAACTGGTCCGTGTCACCGAGGCCGCGGCGCTGGCCGCTGGTCGGTGGGTCGGGCGCGGCGACAAGAACTCCGGCGACGGCGCCGCGGTCGACGCGATGCGCGAACTCCTCTCCACAGTGTCGATGCGCGGAACCGTCGTGATCGGCGAGGGCGAGAAGGATGAGGCCCCGATGCTGTACAACGGCGAGATCGTCGGCAACGGCGAGGGCCCCGAGGTGGACGTCGCCGTCGACCCGATCGACGGCACCACGCTGATGGCCGAGGGACGTCCGAACTCGATCGCCGTCATCGCGGTCTCCGAACGCGGCACCATGTACGACCCGTCGGCGGTGTTCTACATGAACAAGATCGCCGTCGGCCCGGCCGCGAAGGGCGCGATCGACATCAACCAGTCCACCGAGTGGAACATCAATTCGGTCGCCGCGGCCAAGGGCATCGACGTCGCCGACCTGACCGTCGTCGTCCTCGACCGTCCCCGCCACGCCGAGCTGATCCACGAGATCCGTGAGGCCGGCGCCAAGATCCGGCTGATCTCCGACGGCGACGTGGCCGGCGCCATCGCCGCCGCCGGCGATTACAGCACCGTCGACATGCTCATGGGCATCGGCGGCACCCCCGAAGGCATCATCAGTGCCGTCGCGATGAAGTGCATGGGCGGCGAGATCCAGGGCAAGCTGTGGCCCAAGGACGACGCCGAACGCCAGAAGGCCGTCGACGCGGGCCTGGACCCGGACATGGTCCTGACCAACGACATCCTGGTGCGCGGAGAGAACTCCTTCTTCTGCGCGACCGGCGTCACCAACGGCGACATGCTCCGCGGCGTCACCTACCGTCCCAACGGGGCCACCACCCGCTCGCTGGTCATGCGCTCCAAGTCGGGCACCATCCGGACCATCGAGGCGGTCCACCAGACGTCCAAGCTGCGCGAGTACGCGCGCCTGGACATCTGATCCCCGCGATCGACCCCCGCGATCGACTGACCCCGGCCTCGCACCGAGGACCGACGATGCCCCTCGACTCCATGAGTCGAGGGGCATCGGTGCGTTCGGTGGGGAACGGCAGCGGTGTCAGACCCCGACACCGGCCAGCAGGGCGCCGTCCTTCATCTCCAGCACTCCGTCCACCCCGGTCACCGTCTGCAGATCGTGCGTCACCAGCAGGGAGGCGATGACGCGGTCTCGCGCCAGTTCGGTGAGCAGTTCGACGATCTGCGTTCCCCGTGTCGAGTCGAGCGCGGAGGTGGGTTCGTCGATCAGCAGCACCTGCGGTCCGTTCATCAGCGCCCGGGCGATGTTGACCCGCTGCCGCATTCCGCCCGAGAGCTGTCCGGGCCGGCGTCCGAACGCTCCGTCGAGCCCGACGGCCGAGAGGAGTTCGCGGGCCTGGGCGCGGTGCCGCGACGGCCGGCGACCGGCCACATGCGCCGCGAGCAGCAGTTGTTCCTCTGCGGTGAGTCCGGGTACCAGGTTGTCGTTCTGGAAGATCAGTCCGATCCGTTCGCGCCGGACGCGGGCCAGCGCCTCCGCGTCGAGGCCGTCGAGGCATCGGTCGCCGATCCGCACCGTCCCCGAGTCGGGCCGGATCAGTGCGCCGGCCACCGCGAGCACGCTCGACTTCCCGCATCCGGAGGGGCCGGTGAGCGCGACGGTGGTGCCCGGCTCCACGTGCAGGCTCACCCCGCGCACCGCGCGCACCACGCTGTCGCCGTCGGGGTAGGTCAGATCGATGTCGGTGAGTGTCAGTCCCGTGTCAGTTGCAGATCCCATGTCAGTTCCCATCAGTAGTCATCGGTCGGATCGGAGAAGTGTCAGCGGTTGAGGGCGACCAGCGGGTCCACCTTCACCAGGGGCCGCAGCGCCAGCGCCGCGCCCACCAGTCCCAGGACGGCCATGCCTGCGAGGACCGTCGCCCCGGCCGCCGGGTCGACGACCACCGGCGCCTTGCCCGACAGCAGCGAGGCGAAACCGACCGCCAGTGCCGCGCCGAGTGCCAGGCCGACCACCAGGACCGAACCGGCTTGGGCGAGGCCGTCGCGCAGCAGGTACCAGCGTCCCGCGCCCATCGCCCGGACCACCGCGAGCGAGCCGATGCGCTGACCGGTCCACACGGCGAAGAATCCGCAGACGACGACCGCCGAGATCACCACGAGCAGCCCCTGGATCAACAGCAGCGACATGTGTTCGGACGAGAAGCCCGGGACCAGGTCGGGCAGATCGGCGTGCGCCACCCGGACCAGGCCCGCCGGAGCCGCACTATCGGAGTCGACGATCAGTGCGTTCACCGAATCGCGGTGCGTCACCTCGCGCCATTCGCCGACCGGCATGGAGATCACCTGCTGATGGGCGTACTGACCGACGTCGGCCACGCGGTCGACCCGCACCGTCGTGGATCCGAGCTGGATCGAGCCGCCGGGGACCACGCCCAGCGTCTTCGCGATGTCCGGCGACACCGCCACCTCGTGAACGTCGCCGCGGCCGAACACCGCGACCGTGGAGTTGGCTCCGTCATGGCTGGCACGCAGCGTCGCCACCCCCAGTTCGGTGCCCTCACCGGCGGTGCGGGTGATCTCGCTGTCCGACAGCAGCGCGGGCTTGTCGCCGTCCTCCTGCACCAGCAACGCGGCTCCGGGGAGCTTCTCCACGGCCGACACCGACTGCTGGCGGAGCCCCTCGGTCAGCGCCGACAGCGCGACCACCATGAACGCGAGCAGTGTCACCACCCCGACGACGAGCGCGAACCGCCCTGCTGCAGCGCGGAACTCCCGCAATCCCAGATACATGCGTCCTCCTGTGAACAGCGGTGCGAAACCGCTCGACCAACGTGCTTCCAGCCTGTCGGGAATCGGGCGCCGGAACATCGTCTGGGCACCTCAGATCTGCATCCATCCGGCGGCGCGCGGGCATCCATCGAAAGTTGTAGACGCCATGGTCGGTGGCGGCGGGGCGGTGATACTGGAGGCTATGACGCACGATCGACCGGCCGAGCGCTATGCGGAATGGGGCGGCCACATCCTGTTCCTGGCGCTTCTGCTCGCCGGAATGGCTCAAGCTCTGGCCGGCTCGGCGCCCATCGTGTTCGGCGGGGCCGCCGCGGTGATCGCCGGTGTCGCCGTCGTCGGCGGGTGGTACCTGCTCGGCGTGTGGTCGCACACGCGCGGCCGGGGCCTCGACACGGGCATCTGGGTGGTGATCCTCACCCTGCTGTGGGTCGCACTGGTGCTGCTCTCCCCCGGGTTCGTCTGGCTGGCCTTCGTCCTGGCCATGCTGTGCTGGTACTTCCTCGAACCGCCGGTCTCGGTGGTCGCCGAGGTGGTGATCGTGACGACGTCGATCGGCTCCACGCTGCTCCACAGTCCCGAGCTGATGGTCGGCGGCATCATCGGTCCGGCGTTCGGCATCGCCACCGCGGTCGCCGTGACTGAGATCTTCCGTCGGATCATCGCGATGGTGGACGAGCGCGACGAGCTCGTCGCCGATCTCCTCGCAACCCGAGAACTTTTGGCCGCCAAGGAACGTCAGGCCGGGATCCTCGCCGAGCGGGAGCGCCTGGGCGGGGAGATCCACGACGGCACCGGGCAGAGCCTGGCGAGCATCGTGCTGCTGCTGCGCTCGGCCACCAACGATGAGACCCCGGGCGATCAGCGCGACGTCCAGGTCCGCACCGCGCTCGACACCGCACAGAAGGCGCTCACCGAGTCGCGACGCTTCCTTCGCGGGCTCGACGGGCCGGACCTGCGCCCGGACGGCCTCACCGACGCCCTGCGCGAGGAGGTGGATCGGGTCTCCCAGAGCGGGTTGCCGGCTGAACTGCGAGTGCACGGCGACACCGTCGCGCTCCGGCCGGAGACCCGCAACACGCTGCTGAGAACGGCGCAGGAGGCGCTCACCAACGCCGCCCGCCACGCCCACGCGACCCGGGCCACCGTGACCCTGACCTATCTGCCCGACGAGGTGCATCTCGACGTCGTCGACGACGGAGTCGGCTTCCCGGCCGGCCGGCGACCCCCGCGCAGGTCCGACGGCTCGGGCTTCGGCCTGCGCGCCATGCAGAATCGGGTGTCGGAGGCGGGCGGGAGCGTCAGCGTCGAATCGGAGCCCGACGACGGTACCGTGATCCACGCCCGGCTCCCGATCGGAGGGCAACCGTGATCCGCATCATGCTGGTCGACGACCACCCCGTGGTCCGCGCAGGTCTGCGCGCCGTCCTGGGCGCCTCCCCCGATCTCGACGTGGTGGCCGAGGCCGGTACCGCCGACGAGGCGATCGCCCTCGCCGGCGAACTCTCCCTCGACGTCGTCCTGATGGATCTGCGCCTGCACGGGACCGAGACGCACGACGCGGACGGCGTCTACGCCACCCAATCGATCCGCCGGCTGGCCGATCCGCCTCAGGTGCTGATCCTCACCACCTACGAATCCGATGCCGACATCGTCCGATCGGTCAGTGCCGGTGCCGTCGGCTACCTGCTCAAGGACGCCGCGCCCGAGACCCTGATCAGCGCCATCCGGTCGGCTGCCGCCGGCGAGACGGTCCTCGGCCCAGCGGTGGCGGCGCGACTGCTGACCCGCGTCACCGACAGCAGGCCGGCCCTCACGGCACGAGAGCTCGAGATCGTGGAGCATCTCGACCTCGGCCTCAGCAACCGCGAGATCGCCAAGCGTCTGTTCATCTCGGAGGCCACCGTCAAGTCGCATCTGGTGCACATCTTCGACAAGCTCGGCGTCTCGAGCCGCAGCAAGGTGGTTGCCGTCGCACGTCAGCGCGGACTGATCGGCTGAGCGCACCCGCCGGACGGGATCGCCGGTTCCGCGTACCGTGACCCGCATGAGCCTCACCACGTTTCCCACGGACTGGTCCACCGCCCTCGTGCTCGTCGCACATCCCGACGACCCGGAGTACGGGATGGCCGCGGCCGTCGCGCGCTGGACATCCGAAGGCAGACGCGTGGTCTACGGCCTGGCGACCAGCGGAGAGGTCGGCATCGAGGGGATGGCCGCGGCCGAGGCCGGGCCGCTGCGAGAAGGTGAGCAGATCGCCTCGGCCGCCGTGGTCGGCGTCGACGAGGTGGAGTTCTGGGGCTTCCCGGACAGCGAGTTGCACAACACTCCGGAGCTGCGCGCGAAGATCACCGAGGCGATCGAGCGCGTGTCGCCCGACGTCGTCCTGGCGACGTACGGCGGCCCCGAGTGGGCGCCGGGCTTCCCCAATCAGCGCGATCACATGGAGTTCGCGGCGGCGGTGGTCGACGCCTACGACGAGCTCGCTGACCCGCCCTCGGGATTGTTCTGGAACGGCCCGCACCCGACGCACGCGGTGGACGTGACGGGCTTCGTCGAGGCGGCGGTCGAGTCGCTGTCGTGCCACCGCGTGTACCTCGAGGTGCTCGATCCGTCGACACCGGTGGCCGATCAGGCCCGCAATCAGGTGGAGTCGTTCACCGCCGCGATCGACGAGTTCGACGCCGCGCACGCCACGGGTTTCGAACAGGTCCGGCCCCGCTGAACTGGCCTGTGGTGCCCCCGAGACAAGCGCCGGGGCCGCACGCGTCGTCGCATGCGGCCCCGGGTCCAACCGATGTGGCTTGGGCGCGTGTCAGCGCATCGCGCCGCTGAGCAGGTTCGGGATCAGCGTGGCGAGATTCCCCAGGACTCCGCCGATGAGATCGGCACCGGGCATCTTCTGCTCGGCCGGAGCCTCCTTCGGCGCGTTGACGTTGACGCCGATGGTGATCTTCGGGTTCTTGGCCGGGTCGAGCCACTTGAGGATCTCGACCATCTTGTCGCGGTCGATCGCGACGCAGCCCTGCGTCGGTTCGCCGTTGGTCACGTGCAGGAAGATCGCCGACGCGTCGCCCGGTGTGTTGGTCGGGTTGTGGTTGATGTTGACCGCGTAGTCGTACACCGGTCCGCTGTTGTACAGGTTCTCGCTGTCGCCGCCCGGGCTGGTGGCCGACTTGACGTGCGTGTTGTAGGTCGGCGACTTCTCGTTGGAGTCCCACCAGTCCTGCGTGGTCGCCTGGAAGTACGGCATCTTGGTCCCGGGATTCGCCTGGCGACCGAAGGCCTGGTCGAGTCCGAACGTGCCCTCCGGAGTCCGGTACACGTTGTCCTGCGCCTTGCCCATGCCCTTCTCGCCGAGGAAGGCCTTGGTCGGGCCGATGACCGGCTTCCACTGACCTGCCGCATCCTTCTCGAACGCGGTCAGCGTCGCGGTCTGCGACGACGCCACCGGCGCCGTCACGACGATCATCTGGCTCGTCTCCTGCGCACCGGGCACGGCGGGGGTACCCGGTTCCTTCATCCCCTTGAGCAGGTTGTCGATCAACGTCGTGATGCTGTCGGATCCGGTCTGCGGAGACCCTGTCTGCGGCGCGGTCTGCGGGACCGCGGACGCCTGTCCGGCACCCACGACGAGTGCTCCGAGGAGCGCAGTAAGCGCAAACCCCACTTGCAACATTCGCCTCATCAGTAACTTCAGCACCATGCCAGTGTGCCAGTCGTTCGCTCGTGGCTGCCACACCTGGAGACCATCGTCACCTTTCCGCAACTGTTCTGTGAGCTGCCTGCGGAGGGTTCGCCGACGGCGTCCGCACCGAGGCCCGGCCCCGCACCCATGCCGCTGACCTGTGGCTCCGGCTACCGTGGAGGCCATGACCCCTGCTCCCCGATGGATCACCGACACCGCGCCCGGCCACAGTGAGTGGTACATCCAGCGATTCCGTGAGATGGCGGCGAACGGCGACGATCTGTTCGGGGAGGGTCGACTCATCGATGCGATGGTCGCCCGCTCGGCGCGGGTCCTGGACGCCGGTTGCGGACCCGGCCGGGTCGGCGGCTACCTGCACGGCGTCGGTCACCGGGTCACCGGCGTCGACGTCGATCCGAAGCTCATCGAGGCAGCGCAGACCGACTACCCCGGCCCCCACTGGCGCGTCGCCGATCTCGCCGAACTCGATCTCCGCCGGCCGGACGGAACGCGCGAGCAGTTCGACGCAATCGTCTGCGCGGGCAATGTGCTGGCCTTCGTGGCGCCGAACACCGAGGCGGTCGTGCTGCAGCGCTTGTCCGACCATCTGCTGCCGGACGGCTTCGTCGCCGTCGGGTTCCATACGGCGAAACTGGCGGTGGAGACCTTCGACGCCGCCCTGACCGAGACCGACCTGTCGCTCGACCTCCGGCTGTCGACCTGGGACGTCCGCCCGTGGCACGACGACGCCGACTTCGCCGTGTCGATTCTGCGGCGCGCATGAGGTTGACGCCTGTAGACGAGGAGCAATCGATCCACACTCGCGCTCCCGCGCGGAGGAAACCCGGAACGCAGTTCCCGAAGTGCGCATCATCTGCGCATGAACGCGATCAGATCCGGGGTGTACCCGTACCGAGAGATCGAACGGATGATCGGCCGCGCCCGCTTGAACGACCTGATCCGGCGCGGCCACGCCGAACAGCTCCGTCGGGGCTGGTACCGAATCGGCGAGGCGCGCAGTGACGACGTCGCCGCGGTCCGCCGCGGCGGTGTAGTGAGTTGCATGTCGGCCCTCAGACGCCACGGCGTCTGGGTTCCCGCCGACGACCGGCTCCACGTCCGCGGCAACTCGTGGGCGGTGCAGCACCTTCGAGGACCGTTCTGCAGGCAGTTCGGGCGGCCCGTTCCGGAGGCCGGCGCAGTCGACGACCTCCCGACCGCACTGCGACACGCGGCTCGCTGCCTCGATGCTGAGGGATTTGTGGTCGTTTGCGATTCGGTGCTGAACCTGCGACTGATGCACATCGAGGAGCTCGAGTACCTGTTCCGCGACGCTCCGAAGTCCGTCCGACTGCTGATCGATGAGTGCGATCCGAACGCCGAGTCAGGCCCGGAGTCGATGGCTCGCCGACGACTGCGCACTCACCGCGTCCCCGTGCGAACGCAGGTGAAGATCGACGGAGTCGGCCGGGTCGACCTCCTCATCGGCGACTACCTGATCATCGAGATCGACGGCTGGGAGATCCACGGCGACCGGCCGCACTTCCAGTCCGACCGGACGCGCGACGCGACCGCCTTCGACCTCGGCTATCACACGCTCCGCTTCACCTACGACGACATCGTCTTCCGATGGAAGGCAACCCTCGCGAAGATCATCCGGGCCGTCCGCAACGGCGCTCACATGCGTCCGGCGCAGCGCGCACAGCATTGACCGCTCACGCGTGTCGCCCGAACTTCTCGGCCGGAAGCCGCCGAATCGGTCAATGCTGTGCGCGAGCCCGGAGTCACACCCCGGCGCCCGGCGCGAACTCCTCCAGCATGTCGGTCACCAGCGCTGCGATCGGCGACCGCTCGCTCCTGGTGAGGGTCACGTGTGCGAACAGCGGATGGCCCTTGAGCTTCTCGATCACCGCGGCGACACCGTCATGGCGGCCGACGCGCAGGTTGTCGCGCTGCGCGACATCGTGCGTCAGCACCACGCGCGACCCCGACCCGAGCCGCGAGAGCACCGTGAGCAGCACGTTGCGCTCGAGCGACTGCGCTTCGTCGACGATCACGAAGGAATCGTGCAGCGACCGTCCGCGGATGTGCGTCAGCGGCAGAACCTCGAGCATGCCCCTCGACAGGACCTCGTCGACCACCTCGGTCGACACCAGTCCCTCCAGCGTGTCGAAGACGGCCTGCGCCCACGGCCCCATCTTCTCGGCCTCGCCTCCGGGCAGGTAGCCCAGTTGCTGACCGCCGACCGCGTACAGCGGGCGAAAGACGACCACTTTGCGCTGAGTGCGACGCTCGAGCACCGCCTCCAGACCCGCGCACAGGGCCAGCGCCGACTTGCCGGTGCCGGCCTTGCCGCCCAGGGAGACGATCCCGACGGATTCGTCGAGCAGCAGGTCGAGCGCCACGCGCTGTTCCGCCGACCGGCCGCGCAGGCCGAACGCCTCGCGGTCGCCGCGGACGAGCTGTACCTGTTTGGTCTCGGTGACGCGGCCCAGCGCACTCTGCCCGTTACCGACCATCCGCACGCCCGTGTGGCAGGGCAGTTCCCGCGCCTCGTCGAGATCGATCAGCCCGTCGGCGAACAGGGCGTCGATCGCCGTGTCGGCGACGTCGATCTCGTCCATTCCGGTCCATCCCGAGACCACCACGTCCTGGGCGTGGTACTCGTCGGCGGCGAGGCCGACCGCGCCCGCCTTGACGCGCAGCGGGGTGTCCTTCGAGACCAGCGTGACGTCGCGGCCCTCCGCACGCAGATTGAGCGCGCAGGCCAGGATCCGCGAGTCGTTCGTGTCGTTGCGGAAACCGGCGGGCAGGACCGTCGGGTCGGTGTGGTTGAGCTCCACCTGCACGGTTCCGCCCTCGTCGCCGATCGAGATCGGCAGATCGAGACGTTCGTGTCTGACTCGCAGGTCGTCGAGCAGGCGAAGTGCCTGACGCGCGAACCAGCCGAGTTCGCTGTGGTGGCGTTTGCCCTCGAGTTCGCTGATGACGACCAGCGGGAGCACTACGTGATGCTCCGCGAAGCGGGTCACCGCCCACGGGTCGGACAGCAGGACGGAGGTATCGAGGACGTAGGTGCGAACGGTCACGTCGGACTCCTAGTCGCCCGTGCAGCCCCGCACGGAACGAGTTTGTCTGAGCAGCCGGTCGGCTCGTGCCTGCTCGATCTCCACCTGCCGGCGGTCAACCGAAGTCGGCGAGAGCCGGGGCCGGCCCTCTCGTGACACCTGTGTCGTTCACGAATCGAACCTCCCGAACGAACCGCTTCCCCGCGGCCCGTTAAGGCCCAACGTACGCTGCGTCACATCTCCGAGTGGCCAAGCGCAGTCGGCGCGTCGGTGAAGGTTGAGTTACCGAACGACGACGCCGAGCGATCTCTCGTCACACCACGGATCAGCGGCAACTTCAGCACCACGACAGCGGTCGACGGGCGTCGCGCCCGTCGACCGGTCACCAATGGTGGATCGACCGCCGCCGGGACGTGCGGGGCGGTTCGCCGCGCGACGCCTTACGGACGCGGGTGTCTGTGAATCGGCTCGGGCCGGGAACGACGATCTCCCGGACCCGATTCCGGGGCCTGCAGGGAGTCAGTGCCCGGCAGCCTTCGCGAGAATCCGGGCACGCGCGGACTCGGCCTCGGCGCTGAGCTCCTGAAGGCTCTCCAGCTTGAGCTCCGAGGCCAGCTTCGCCGCGATCGCGGCGTCGGTCGAGACGTCTTCGAAGTCCGAGATGAAATCGCGCTGCGCGTCGAAGTCGGCGATGTCGGAACCGATGTGCTCGATCCCGGCGAGCGCCTTGTCGACGGCCAGGACGGTGGACTCCTGGTCCGCTACCACGCCCGCCATCAGGAAGGCCTGGAACGTCGCGGCCTGCACGGCGTCGTCGGTCTGGATCTTGGTCAGGATCTGAGTCAGGTTCTCGTCGTCGACGTAGCCCAGCAGCTTCTCGATGAACGTGACGCACTGGTTCTCGTGGACCGCGAGCAGGGCCAGGACGTCCATCGGTCCAAGGTTCTCGATGGCCTCGGGCGACTGCCGCCAGCCGGCGACCACATGGATGCGACGACGGTTCTCGGCCTCCACCGGATCCACCGCCCGGGTCACCACCAGGTAGTCGCGCAGGACGATCGAGTGACGATTGTCCTCGGCGGTCCACACGCCGACCAGCTGTCGCCAATCGGAGAACGCGGGGAAGTGCATCGCGAGGACGCGATGGAACGAGGGCAGATTGTCCTTGGTGAGCAGCAGCGCCTGGAGTCCGGCCGCGGCGGTCTCGGGCAGCGTGGAATCGGACGGCACGTAGTCGTCACCGCCCAGGAAGGCGAAGTTGCGGCCCAGGTCCCAGGGGATCCAATCCGACGGCGTCCACGAGATGGCACCTTCGGCGTGCTCCTCCGCGATCTCCGGGAGCGCCTTCTCCAGCGCGTTGATCAACTCGTCATTGCTCAGTACAGCCACGACACCCACCCTAAACGACGGACGGCCCCCACCGAAACCAGGCGACGCCGGCCACTACGGGACCGGCGTCGCCTGGATTTCGGCTCGGATCAGGCCTGCGCGCTCATCAGACCCCAGTCCTCGAGGCCCTCGTACAGAGGCAGATCGAGAGCGAGCTTGCTGACGCGTGCACGAAGGGCCGAGACGTCGGCGCCCTTGCCCGCGGCGAGCGCGGTGCCGATGATGTCGGCGACCTCGGTGAACTCGGCGTCGCCGAATCCGCGCGTCGCGAGCGCCGGGGTGCCGATGCGCAGCCCGGAGGTCACCATCGGCGGGCGGGGGTCGAACGGCACGGCATTGCGGTTGACCGTGATGCCGACCTCGTGCAGCAGATCCTCGGCCTGCTGGCCGTCGAGGTCGGAGTTGCGCAGATCCACCAGCACGAGGTGGACGTCGGTGCCGCCGGTCAGGACCGAGACGCCGGCCTTGGTCACGTCGTCGGCCGTCAGGCGCTCGGCGAGGATCTTGGCGCCCGACAGGGTGCGGCGCTGGCGCTCGGCGAACTCCTCGCTCGCGGCGATCTTCAGCGCGACGGCCTTGGCCGCGATGACGTGCATCAGCGGTCCGCCCTGCTGGCCGGGGAACACCGCGGAGTTGAGCTTCTTGGC
Organism: Gordonia sp. QH-12; assembly: GCF_001578675.1. Lineage (NCBI taxonomy): Bacteria > Bacillati > Actinomycetota > Actinomycetes > Mycobacteriales > Gordoniaceae > Gordonia > Gordonia sp. QH-12. The sequence goes on from NZ_KQ969288.1 coordinate 132,233, forward strand.
CCACTCCTGCTTGGCGAGGATCATGCCCGAGCGCGGACCGCCGAGAGTCTTGTGGACGGTGGTGGAGACGACGTCGGCGTGCGGCACCGGGCTCGGGTGCAGCCCGGCCGCGACCAGACCGGCGAAGTGCGCCATGTCGACCCAGAGGTGTGCGCCGACCTCATCCGCGATCTCGCGGAACGCGGCGAAGTCGAGGGTGCGCGGGTACGCCGACCATCCGGCGACGATCACCTTCGGACGGGTGTCGAGCGCGATCTTGCGCACCTCGTCCATGTCGACGCGGAAGTCCTCTTTGCTGACGCCGTAGAAGGCGTTCTCGTAGAGCTTGCCGGAGAAGTTGAGCCGCATGCCGTGGGTCAGGTGGCCGCCGTGCGCCAGATCGAGTCCGAGGAGCGTCTCCCCCGGTTCCATGAGAGCCTGCAGCACCGCGGCATTCGCCTGCGCACCCGCGTGCGGCTGGACGTTGGCGAAATCGGCGCCGAAGAGAGCCTTGGCGCGGTCGCGGGCGATGTCCTCGATCACGTCCACGTGTTCGCAGCCGCCGTAGTAGCGGCGTCCCGGGTAGCCCTCGGCGTACTTGTTGGTCAGCACGCTGCCCTGCGCCTGCAGGACGGCCCGGGGAACGAAGTTCTCCGACGCGATCATCTCCAGGGTGTCGCGCTGACGCGACAACTCGCCGTTCATGGCGGCGGCTACATCGGGATCCAGGTCGGCAAGGGACTGCGAAAACAGGCTCATGGCGCCCGATTCTACCTGCGTGTCTCCGCTCTCCACCGCGTCGGGTTCACGGGCGAACCGGCGGCCCGCTACGCGGCGAGTTCCCTGCGCAGCGACGCCGGGATCAGCGGCTCGTCCAGCAGTCGGCCGAACCGTGCCAGACGTTCCGGACCCGAGGGGCCGGCCCGATCGAGCCAGGTCTCGAGCAAGGCGTAGCCCTCGACGTAGGTGGAGATGTACGCGCGCCAGAGCGGCGAGGTGAGGAACCGGAGCATCTGGCGGGCCCGGTCAGGAGCCACGAGCAGCCAGCGCTGGAGGAAGGCCGCGACATCGTCGATGTCGTCGCCGCGATCGTGCAGCGCCAGGGCCGCGTCCTGACGCACCCGGATCAGACCGGCGGCCGCGGCCCCGACCGCGCGCGCCCGCTCGGGGTCGAAACGCAGCCCGAAGTCGGCGTAGATCTCCGCGGCCCACTCGTGCCACCCGGTGCCCTTGGCCGCCGCGAGCGCGTGGTCGGCGAGCCCCTCGGCCATCAGACACTGGGGCGTGTTGACCAGGAACACGGTGTGTTCGAGTTGTCCCGATCCGACCAGACCCTGTTCCTTGCGGCAGTGCTCGGTGTGGTGTCCCGGGTAGGCCTCGTGAGCGATCAGCCCCGGCAATGAGGACATGTACTGCGGCAGATCGGTGTTCACCGCGACCTTGGAACGGTAACCGCCCAGGTAGTAGTTGAAGCCCGACCACGGTTTGTCGCCGACCACTTCGAACTCGACGGTCTCCGCATCCGGCAGCGGGAAGGCGGTGCGCACCGTCTCGCGCAGACTGCCCGAGAACTCCGCGATCAGTTGCGCCACCGCGGCGGCCGGGATCTCGTCGGCCCGACGGTAGGCGGCGTACGCCTCGCGGAGCCGGTCGCCGGTCGCCCCCGGCACCCCGAGCGCCTCGGCCATCCCGGCGTGGGCCTCGCGGTAGACGGCCTCGTCGCCGGGCTCGATCCGGACGTCGAAGTACGCCTGGACCTCGTCGACGAACCCGACCTCCTCGCCCGCGAACTTGCGGGCCGAGCACTCGAGTGCACGCAAGTGGGCCCCGACGAACTCGGCCCGTTCGGCGGGCAGACCGGCCGGCAACTCGCGCTGCAGCGCGCGGGCGCGGTCCGCCAGCTCGGCCGGGTGCGGCGCGGGCGCGTTCTCGACCTCCACGCGCAATGCGGGATCACCGGTGTAGGCGTCGACGAATCCCTCTTCGAGGCGGTCGAACGCCAGCCCCAGCCGCAGGTACTCGGTCACCGGATCCGCGGACATGCCACCTGTCATGTGACCAACGCTACCGGCGACGCCCGGCTATCGTCTCCGCGACATCGGCGTCCCTGTAGCCTTACCCTCCATGGCGCGTCTATCCCACGACCGCGACCCCGGCCTGTACCTGGAACTCGACCGCAAGCAGTGGCGTGAGCTGCGGCAGTCGATGCCCATGGTGCTGAACGAGTCTGAACTCGACAAACTCGTCGGCCTCGGTGAGCAAGTCGATCTCAACGAGGTCGCTGAGGTCTACCTTCCGCTGTCCCGGTTGATCCACCTGCAGGTGGAGGCCAGACAGCGACTGTTCGCGGCGACGTCGACCTTCCTCGGCGAACGTCAGCGGAATCGACAGGTGCCCTTCGTGATCGGCATCGCCGGTTCGGTGGCCGTCGGCAAGTCGACCACCGCCCGCGTCCTGGCGACGCTGCTGTCGCGGTGGGAGACCCACCCGAAGGTCGACCTCGTCACCACCGACGGATTCCTACTGCCGACGGCGGAGTTGGAGCGGCGGGGCATCATGCACCGCAAGGGCTTTCCCGAGTCGTACGACCGCCGCGCGCTGCTGCGCTTCGTGACCGAGGTGAAGTCGGGCACGCCCGAGGTCTCGGCACCGGTCTACGACCACGTCAGTTACGACATCGTGCCCGGCGTGGTGCACTCGGTGCGCCAGCCCGACATCCTGATCGTCGAGGGCCTCAACGTCCTCCAGACCGGTCCCACCCTGACCGTCTCGGATCTGTTCGACTTCTCGATCTACGTCGACGCGAAGACCTCCGACATCGAGAAGTGGTACATCTCCCGATTCCTGCAGATGCGCACCGGTTCGTTCGCCGACCCCGAGTCGCATTTCCACTACTACTCGTCGCTGACCGACGAGCAGGCGACGATCGCGGCGCGCGACATCTGGACCTCCATCAACCGCCCGAACCTGATCGAGAACATCCTGCCGACGCGACCGCGGGCCACCCTCGTGCTGCGCAAAGACGGCAACCACGCGATCAACCGGGTGCGGCTGCGCAAACTCTGACGCCGGCCCGATGCCGACGAGCGCGGCCTCAGGCCGTGATCGGCGCGATCTCCGCGTTCGTCGCGGTCACCAGGTCGGCGGGAGCCAGCCGGATCTCCAGGCCGCGGCGGCCCCCGCTGCACAGCACCGAATCCCATTGCAGCGCAGACTCGTCGACGACGGTCCGCAGCGCGGTCTTCTGGCCCAGCGGCGACACACCGCCGAGGACGTAGCCGGTGGAGCGGGTCACTCTCGCCGCCTGCGCCATCTCCGCCTTCGGCGCTCCGAACGCCTTGGCCACCGCCTTCAACGACAGTTTCTCCGGCACCGGCAGGATCGCCACACCGAGTTCGCCGCCGAGGTCCACCACCAGGGTCTTGAGGATCTGCGCGGCGTCGACGCCGAGGGTCGACACCGTGACGGCGACCGCCTCGTCGCCGTAGTCGCCGCGTCGGCGGTCGTGTTTGTACCGGTGGACCTCGAAGGGCAGGCCCGCGCGCTCCAGCGCCGCGATGGCCGGCGTCGCCGCTGCCATCAGCGCCTCGCCAGCCACTGATCGAAAGTCGTCTCGGTGATCGCATCCGGGTGGTCCGGGACCAGTCCGCCCGAGCGCAGACCGGGTCCGCCGTAGTTGACGCCGAACACGAATCTCGGCGAACCCTTCTGCGCGGCTATCGCTTTGGCGGCGTCGGCCAGATCCATGACGGCCGGTCCAGCCACCGTCACACGGGCAGGTCGCGCAGTGTCCAGCACGACGTCGGCGAACATCTCGGCCACATCCTCGACCGCCGCGGGACGGCTGAGCATCCGGGGTGCTGCACCGATCGGACCGAAGGTGAGCATCGAGAGGAACTTCTGCGCCAGTGAGTACCACTGCGTCGACAGCACCGCGGTGGCCGTGCCGCCGAGGGTCTCGGCGTACACCGTCTCCTGCTCCGCCTTGCCGCGGTAGTGCCCCATCTTCCTGTTGACGACCGGGTCGGACGCACCGTAGATCGACAGGAACACCACTGCCGCGCCCGCAGCCTCCGCGGCGATCGAGATGTTCCGGGCCACGGCACCGAAGAATCGCACGGATTCGTCACCGCTTCGGGACAGCAGGCTGGTGGCGTCGACCACGACGTCGGCGCCCTCGCACGCCTGCGCCAGGCCCGAACCGGTGACCGCGTCCACGCCGGTCGCCCGATGCGCTCGGGTCACCTGCGCACCGCGGCGTTGCAGTATGTCGCTGAGCACCGAACCGAACTCCCCGCTGGCGCCGACGACGGTGACTCGCATGTTCTCAGCCCTCTCGTGGATTCTCGCCGCCGATCGACCTCATTTGCCGAAGCGGCGGTTACGTGCCGTGTAGTCCCGCAAGGCGCGCAGGAAGTCGACGCGCCGGAACTCAGGCCAGTAGGCGTCGGTGAACCAGATCTCCGAGTACGCGGACTGCCAGAGCAGAAATCCACTGAGGCGCTGCTCGCCCGAAGTCCGGATCACCAGGTCCGGATCGGGCGTCCCACTGGTGTAGAGGTGGGAGTCGATGCCCTCGACGGTCACCGCGTCCACCAGTTCCTCGGAGGACGCGCCCGCCGCCAGGGCCTCGATCAGCAATTGCTGTACCGCGTCGACGATCTCCTGCCGTCCGCCGTAGCCGACGGCCACGTTCACGGTCATGTCGGCCGCGCCCTCGGTGCGATCGGACGCCTCGCGCAGCCGTTGGGCCACCGCGGTCGGGAGCTGATCGAGGTTTCCGACGATCCGGACGCGCCAGTCGGCGTCGACGTCGGAGATCTCGTCCACGATGTCGGGGACTATCTCCATGAGCGCATCGAGCTCGTCCGAGTCGCGCGTGAGGTTCTCGGTCGAGAGCAGGTAGATGGTGACCGCTTCGATGCCCAGTTCCGAGCACCACCCGAGCATGTCGGCGATGCGCTGTGCGCCCACCCGGTGCCCGTGGCTGACGTCCTCGAAGCCGGCTTCCCGCGCCCACCGCCGGTTGCCGTCGCAGATGATCGCCACGTGCCGCGGAATGCGCTCGGGATCCATCAGCTGTACAAGCCGATGCTCGTAGACGCGCAGCATGCCTCCGCGTAGCCGGTCTGGGAGCAGTTTCACAGCCGTGATCCTACTCCGCCGGTAAGTTACCGGAGCGAAACTTACGGTACCGTAGGTTTCATGACGGACTCCTCGACGCCTACCAGGCCCGCAGGCCCCGCCGCCGGGGTCAAGCCCGTGCTGCGCGGAGTCATCCACACGTACGCCGCCTTCGTCGCGGCGGCCGTCGGCGTCGTGCTGATCGTCGGCACGGCGATGCACCGGAGCGCCCCCGCGGTGGTGGCAGTGGTCGTGTACGTGATCACCATCTGCGGGCTGTTCGGCACCAGCAGCGTGTACCACCGGATCGACTGGCGGACCCCCAGGGCGAGGATCGCCATGAAACGCGCCGACCATTCGATGATCTTCGTCTTCATCGCCGGCACCTACAGCCCGTTCTGCGTGATGGGTCTCGATTCGCCGACACGCTGGTGGGTGCTGGGCGTCGTGTGGGCCGGTGCCGTCGTCGGAGTGGCTCTCAAGATGATCTGGCCCGCCTCGCCGCGCTGGCTGGGAGTGGTGCTCTACATCGTGCTCGGGTGGGTGATCATCGCAGTCTCGCCGATGCTGGTCCACAACACCGGCGTCGCGGTCATCGTGCTGCTCGCCGTCGGCGGCGTGTTCTACAGCCTCGGCGGCGTTCTCTACGCCCTGCGCTGGCCCGAACCCTGGCCCGGAGTATTCGGCCATCATGAGGTGTTCCACGCCTGTACCGCCATCGCAGCGACCCTGCACTACATCGCCGTCTGGCTGGTGGTGATCGGCTGAGGCCGCCGGGCTAATCTGAGCGGGTGAACACGCCGATCCGCCTCTCGCGCCTGCGTGGCGCAGTGGTCGGCGGAACGTCCGCCGTCACCGGCGTGCTCGCCCACGCGACCGCGCAGGGCATGCTCCCCGAGACGTCGGTACTTCTGATGGTCGGAGCGGCCGCGGTGGCCGTGGGCATCGGCGTCCGCGCCGCGCCCAGCGTTCGGGCACTGCCCGCACTCGTGGCCGGCCAGGCACTGGTCCACCTGCTGCTCGTGCTCACCTCGGGTCATCACCATGACCTGTTCACCGCGCCGATGGCCGTCATGCACACCGCGGGCACCATAGCCGCACTGCTGCTGCTGTGCGGAGCCGAGATCCTGGTGCGGGCCGTCTCTGCGCTCGCCGTTCGCGCGAGCAGTCTGCGGCTGCGGCCCCGGACCGGCTACGCCGCCGTCGTCGTTCCCGCTCCCCCGCAAGCCGCACCGGCCGCGCTCGTCTTCCTCGGCGCCGTCGGACGCCGAGGCCCGCCCTTTTCGGTCTAGCAACCCACGTCATCACATCGCGTGCCGTCGACGGCGCGCGATGACTTCTGCTTGACCGAAAGGCACACCGTTGTCCACCACTCTGTCTTCGGCGACCCCGGAAACTCCGGACTCGCCGCCGAGACCCGCATCCACCCGCGCGACCCTCATCCGCCTCGTTCAGCGACTGCACTTCTACGCCGGCGTGCTGATCGCTCCGTTCCTGCTCATCGCCGCCGTCACCGGCGCTCTCTACGCCGTCTCCCCGTCGGCCGAGCAGTTGATCTACCGGCACCAACTGCACACGGACTCGTCCGGTCCGGCCAAGTCGGTCGCCGAGCAGGTCCGCGCCGCCCAGGCCGTACGCCCCGATCTCCAGGTCACGGCGGTGCAGCCGGCCACCGAACCCGGTGCCACCACTCGCGTGCTCTTCTCCGACCCGTCGCTCGGCGAGTCGGAGCGACTCGCCGTCTTCATCGACCCGGTGACCGGTGAGTCGCTCGGCCAGCTCGCGTCGTACGGGTCGTCCGGCGCGCTCCCGGTCCGTACGTGGATCGACCAACTCCACCGCAGTCTGCACCTCGGCGAACCGGGCAGGATGTACTCCGAGCTGGCCGCGTCGTGGCTGTGGGTCGTCGCGCTCGGCGGTCTGGTCATGTGGGCGGTCCAGGTCCGCAAGCGCCGCCGCGCGACCGGCAGTGGTTCCATGCTGCGCGGCCTTCCCCGCATGCGCGGCCGGGGCCGAACCATCAGCAGACACGGCGTCATCGGCACCTGGATCGCCGTGGCGCTGCTGTTCCTGTCGGCCACCGGCCTCACCTGGTCGACCTACGCGGGCGAACACGTCACCGAGCTGCGGTCGGCGCTGAATTGGACCACTCCGACCGTCGACTCGTCCCTCACCGGCACACCGCAGGCCGCCGGAGGCGAGCACGCCGATCATCAGATGAGCGGATCGGGCTCCATGTCCGGTGCCATGTCCTCGGCCGACGAGGTCGCGGGAATCGACGGCGCCATCGCTATCGCGCGTGCCAACGGCATCGGCGGGCAGGTGGAGGTGACGATCCCCGACAACGCCTCGACAGCCTTCGTCGTGGCCCAGAATCGCGTCCCGTGGCGGATGTCGACCAGCTCCATCGCCGTCGATCCGTCGCGCGACGCCGTGGTCGACGTCAACGACTTCTCCGACTGGCCGCTGGCCGCCAAGTTGTCCGCGTGGGGCATCCAGCTGCACATGGGGCTGCTGTTCGGCCTGGCCAATCAGCTCCTGCTGTTCGCGGTGATGATCGCGCTCATCGTCGCGATCGTGCTCGGTTACCGGTCGTGGTGGCAGCGGCGGTCGCGCACCCGCCGGATCGGTGCGCCCCCGGCACGTGGCGCGTTGCGGGAGCTCCCGTTGCCCCTCACGCTCGCGATCGCGGTGGCAGCGGTGGCCATCGGTTGGTTCATCCCGCTGCTCGGCTGGCCACTGCTGGCATTCCTGGTGGTCGACACAGTGATCGGCGCCGTCCGCACACGCGGTCTCGAATCAGCCGCATAGCTGATTCTCCGTCTACCCGGAACGGGCGAAAGGCGGCGAGGCATGGCGCGCCCGTACCCCGCTCCGGGTAGTCGCCGCTGAGGGTAGGGGTGCCGCTCGGCACCCCTACCGCGCGGCGCGCGCCAACCGGGCGAGCACTTCGGCCGACGCGTCCCATCCCATGCACTTGTCGGTGACCGACTGCCCGTACACCAGGTCGCCGCCGAGCGACTGCGCTCCCGGCACCAGGAAGCTCTCCAGCATCACACCCGAGAGCACCTGGTCCTCGCCCGCACGACGAGCCGCGGCGAACATCTCCGCGACCTCCACCGCGACCTCCGCCTGCCGCTCGTGATCCTTGCCCGAGTTCGCATGAGAGCAGTCGACCATCACCTTCGGCGACAGACCGGCCTCCGCGAGAGTCTGAACCGCGGAGTCCACCGAAGCCGCGTCGTAATTCGGGCCGGGCGTGCCACCGCGCAGGATGATGTGGCAGTCCTCGTTGCCCGAGGTGTGGACAACGGCGCCGCGACCGAAGTCGTCGACCCCGAAGAAGACGTGTTCGGCCGCCGCGGCCTTGACGCCGTCGATCGCGACCTGGACGTTGCCGTCGGTCCCGTTCTTGAAACCGACCGGCATCGACAGTCCCGACACCAGCTGGCGATGCACCTGCGATTCGGTGGTGCGAGCGCCGATCGCGCCCCAGGCGACGGTGTCCGCGATGTACTGCGGGCTGGTCGGCTCGAGGAATTCGCAGCCCACCGGCAGTCCCAGATCGATGACGTCGAGCAGCAGCGCGCGGGCCGTCCGCAGTCCGCGCTCGACGTCGAACGATCCGTCCATCCCGGGATCGTTGATCAGTCCCTTCCATCCCACGGTGGTGCGCGGCTTCTCGAAGTACACGCGCATCACGATCTTCAGCGCGTCGCGGTACTGCTCGGCGAGCGGCGCGAGGCGACGGGCGTAGTCGAGCGCGGCGACCGGATCGTGGACCGAGCAGGGCCCCACCACCACGATCATCCGATCGTCGTGGCCGGCGAGGATCGCCGCGATCTCCTCCCGATCGCGCTGCACGGCTTCGGCGCGACGCGCGGTCAGCGGAAGCTCACTGCGGAGAGCCTCCGGAGACGGGATCGGCGAGAACGCCGTCACCCGCCGGTCGGAGGTGGACGAACTCTGCCCACTGTCGGTGGTTGCGGCGTCGGTGGTGGTAGTCAAGGAAATGCCTTTCAGGTGTCATCCGCGAATCGGGCTGGTCCGCCGCTTCCGGATTCACGCCTGAGGCGCTCTGAGATACTCCCGAAACGACGAGAGCAGCGACCATCAGGTCACTGCTCAGGCTCCGGGAAGGTTGATGCGTGCGCGCGTTATCGCTTCATCTCGGCCCCACCCGGAGCCTTGATAAAGAAACGCCAATAGCGTGCGGACTGCATCACGCGACCGAGGCTAGCACAACCGCTTCCCCGGCCGCCAAATCGGCGGTCGGGGGTCACGGGATCGCGGCCAGCACGGTCTCCGCGTCGACGGCGGGCAGATCGCAGACGGTTCCGCGGCACACGTAGGCGGCGTCCAACCCGCCGACCGGTCCTCGATCCTCCAACAGCGGCAGCGAATCCCGTTCGCCGGCGACCACCACCACGCCGCCCGGCACGCCGCGCCGGATCTGCGCGGCGAGTTCGCCCGCGCTGTCGGCGGACTGAGCCACCGCCACCTGGACGGGCCCGGCCACTCGCGCGATCGCCACCGAAAGCCAATGCCCGGCCGAGCGCGGCGCCTTGGCGAGAATGAGTCCCGAGCGGCTCAGGGTCGCGTCGAGCAGTTCCCCGTAGCGTGCGGCATCGTCGACGGAGGGGACGAGAGTCGACGCCAGAAGCAACGCCTCGGCGGCCAGCGAGGCACCCGCCGGGGTGGCCCCGTCCACCGGATCGCGCGGACGGAGCAGCAGGCCGGTCGGATGGGCGTCGTACCAGGCGCCGAACGAATCCGGGTCGGCGAAGACCTCGATCATCTTCTCGATGACCGCCGACGCCGTTGTGCGCCAGCCGATCTCACCAGTCACCTGGTGCAGCGTCAGCAGCGCCGTCGCGAAGGCCGCGTAGTCGTCGAGACCGCCGAGGGGCGCCGCCGGCGTCCCGTCGAGCGACGACCGTCGCAACTCGTCCCCGACCAAGTGCACCTCGGCGAGGACCCGCGCGCATTCGGCGGCTCGCGCCACCCACCGCGGTCTTGCCAGCGCGGCGCCGGCCTCGGCCAAAGCCGTCACCGTCATCGCGTTCCACGCGGTCACCACCTTGTCGTCCCGGTCGGGCTGCGGTCGCCGGTCCCGTGCGGCGCGCAGACGCGACCGCACCGAGGCGTAACGGATCCGGTCGCCCGGGTCGCGGAGCAACTGCAGCGTGGAAGCCCCCTGCTCGAACGTCCCCCGACCGGTCACGGTGAACAGCGCCGCGGCCCACGCGCCGTCGTCGGGTCCGAGCACGTCGATGAGTTCGCCGGGGCGCCAGACGTAGGTGAGCCCTTCGACGCCTTCGGTGTCGGCATCGAGCGACGAGGCGAATCCCGACCCGGTCCACAGGTGCTCGTCGAGGAAGTCGGCGGTCTCCTCCGCCACCCGCAGCGCCAGCGCGTCACCGCGCCTCGCTAGATGGGCGTACGCGCGCAACAGCAGAGCGTTGTCGTAGAGCATCTTCTCGAAGTGCGGAACCACCCAGTCTGCGTCGACGGCATAGCGGGCGAAACCGCCCGCTAGCTGGTCGTATATGCCTCCGCGCGCCATCGCGTGGGCGGTGCGCGTGGCCACGGCACCTGCTTCGCCGAGACCCAGCAGTTCATCGGCGCGCAACAGTGCTTCCAGCAGGGCGGTGGGCGGGAACTTCGGCGCAGCGCCGAATCCGGACGAGCGCGGATCCTCGTCGGAACAGATCGCGCGGACCGCGTCGGCGAGCAGTTGTGCGTCCGGCGGCGGCCCGGTCGGCAGTGAGGCCGCGTTGGCGCGCAGGTGTTCTGCGATCTTGGTTCCTGCGACGATCACCTCGTCGCGCCGGTGATCCCAGGTCCGGGTGATCGCGTCCATCACCTCGGAGAATCCGGGCTGCCCGTTGCGGGGCGTGGGCGGAAAGTAGGTGCCGCAGTAGAACGGATCGGCGTCGGGTGTCAGGAAGCAGGTCATCGGCCACCCGCCCTGGCCGGTCATCGCGACCGTCGCGGCCATGTAGATCGCGTCGATGTCGGGACGTTCTTCTCGGTCCACCTTGATGCAGACGAAGTCCCGGTTCATCTGCGCGGCCAGCGTCTCGTTCTCGAAGGTCTCGTGCGCCATCACGTGACACCAGTGGCACGCGGCATACCCCACCGACAGCAGCACCGGGACGTCGCGGCGGCGCGCCTCGTCGAAGGCCTCCTCACCCCACTCCTGCCAGTGAACCGGGTTGGCGGCGTGCTGGCGCAGATAGGGGCTCGACGATTCACCGAGCCGATTACGAGCGCTATCCGCGGTCTGTGGATCCTCCACTGTTCTGGCCTCCATTGTCGTGGCCCGTGTTGTTCCGGTGTCCGTCACCGGCGCCGTTCTCGGCCTCGGCCGGTGTCGTCGACTCGGGTAGCCCGGCCGGGTCGTCGACTCGGTCGGTGCCGTCGTCGAAGGCCTGGTCCGGTGCAGGATTGTCGGCGTCGAAACTCTCGGGCAGCTTCTTGAGCTGCTTGTTCATCGACCGGATCAGCAAGAAGACGGCGATCAGCAGCAGGATGATGATCAGCAGGCCGATCGGCGACGCCTTGCCGAATTCCGGGCCTTTCGCCGGCTCGTCGGCCAGTAGCATCACCGCGTCAGAGGACAGGGACAGGACGTTCATTGCTGCTCAATTCCGGCGAAGAGATCGTTCTCCGGGAGGTCTGTGTGCACCCGGGTCTGCGCCAGCTCGAATTCTTCGGTCGGCCACAGTCGCTGCTGCCATTCCAGCGGGACAGCGAAGAAGAAGCCGTTGGGGTCGATCTGCGTCGCGTGTGCGCGGAGTGCGTCGTCGCGCTGCACGAAGTAGTCGCTGCACTCCACCTGGGTGGTGACGCGGCCCATCATGTCGCCTTGGTTACGGCGCCACTTGCTGAGCCATTCCTTGAACGGGTTCTCCTGACCGGCCTTCTCGAACTCGTCCGAGAACGCGAGGATCCGATCGCGGATGAAACCGTGCGTGTAATAGAGCTTGAGCGGCGTCCACGGATCGCCGGCCTCGGGGAACTGTTCCGGATCACCGGACGAGTCCCACGCCGCCATCGACACCTCGTGGCACTTGATGTGGTCGGGATGCGGGTAGCCGCCGTTCTCGTCGTAGGTGATGATCACGTGCGGACGGAACTCGCGGATCACCTTCACCAGACGCTCGTTGGCCTCCTCGAGCGGTACCAGCGCGAAGCATCCCTCCGGCAGCGGAGGCAGCGGGTCGCCCTCGGGCAGACCCGAGTCGACGAAGCCGAGCCACCGGTGCTGCACGCCGAGCGCCTTGGCCGCGGCAGCCATCTCGTCACGCCGGATCTGTGTGATGTTGTCCATCACTCCCGGGCGGTCCATCGCCGGGTTCAGGATGTCGCCGCGCTCCCCGCCGGTGAGGGTGACGACCATCACCTCGTGCCCCTGCGCTGCGTATTTGGCCAGAGTCGCCGCCGCTTTGCTCGACTCGTCGTCGGGATGTGCGTGCACAGCCATGAGCCGCAGCCCGTTCGCGCGTTCGGTCACGCTTCCTCACCTTCGCTTAGCTCCTACCCAACATGGTAGGTATTGACGCGTGAGCACATCAGACGGGGGCGCCGACCAGCAGAAGCCGCGCAGTGGCCCGCGGGCGACCTATCCGGCAGATCGGTCGCGGAGCAGCAAGCGCCGCTGGTTCTACGGGCTCGCCGTGCTCGTCGTCGTCGCGGGTGTCGGGATCGCATACCTCGGTTTCCGTCAGTTCGGCGATCCGGACGTCTCTGGACAGGCGACGGGTTACGAGCTCCTCTCGTCCGACCGCGTCGCCGTTCAGTACACCGTCAACCGCAACAGCCCGGACGACGCCGTCGTCTGCATCGTCCGCGCGCGCGCCAAGGACGGCGCCGAAGTGGGCCGCCGCGAGGTGCTGGTCCCCGCGGGCACCGAGGTGCAGGTCGGCGCCCGCACCGAGGTCGCGACGTCTCGGCCGCCGGTGATCGGCGAGGTGTTCGGCTGCACGCTCAACGTACCCCCCTACCTCTCCCCGAACGCATGACGCACGCCGGGAAGGCGGTCTTCGCCAAACTCGCCAGTCCGTACTACCCGGCGCTGACGGCGCTGTTCGTCGGCATCATGCTGATCAGCAACATCGCCGCCACCAAGGCCGTCGTCCTGTTCGACGACTGGCTGCACTTCGACCTCGGCCCTCTTCACGTCAACGGCCTGGTGACCGACGGGGCCTTCTTCCTGTTCCCGCTGAGCTACGTCATCGGCGACGTCATCAGCGAGGTCTACGGGTTCCGCGCGATGCGCCGGACCATCGCCTCCGGTTTCGCTGTGATCGTCCTCGCGTCCCTGTGCTTCTGGGTGGCGATCGAACTGCCCGCCGCAGACTTCTACGACGGCCAGTCCGGGTTCGAGTCGGTCCTCGGCACGGTTCCGCGGATCGTCGCCGCCGGGCTCGCCGGTTACGTCGTCGGCGAGCTGCTGAATTCCTTCGTGCTCGTGAAGATGAAGGAGCGGGCCGGGGAGCGGCACCTATGGGCCCGGCTGATCGGGTCCACCGTGGTCGGCGAGTTCTTCGACACGCTCGTGTTCTGTTCCATTGCCGCCACGGCGATCGGAATCAGCACGTGGTCGGACTTCATCAACTACGTCGTCATCGGTTTCGTGTGGAAGACGCTGGTGGAAGTGGTCGTCATGCCGATCACGTACGCCGTGGTCCGCTACCTCAAGCGGGCCGAGCCGAGCTATGCCGAAGCGCTCGCCGATGTTAGCCGAGTCACCTCGGATGTGCCTTAGAACACAGGCGCTGCTATCATTGGCTGTGCACGGCTCCGCGAGGGGCCGTGTTGCTGCATTTAGAGCAGTCCAAGCGGACAGATCGTCCAGTAGCGGACAGCAAAGGAGACCACAATGACCGATGCGGGTGTGACTTGGTTGACGCCGGAGTCGTACGAGCGCTTGAAGGGTGAGCTCGATTCGCTTATTGCGAATCGGCCGGTCATTGCCGCCGAGATCAACGAGCGCCGCGAAGAGGGCGACCTCAAGGAGAACGGCGGCTATCACGCAGCGCGCGAGGAGCAGGGCCAGCAGGAAGCGCGTATTCGCCAGCTGCAGGATCTGCTCAACAAGGCGAAGGTCGGCGAAGCCCCGAAGCAGTCGGGTGTGGCGCTCCCCGGCTCGGTCGTGACCGTCTACTACGACGGCGACGAGTCGGACAAGGAGACTTTCCTCATCGCCACCCGCGAGGAGGGTTCGGGCGACATCGAGATCTACTCGCCGAGCTCGCCGCTGGGCGCGGCTCTCATCGATGCGAAGGTCGGAGAGACTCGGACGTACACGGTCCCCAGCGGCGCCGAGATCAGTGTGACGCTGGTCAGCGCAGAGCCGTACCAGCCGTAAGTTCAGGCCGGAAAGGGCCGATCCGCACAGCGGATCGGCCCTTTCTCATGTCTGGACCCACTCCGAGGGAACGTCAGTACCGCCGGCCCGGAAAGTCGTCTGGGCGGGGCTCATCAGGCCGGTCGGGCGTCGTCTCGTCCGACTGCGCGAACTCATCCGCCAGCAGCCTCAGTAGCTCCGCCTCGACGTCGGAGAGCGCGTGGTTGGTCTCCTGCTCGGCCGCCCGCATCCCCGGCCGCGTATCAGCGCCGGGCATCAGATAGGTCGGTGGAACGTCGAGCGCCCGAGCGAGGCGGTACACCGTCGACATCAGCGGGTCGGCGATCCCCGACGCGCTGTTGCTGGTCGCTCGCTCCAGATTCGATACCGCGTTTCGGTGCAACCCGCACCGCTCCGCGAGCTCTTCCTGGGACAGGCCGCGCGCCTTCCGGACGGTCACCAGACGATGACCGAACGCGAACGCATAGGTATCCCACTCGAGGGATCCACGGTCGGCCGACAGCACAACAACCAATCTGACGACTGCACACCAGAATGTCCGCACACCACCGTGTGCGAGTGCCGTGACCTGCGCCTACGCGGCGAAATTTGTTGTCACAAAGGCATTTTCGAGATCGTCGCGCGAGTGAAGGCCAGTGCACGGTCGCAGATCTCGGAGGGCGGCGACGGTGGGACTACATGGAACATGACCAACGTGATCACACCTGCTCGGCCAGATTGGACGTAGGTGTCACAATCCTGACCCGAAGATGTGTAATGAACTCCGACAGTGCGACCGCCAATCTGAACGTCCGGTAGCCAAGAGTCAACCTCTGAAGAGTATCTCGCCTGGTTGGCCGCAAGGCTCACGGAATTCCCTACGAACTGGCTCACCGTCCAATCCGCTCGACCGAGAGCCGTCGACTTCCATCGACAGCCTCGCAAAGACTGGCCGTCCGTCCCTGCAGAATCGTTAACCGTCGATGGGTCGAGACCAAGGTCAACCAGGGCCTCATGCGACACGGCCGCACACGGTTCATAGGTGGTGCCGTCGTTCCGTTCGTTCCACCGATGGGGAAACGCGTTCTCGAAAGGGAGCGCCCCAGTCTCTGTCTGCTGTTGAAAGACCCCTACCGTTTCAGCGGATCGCACTTCTTCGCTTGCCTCACGGATGTGCGCACAACCGCCGGCGACGAACGTGAGCAGCAGAGCACCGAGTACTCTCGCTCCCCTTGTGCACACGCTAGGACACATGTCGGATCGCCACGTCATCCGCTTCCCGAAGACGCAGCTCTGCTGCAGTAGCAGTCTCGGCCAGCCCCGCTGCAGAGTCCGCCTGGCCATTCAGAGACTGAACACCATCACGGACCAGTATTTGAAGATTGTGGAAGAGTCCCTCGCCCTCCACACAACCTGTTCCGAAGTAGTTCGTTCGGATAACACTGCCGAGCGCCGTCGCCAACTCCCCCAACTCATCGGCGCACTCTTGCGCGACCTCCGCCCGTTTTCGCCAGAGTTCCTGCACGTAGACGAGTTCGCTCACTATGCCCTCCGGTACGCCGACGCGATGGAACGACATTCCGTAGCGGAGACCGTCACCCCCCAAATCGAGACGGTCTCCGCTCCGGAATCCCCTTCGCCATCAAGTCTGTTTTCGTGTTCATGAATTAGACGCACCAAACGCCCGATCGGTTCCACTTTTGCGCGAGAATTCTTTTCCAGCAACCGTTTTCGCTGGTCAAGAGACCAGCCAGAACAGCACCGGCGTGTCGGCGCACGGCTACACTGCGTACCCATGGCCTACGACCTGCAACCGTTCGACGAGTTCTACTTCGACACCGCGCCGATGAAGTACACCATCGATGTGCACATCCCCGTCGCTCCCGAGACCGCGTGGGCCGAGTTCACGCGCCAGAACACCCTGGACTGGTGCCGTGCACTGAACTCGGTCACGTACACATCGCCCGCGCCGTACGGCGTGGGCACCACACGCTCGGTGGCACTCGCCCCGGGCGTCGTGAAGATGGACGAGTACTTCTTCCTGTGGGACGAGGACTCCGAGACGTCGACGTACAAACACGGCTTCCACGGCGTGCGGGCGAACATCCCCGGACTCAGGAAGTTCGGCGAATACACCGGGGTGTCGCCGACCGAGCACGGCTCACGCCTTGTCTGGAAGTTCGCGATGGAACTCGGCGGCACCGGGCTGCCGCCGTTCCTGTCCGGTCCCATCGCCAACGGCGCCTTCGGCACGGTGAAGACCGACACCGTCAAGCATTTCGCGACCTTCAACGGCTGACACCGCGAGCCGTTCGCCACGGCTCACGGCGTCGTCCCCGTTACGCGAGCGCCTGGCGCACGTCTTCGAGAAGATCGTCGGCGTCCTCGATTCCGACCGACAGTCGGACGAGGTTGTCGGGCACCTCGAGCAGAGAGCCGGCGGTGGACGCGTGGGTCATCGCTCCCGGATGCTCGATCAGCGACTCGATGCCGCCGAGCGATTCGGCGAGGGTGAACACCTTAGTCCGCGCACAGAAGTCGAGCGCAGCCTCACGACCACCGGTCAGCTGAACGGAGATCATGCCGCCGAAGCGCCGCATCTGCTTGGCCGCGACCGCATGCCCCGGGTGGTCGGCCAGCCCCGGATAGAGCACCTTCTCGATCTTCGGATGCGCCGAGAAGAACTCGACGAGCTTCTCGGCGTTGTCGCAGTGCCGGTCCATTCGCACGGCGAGTGTCTTGATGCCTCGCATCGTCAGGTAGGCGTCGAAGGGCCCCGGAACTGCGCCCGCGCCGTTCTGGAGGAAGGCGATGTCGGAGTCGAGCTGCTCGTCGTTGGTGACGATCGCTCCGCCGACCACGTCCGAGTGTCCGCCGAGATACTTGGTCGTCGAATGCACGACGGCATCGGCGCCGAGCGTCAGCGGCTGCTGCAGGTACGGAGTCGCGAAGGTGTTGTCCACGACGAGCTTGGCGCCGGCCGCGTGCGCGACCTCGGCGACAGCCGCGATGTCGCCGACGTTGAGAAGCGGATTGGTGGGCGTCTCGACCCAGACGAGCTTGGTCGCGGGGGTGATCGCCGCACGGATCGCCTCGACGTCGACGACCGGCGCCACCGAGTAGGTGATACCCCACTCGGTGAATACCTTGTCGATCAGCCGGAAGGTGCCGCCGTACGCGTCGTTCGGGATCACGAGGTGGTCGCCGGGACGCAGCGTGGCGCGCAGCAGCGCGTCGGTGGCCGCCATGCCCGACGCGAACCCGCGACCGAACCGTCCGGCCTCGATGGCCGCGATATTGGCCTCCAGCACCCGGCGGGTCGGGTTGCCGGTACGCGCGTACTCGAACCCGTCGCGCATCCCGCCGACGCCGTCCTGCGCGAACGTGGAGCTCGCGTAGATCGGCACGTTCACCGCACCGGTGCGCTCATCCGGATCCCAGCCCGCGTGAATTGCCTTGGTCGAAAATCCCTGCTCGGACACTACTTCTCCTCCTGCTGACGGATGGCGATCGGGTGCGTGCTCGCGAAGGCGAGCAGGTCGTGCCGGGTGATGACGCCGACCGGCTTGCCGTCGTCCACCACCATCAACGCGTCGGAGGTGCTGAGAGCTTCCATCGCGGCCGAGACGGGCTCGCCCGCACCGATGAGCGGAAACGCCTCGCCCATGTGCGCCGACACCGGGTCGGCCAGATTGGCGCGCCCCTCGAAGACCGCGCTGAGCAGGTCACGCTCGGACACCGCGCCTGCGACCTCGCCGGCGGTGATGGGCGGTTCGGCGCCGACAACCGGCATCTGCGAGACGCCGAACTCGCGAAGAATCTCGATCGCGTCGCGGAGCGTCTCCTGGGGATGCGTGTGCACCAGATCAGGCAGCGTGCCGCCCTTTCCTCGGAGCACATCGCCGACACGCGATTCCGTGCGCGGAGTGCCGTCGAGCGGCGTGCGCAGGAACCCGTAGCTGCTCATCCAATCGTCGTTGAAGATCTTCGACATGTAGCCGCGACCGCCGTCCGGAAGCAGCACCACGACCACGGCGTCCGGCCCCTCACGCTCGGCGATCTTCAGCGCGGCCACCACCGCCATACCGCACGAGCCGCCGACCAGCAGGCCCTCTTCACGCGCCAGCCGCCGGGTCATCTCGAACGAGTCGGCGTCGGACACCGCGACGATCTCGTCGGGGACGGTGGGGTCGTAGGCGTCCGGCCAGAAGTCCTCGCCCACGCCCTCGACGAGGTACGGACGCCCCGATCCACCCGAATAGACCGAGCCTTCGGGGTCGACGCCGACCACCTTCACGCGCCCGTCGGAGACCTCCTTGAGGTAGCGGCCGGTTCCGGTGATGGTGCCGCCGGTGCCGACGCCTGCGACGAAATGGGTCACCTTGCCCTCGGTGTCGCGCCAGATCTCCGGACCGGTGGTCTCGTAATGACTCAGCGGGCCGTTCGGATTCGCGTACTGGTTCGGCTTCCACGCTCCCGGGATCTCCCGGGTGAGGCGATCGGAGACGTTGTAGTAGCTGTCGGGGTGCTCCGGCGGGACGGCGGTCGGGCACACGACCACCTCGGCACCGTAGGCGCGCAGCACGTTGCGCTTGTCCTCGGCCACCTTGTCCGGGCAGACGAAGACGCATTTGTAACCGCGCTGCTGCGCGACCAACGCGAGACCCACACCGGTGTTGCCCGACGTCGGCTCGACGATGGTGCCACCGGGCTTGAGCTCGCCGGATTCCTCGGCCGCGTCGATCATGCGGGTGGCGATGCGGTCCTTGGAACTGCCGCCCGGGTTGAGGTACTCGACTTTGGCGGCGACCAGGCCGGACCCCGGCTGCACGACCTTGTTGAGCTTGACGAGCGGAGTGTTCCCGACCAGGTCTACAACGTGATTGGCGATGCGCATACCGTCCATGGTCCCATCTACGACCACGCCCCGCCCGATCGGGCGGTCAATGGATCGTCCGAAATGCGCAGTGACGCCCTGGAGTAACGTGGCGCACATGTCTGAAGCTGTCATCGTCTCCACCGCACGCTCCCCGATCGGCCGCGCCGGCAAGGGCTCTCTGAAGGACGTTCGTCCGGACGAGCTCGCTCGCCAGATGGTCGCCGCCGCACTCGCCAAGGTTCCCGAACTCGACGTCGCCGACATCGAGGACATCCACATGGGCATCGGCCAGCCCGGTGGCCAGGGCGCCTACAACATCGGCCGCGTGGTCGCCGTCGAGCTCGGTCTCGACCACGTCCCCGGCGTCACCGTCAACCGCTACTGCTCGTCGTCGCTGCAGACCACTCGCATGGCGTTCCACGCCATCAAGGCCGGCGAGGGCGACGTCTTCATCTCCGGCGGCGTCGAGAGCGTCTCCAGCTTCGGTGTCTCCGGCGGCGCCGACGGGGCACCCAACTCGAAGAACCCGGTCTTCGACGAGGCCATCGCTCGTACGGCCAAGGCCTCCGAGGGCGGCGCGGGAAAGTGGCACGATCCCCGCGAGGACGGGCTGCTCCCCGACGTCTACATCGCGATGGGCGAGACCGCCGAGAACGTCGCCTCGTACACCGGCATCTCCCGCGAGGATCAGGACCGCTGGGGCGTCCTGAGCCAGAACCGTGCCGAGAAGGCCATCAACGACGGCTTCTTCGCCCGCGAGATCGACCCGGTCACGCTGGCCGACGGCACCCAGGTCACCACTGACGACGGCCCGCGCGCCGGCACCACCTACGAGAAGATCTCGCAGCTCAAGCCGGTCTTCCGTCCGGACGGCACGGTGACGGCGGGCAACGCGTGCCCGCTGAACGACGGCGCCGCCGCGCTGGTCGTCATGAGCGATGACAAAGCGAAGGCGCTCGGTCTCAAGCCGCTGGCCCGCATCGTCGCGACCGCGGCCACCGCCCTGTCGCCCGAGATCATGGGGCTGGGCCCGATCGAGGCCGTGCGCAAGGTTCTCCGCGTCGCAGGCATGTCGATCTCCGACATCGATCTGTTCGAGATCAACGAGGCATTCGCCGTCCAGGTCCTGGGTTCGGCGGCCGAGCTCGGCATCGACCATGACAAGCTGAACGTCTCCGGCGGCGCGATCGCCCTGGGTCACCCGTTCGGCATGACCGGCGCCCGGATCACCACCACCCTGCTGAACAACCTCAACACCTACGACGGTCAGTTCGGCATCGAGACCATGTGCGTCGGCGGTGGCCAGGGCATGGCGATGGTGCTCGAGCGTCTCTGACGGCGAGCCCTCACACGACCGCGAACGGGCGGGTCCGGAGATCTTCTTCGGACCCGCCCGTTC
Source organism: Gordonia sp. QH-12 (assembly GCF_001578675.1). Taxonomy (NCBI): domain Bacteria; kingdom Bacillati; phylum Actinomycetota; class Actinomycetes; order Mycobacteriales; family Gordoniaceae; genus Gordonia; species Gordonia sp. QH-12. The sequence goes on from NZ_KQ969288.1 coordinate 152,969, forward strand.
TGCGTCCGCGGGGCCGCTCGCAGTTCAGCGAACGTCGACCGTCGCGAATCCCGGTGTGACGACCCCGCCCGCGGCCATCAGCGTGACGACGATCCGGCCCCGCCCGGTGTGCAGCACCGCCTGCGCCGGGTGGTCGTTGAGCCCGGCCGACATCCGTGCGGCGCCGGTCGCGCCGGTCGCCGTGTTCAGCCACCACACGCGCCCGAACGGCAGACAGCCCCACCGTTCGGAGAGGGTTCCGGTCACGGTCACCTGGCCCGCCCCGGGGCCGCTCTCGAGCCCGCAGTGGATGGGCGGCACATCGAAACTGCCGTTCGGGTTCCCGAAGGATGCCGGCTGGATCGCGAACGGCTGTACCGGCGCCGCCGAGGCGGTCCCCGCGCCCACCGTCGCCGCCACAACCGAGCCCGCGACCGCCGCCGCAAGCGTCAACCGCCGCCGTAGACCTTGTTCGATCATGTCCGACTCCCGTCGTCGCGCCTGTATCCACCGAACAACAAAGAGCCCGGTGATGCAACCGATCTCTCGGTGCACACCGGGCTCTGAGCCGACCAGCCAAGTCTATTGACTAGTCACTGTTGAAGTAGCTCAGCAGTCGCAGGATCTCGACGTACAGCCAGACCAGGGTGACGGTCAGCCCCAGCGCCACACCCCATGCCGCCTTCGACGGCGCGCCGGCGCGGATGAGCTCGTCGGCCTGGTCGAAATCGAGCAGGAACGAGAAAGCCGCGAGGGCGATGCAGACCAGCGAGAAGATGATCGCGATCGGTCCGCCGCTCCGCAGGCCGCTGTCGACGCCGAACAGTCCGAGGACCAGGTTGCCGAGCATCAGGACGAGCACACCGACCATGCCCGCCATCAGCATGCGGGTGAATCGGGGGGTGACGCGGATGGCGCCCACCTTGTAGACCACCAGCATGCCGACGAACACACCGAGGGTGCCGAGGACCGCCTGCCCGATCAGCGCACCGGCCGAGGTGTCATCGCTGATGACCCAGTTACCGAACACATACGAGATCGAACCGACGAACAGTCCCTCGAATGCCGAGTAGGTGAGGACGATCGCGGGGTTGTCCTGTTTGCGGCCGAAGCTCGCGATGAGGACGAGGATCAGACCGCCGATCGCACCGACAGCCATCAGCGGCGCGGCGAGCGAGGCCTGCTGCGAGATCGCGAAGTAGGCGCCGGCGGCGACGACGATCAGGACGCCGAGCGTCATTGCGGTCTTGGTGACGACGTCGTCGATCGTCATCGGGCGGGTGTCGGCCTGAGGCACGTATCCCTGGGTGTACTGGTCGGTGTACTGCTGCTGGCCGGTCGCCATCGACGCCTGGCCGGCGCCCGCCAGTCCCTGACCGAAGGAGGCGTAACCGCCCGCCTCCTTCTTATTGTCACGGACCACGCCACGCATGATCGGGTTACTGCTCTCTCGCACTGGTGCTCCTTTAGAAAGTTGTGCGCATCAGTTGACTTGGCTGATTCACGGGTTCAACGATCCTCGAGCCGATTCGGTTCCGACTTTACCTATTCTTGACCGAGGCCGTTGCACACGGCGCGCAGCGCCGACTCCGCCAGCTCGTATCCCTCACCCCACGGCAGGCCCGGCTTGGCGATCATCAGCGATGCGAGACCGTGCGCAGTGGCCCAGAGCGTGAGGACCGTCTGCACGGTGTCCGCACGCGGAATCAGTCCCTGGTCCATCATCTCTTCGACGGTGTCGGAGAAGTGCACGAACGCCGACGAGAGCAAGACCTCGTCGGTGAGCGTCGGCTCCCCCGGCGGGGTGACGCGGGCGAAGGTGATGCGGTACATCACGGCACTGTCGATGGCGAACCGGACGTAGGCCAGCCCCTGCGCCAAGCCGCGGTCGAAGAGGTCGTCGATCCCCTCCGACGCCCGCATCATCACCTCGTCGAACTGCTCGAAGAATCGGGCGCATACGGCGTCGAGCAGCGCTTCCTTGTCCTCGAAGTGCAAGTAGATCGACGGAGGCGTCACCCCGACACGGCCCGCGACCGCCCGGATGGACACCTTCTCCTCACTGCCCGACTCGATGAGCAGGTCGGTGGTGGCCGAGATGATCTCCTCGGCGAGCTGATCGCCCGATCCTCGCGGTGAGCGCGGACGGGGCGACACATGATCGTTCATGACCGCAGTTCACTCCTCCTTGAATCCGAACCGGTCGTGCAGCGCACGAAGCGGTGCCGGCGCCCACCAGTTTCCCACTCCCATGATCCGCATGAACGCGGGAACCAGAAGCATGCGGATGAACGACGCGTCCATCAACACTGCGATGGTGAGACCGACTCCGAACATTCTCATGAACGACACCTCCGACGCGGCGATCCCGGCGAAGACGATGCTCATCAGCAGGGCAGCTGCCGTGACCACGCGCCCGGTTCGGGCGATGCCGACGGCGACGGCGTGGTCGTTGGCTGCTCTGGTCCGATCGGATTTGAGCCACTCCTCCCTGATTCTGCCGAGCAGGAACACCTCGTAGTCCATCGAGAGCCCGAAGGCGATGCAGAACATCAGCACGGGCATCGTCGCCACCAGGTAGCCGGTCGACGTGGTGCCGAGGCCCCCGAGGTGACCGTCCTGGAAGATCCAGACCATCGCGCCGAACGTGGCCGACAGCGACAGCACGTTCAGGACGACGGCCTTGAGCGGTAGCACCACGCTCCCGCTGAACAGGAACAGCAGGACATACGTGAGCACGGCGATCACACCGAGCACCCACGGCAGATAGGTGAGCAACGCCGCGACCACATCGTGGTTGAGTGCGGCGAGGCCGGTCACCTGGACCACTGAACCCTGCGGGGCCGGGACCGCGCGCAGCGCCGACACCTGATCTTGACCTGCCTCGCTCAGCGGATCGACGTCGCTCGACGCCGTCACCACCGAGTACTCGCCCGACCCGGCCGAGGGGTCGCCGGGCGCCACCTGACGCCCTTCCAGGAATACGCCGACCGGGGCTGTGACGGCGCCGACCCCGGTGACTCTCGACAGTGCCGCCGCGTAGTCCGACATCGCGTGGTCGGAGACCGCCCCCTCGACCACCACGGTCGCCGTGCCGCCCGAGTCCTGGTCGTACTCGTCCCGGATCTCCTGCTGCACCGAGTGGGCGGTGGCCGTCGACGGCAGCACGCGGTCGTCGGGGAAGCCGAACTTGATGCCGAGGAAGGGTGCTCCGAGGAGCAGCAGCACTGCGGGAACGATGATCGCGACGGGGACGGCGCGTCGCAGCACCACCGTCGCCATGCGGTACCAGCCCGTCTGCTCGATCGGCTTCGGTTCCGGCTCGGGACGGCCGCGCCGCCGCCGGATCCACGCCCGGACGTCGAGCGCGTCGACACGATCGCCGAGAACCACCAACAGTGCGGGCGTGATGATCAGGGCCGCGGCCACCGCCACGACCACCACACCGACGCCCGCATAGGCGAACGAACGGAGGAAGTACATCGGGAAGATCGCCAGCGCCGCGAGCGACAGTCCGACCGTGATGCCGGAGAAGAACACCGTGCGCCCGGCGGTGTCCATCGTTCGGAGCACGGCGTCGCGACGGCTCAACCCGCGATCGACCTCCTCGCGGTATCGGGTGACGATCAACAGGGTGTAGTCGATCGCCAGCGCCAGCCCCATCGCGGTGGTGAGGTTGAGCGCGAAGATCGACACGTCGGCGAATCCAGCAATGACCCGCAGTAACGCCATCGTTCCGGCGATCGCCGCCACGCCGACCAGGATCGGCAGTGCCGCGGCCACCGCCCCGCCGAACACCACGATCAGGAGCAGGAAGCTGATCGGGATCGCGATGGCCTCCGCCACCGCGAGATCCTTCGACGTCTGCTGATTCACCTGGCTGTACATCAACCCCTGGCCGCCGACCTTCACCTCGAAGCCGTCGATTTTCCCGGTGAGCCGATCGGACAGTTCGGCCGCGTGCTTCGGAGCCAGTTCGTCACCGCCGTCGAGGCCCGCGATGATCTGCGTGGAGGTCTTGTCCCTGCTGAGGAGTTCTCCGGCCAGCCCCGGATTCGACCAGATCGAGAGGATGGGCTTCTGTACGTAGCCCGCCGCCTCGAGCTCACCGACGATCTTCCGGCCGACCTCCGCGGCCGCGCCGCTCGTCGCCATATCGGTACCCGCGGGCCCGTCGATCTTCACCACCACGTCGGCACCACCCCGATGGAACTCCCGATCGAGGACGTCGCGGGCCTGGGACGACTCCGCATGCGGGTCGTCGTATCCGCCGGCGAGCATCTTGTCCGCGGCACCGAGCCCGTAGAAGCCGCACAGCGCGAGCAGCACCACCGCTACTCCCAGTACCAGTCTGGGCGCGCCGACCACACGTCGTGTCAATCCAGTGAGCATCTCCGAGTCCCCTGATCGCGATCACTTATCAGCGTTAAGTTAGCAACTGGGCGTCCATTCGAGGAAGCCCCGGCTGCCGCCGAGTGATTCACCACACGTTTGAAATAGAACGTGTTTCAATCGACATATGGCGGATGCGATCGATCACGAAGGCAGCGCGCAGGTGGCACGACCGAGCGAATCCCGGCGCGATCCGGACTGGCTCCGCGAACGACTCGGTCACTGGTTGCGTCGGCAGGAGGGTCCCGATGCACGTGTCACGGCCGTGACGGTGCCGGAGTCGAACGGGATGTCGAGCGAGACGCTCCTCGCCGAAGCGTCGTGGGGAGGTCAGGAGCGGTCCCTGGTGATCCGCGTGGCGCCGCAAGCCGAGAGCGATCCGGTCTTCCCCTCCTACGACCTCGACGGGCAGTACCGGCTCATTGATCACGTCCGCACTCATTCCGACATTCCGCTGCCCCGGCTCTGGTGGTCGGAGACGGGATCGGCGGCGCTGGGCGCACCGTTCTTCGTGATGGACCGCGTGGACGGACAGGTGCCGCCGGATGTCATGCCGTACAACTTCGGCTCCTGGGTCACCGAGGCCACGCCCGAACAGCGATCGTCGATGATGTGTGCGACGGTCCGAGTCCTCGCCGAGATCCACCGCGTACCGGTGCCGGACGTGTTCATCGCGCAGCCCGCCGCCGGCGAGTCTCCGCTCGCCGCACACATCCGGCGCCTTCGCGACTTCTACCGCTGGGCCAGCGCAGGCCGGGCGGGGTCGCCACTCATCGAACGCGCCTTCGCCTGGGTCGAGCAGAACAGGCCGGAGCCGGCCGAGAACGTGCTCACCTGGGGAGACGCCCGCATCGGCAACATCATGTACCGCGATTTCGAACCGGTGGCCGTTCTCGACTGGGAGATGGCCGCCCTCGGCCCGAGGGAACTCGACATCGGGTGGATGATCTTTCTCCACCGCTTCTTTCAGGACCTCGCGGAGATGGCGGGAATCGAGGGACTGCCCGACTTCCTGCGACGCGAGGACGTCGCCGCCGAATACCGGCGGCAGACCGGACACGCACCCGCCGATCTGGACTTCTACACCACGTACGCGGCCCTGATCCACGCGGTGGTGATGTTCCGAATCCAATGTCGCGCGATCCATTTCGGTCAAGCAGCGGAACCCGCCGATCCCGACGAACTGATCATGCACCGGGCGACTCTCGAAGCGATGCTGGCCGGTACCTACTGGGAACAGGTGAAATGATGCTCTCGGAGATGGACGACTACCCGATTCACCAGGTCGCCGAGCTGATCCGTCACGTCGGCACCTCCGACCGCAACTTCTACGATCGCTACTACTTCAACTGCCATCACGGCGATCCCGACGACCCGTGGCTGATCGTCGGACTCGGCGTGTATCCCAATCTCGGCGTCACCGATTGTTTCGCCGTGGTGCGGTATCGCGACGAGCACATCGTGGTGCGAGGATCACGGGCGCTGGGCGCCAACCGCAACGACCTGCGCGTGGGCCCCTTCCTCGTCGAGGTGGTGGACGGTCTGCAGAAGCTGCACGTGCGACTCGCGCCGGGTCACGGAGACCTCTCCTTCGATCTCGTCTTCGACGCCGACTCTCCTGCTGCTCTGGAGCCGCGCCACTTTCAGCGACAGCTCGAACGCGTCACCTTCGACACCATGCGATTCGTCCAGACCGGCCGATGGACCGGATCGATGACAGTGGACGGCACTCATTTCGCGGTGGAGCCGCACACCTGGCGCGGCAACCGCGACCGGTCGTGGGGTGTGCGCCCGGTCGGCGAAGCGGAGCCGCCGGGGCGACGCGCCGCCGAGACCGATGCCGCGTCGTTCTTCTGGATCTACTCGGTGATGCGGTTCGACGATTACGCGGTCACGGTTATCGTGCAGGAACTGCGCACCGGAGAGCGGGTCATGGGCGATGCGCGACGGATCTGGAACGATCCGGCGCGCGAGCCGGAATGGCTCGGCCGCGTGGAGCACGACGTCACGTTCGTGCCGGGCGGGCGCGAGCCGGCGTCGGCCACCCTGCGGTTCATCCGGCCCGGCGGCGAGGAGATCGTGGTGCGCTGCGCGCCACGGCTGGCGAACTTCATCGGATTCGGCGCGGGCTACGGACTGGAACAGGACTGGCGGCACGGCATGTGGCAGGGCGAGGAGAAGGTGGAGTCGCTGCACCTGAAGGTCTCCGCACTCGACGCGACCATGAAGCTATTCTGTCCTGCCGACCATCTCGCGACCTTCGAACTGTCGGAGGGGGATCGCACCGTGCGGGGCGAGGGCTTGTTCGAGTTCTCCGTCATCGGTCCGCACGATCAGTACGGATTCACCGACTACACGGATGTGGCGCCGTAGGCGACGGCACAGACCAGATCTTGTCGAGTTGTGCACCCCACGGGTACACAACTCGACAAGATTCTCAGTCCCATGCCCTGTTGAGGACTTGGGTGAACAATTCCGCCGGCTGCGCCCCGGACACCGCGTACTTGCGGTCGAAGACGTAGAACGGCACTCCGTTGACGCCGAACTCCTGCGCCTGCCGTTCGTCGGCGCGGACCAGGTCTGCGTATCGGTGCTCGTCGGAGAGAACCTCTCGCACACTCGTCTCGTCGAAACCGGCACCGACTGCGACCCGGACGAGGCGCTCGGTGTCGCCGAACAACGGCTCGCTCTCCGCGAAATTGGCCAGGTACAGCGCGTCCAGCATCGCCTCCTGCCGATCCAGTTCCTTCGCCCAGTGAAGGAGCCGGTGCATATCGAAGGAGTTGCCGTAGTCGCGCCCGTCGGTGACGTACTCCAGCCCGGCCTCCTGCGCCGCGTCGCCGAGCCGTCGCTCGCCTTCCGCGGCCTGCTCCAGGGTGCGCCCGTACTTCTCCGCCAGATGCTGCACTACGTCGCCCGAGGTTCCCGCGGGCACCGTCGGGCCCAGTTCGAACGAGCGGTGCACCACCTGCACCTGCTCGGCGTGGTCGAACTCGGCCAACGCGTCGTTGAATCGCTTCTTCCCCAGATAGCAGAAGGGACAGTTGACGTCGGTCCAGATCTCGACCTGCATGAGCGCGCCTCCAAGAATTGATGTCGTCTCGGTCCAACACCAGCGCCGGCGTCGATGTTCCTTCGTGCCTCAGGCCCGGACACCTTCGTGCCGGACAGTGGGCGCCGGCACCGAGGCTCGGCCCGGGAGCAGCAGCGCCAGCACACCGCCCGCGACCGCCAGGCCGGTGGCCCACCAGAACGAGTAGCGGAACCCGATGGTCATGGTGGCGCCGGCGGTCAGGACGACGGCGATCACCGCCGTCCCGAATGAGCCGCCGACCTGCTGGAACGACCGCGTGACGACACTGATGTCGTTGCGTTCCGAACCGTCGGCCCCCACGAAGCCCGCCGCCATCAGCGGACTCAGCAGTGTTCCCAGCCCCAGACCGCGAACGAAGAGCGCGACCATCAGCCACACCAGATTCGTCGAGGCGTCCGCGAGCGCGAACGGGACGGTGGCCACGGCGATGATGCCGAAGCCCGCAACAGCGATCCAGCGAGCCCCGATGCGATCGGTCAGTGCACCGGCGAGGGACCGAGACATCAGGGCACCCACTCCCTGCGGAATGAGGACGAGGGCGGCCATGAGCACCGACTCGTCACGTTCGCTCTGCAGATACAACGGCAGCGCGAGCATCGCACCGAACGAGACCACGCTGAAGAAGAACAGCCCGATCGACGACGCCGACACCGCGCGCCGGGCCAGCACCCGCACGTCGACGAGCGTGGCTCCAGTGGCATGAGCGGAGCGGAACGCGAAGACGGCCAGGAGCACGACACCGGCGAGCATCGGGAGCAGGACGTCGGTTCGCATCACACCGCGGTGGGTGTTCGAGAGACCGAGGAGCACTCCGACCAGACCGGGTGCGAGCAGGCACAGGCCGATCACGTCGAGACGGGCGCGGTCGGAGTCGGGCGCACGGTCGTCCGGGATCCGGTGCGAGAGCGCCAGCGCGACCAGACAGACCGGGACGTTCACCACGAAGAGCCACTGCCAGTCGAGCCAGTGCAGGATCACGCCGCCGATCACCGGACCCAGAATCGGGCCGAGCGCGGTCGGCCAGACTCACCAGTGCCACGAGCCGGCCCATCGCGCGACCACCGCCTGCCGCCACCAGAATCGACGTCATCAGCGGGAACAACAGCCCACCGCCCTCACCGGCTCGCGCACATCCGATCACATTCACGGTAGAGCAGATGCCACCGTGGCAAGCGACGCGAGCCGGTGCGGACCTGTCACCGGTACTTGTAGAAGCCTTCGCCCGCCGCGATCCCCAGCTTGCCCTTGTCGATGTAGTTCTCCTTGAGCCAGGCGGCCAGCTGCTGGGCGTGCTCATCACCGTTGGCCATGATGTTGTACGGCGTGTTGAGACCGATCACGTCGTACATCTGGAACGGCCCGATCGGTGCTCCGGTTGCGATCCGCCAGGTGTTGTCGACGTCCTTGGGTTCGGCGTAGTCGCCCGCAGCCAGTTCGAGCGCCGCGTTGAGGAAGGGAACGAGCAGTGAGTTGAGCACATAGCCGGCCTTCTCCTTGTGGATGGGGATGGCCACCATGCCGATCTCGCCCGCGAACTCGACGATCGTGTCGAAGACAGTCGGCGAGGTCTGTGCGGTGCCCATCACCTCGGCGGTGTTGAACTGCCACACGCGGTTGGCGAAGTGCAATGCCAGGAACCGGTCCGGGCGGTCGGTGGACCCCACGATGTCGCTGGGCAGCAAGGTCGACGAGTTGGTCGCGAAGATGGTCTTCTCCGGCGCCACGGCGGACAGCTTCTGATAGATGTCGCGTTTGAGGTCGAGTACCTCGGGAACGGCTTCGATCACCAGATCGGCGTCGGCGACGGCCTCTGCCAGATCCGAGGAGTACGCCAGCTCGGCCAGGGCGGCCTCGGCCTTCCCGTCCGCGGCGCCCGGCACCTCGTTCTTGTAAGTCTCGACCAGTCCGGCGAACCGCTCCTTCGCCTTGGCGAGGGCGTCGTCGTCGATGTCGTAAGCGGTGACCTCGAACCCGCTGTAGGCCGACTGGAACGCGATCTGCGATCCCAGCACGCCCGTTCCCAGTACCACTACCTTCTTGATGTCGGACATTGTCAGTTCCTCTCATCGTGATCGGCTAAGAATCCATCGACGATCTGCCGGAGTTGTCTGCGCAGATCGGCGGGGTCGGAGGGGGCGTCGGACTCGGGGTCGTCGAGTGTCGCGGCGCTGCGCGCGACGTCGAGGTGGACCGCGGCGAAGACCGAGCGGCCGGCGGCGCGCACCGCGTCCGCGGATGTGACGACGCCCCGTCGGCGCGCCTCCGCGGCGAGCACGTCCGCCAGCGCCACCTCGGTCTGTCGAACCAGGCCGACGCCCTCTGCTCGATATCGTTCGGATCGGGTTCCGAAGACCAACTCCCGCTGGTAAGCGGCCGCGTTCTCCGGCCGCACGGCGGCGCTCCGGAGTATGGGCGCGACCACCGCGAGCAGCGCGTCGACCACGTCGTCCGACTCGGCGGAACGTTCGACGCCGGACTCCAGTGATCGACGGAACTGCTCGTTGTAGACCATCAGCAGCAGTTCGACCTTCGACGACGCGTACCGGAACAGGGTCCCGGCGGCGACGTCGGCACGTTCGGAGATCTCGCGCGTGGTGACGGCGTCGTATCCCTTCTCGGCGAACAGTTCCGTTGCCGCGCGGAAGATGCGGTCGCGCTTCTGACGCATATTGCGGTCGCGGCGCCCGCCGGCAGCCGTCTCGTTCTCGACCACCTGCCACCTCCCGCAATCGTCGATCACGCTTATTAATGAGCGTACTCCGTTTCTGCGGCAGGCGCCATGGTTGAAGTCCGGTTCCACCGGTTCGGCGGAGACCGGCAGACACCCGGCCTCCGGCGGCCTGGCATGCTTGTCACGCGCCCCCATAGCCCAACGGCAGAGGCATCGGACTTAAAATCCGCTCAGTCCGGGTTCGAATCCCGGTGGGGGCACCCCATATTCGCGGTCACATCCGCAGTGGCGGAGATCAGTACGCACACCTCCGGCCGACCGAACGACAACGTCGGCGCAGGCTGTCGCCTGCGCCGACGTCGCGTCCACGGTCCACCGCGACCGTGGTCACCGGCCGGGGGTGACTACCGGCCGGGGGCCATTGTGATGACCTTTCCGTCGGAGATCAGCGTTCCAGTTCGCACATAGGTGGAGCGGTCGTGGCGCAGCGTGCCGTTGGGCATCACGAAGAACCGCTGCATGATGCACTCGTTGCCGCGCGCCATGTCCTGGCCGAGTGTCCACAGCACCTTGCCGCTCGGCGAGAGCGTGGAGGACTCGGGCATCGGCCCGAGCGGGCTGGTGCCGGTCTGCGCATTCGGCAGCGCGCGGAGTGTGCCGTTCGAATTGATCGCGAACACGCTGATGAACGTCGACGCCAGATTCGGGACGTACATGAATCGGCCGTCGGGAGTCACGCTGGCCACATGCGGGAACAGACCCGTCGGCATCGGAGCCTGCCCGGTCGGCACCAGTCGCCCGTCACCCAGGATGTTGTAGCCGGACACGCTGTTGCCGGTCTCGTTCATGATGTACACGTGCCGGCCATTGGGCGTGATGACCGGGAAGATCGGGCCCGACTGCGTCGGCACGCGCTGCCGCACCGGGGTGAGGGTGCGGTCCGCCTTGATGTCGAAGCGGAGCAACTCGTGGCGCAGGTAGCTGCCGACGATGAGATGGCGGGTGTTCGGCGTCACCATCACCGTCGTGAGACCGTCGAGCGGCTGCCCCACCGGAACCCGCCGGCCCAACGGCCGCGCCGAGCCGTCGTCCGTCATGCGGTACGGCTGAATCGTGGCGTTGGCGACGCCCATCGTGAGATAGAAGTTCTTGCTGTCCGGAGTGAACTCGAGACCGACCGGAATGTCCGGTAGCGGCGTCTCCTGCCGCAGGTGCAGTCGGCCGACGTTGTCGATGTCGTAGTTGCGCAGGACCGCGGGCACACCGGATGCGACGAGCAGATGCCTGCCGTCGGGCGACGCTGTCTTCGGCCACGAGCCCATTCCCGCGACGGGGTTGCCGCCGATCTTGCGCACCGGCCCGTGGTCGGTGACCCGGTAGCCCACGGTCGGCGAACTCAGGAAGCCGTGCGTGTACAGGTTGTACGGCTTCGACCCGGAGACGCCGCCCGACGGGGGCGGATCGGCCATCGACGGCCCCGCGGCGCTTCCGCTCCCGACGAGGGATGCGGCGGCGACGCACAGTGTGACGAGTGCTACACGGATTCTCATGAACGTCAATTTAGGGCCGTATGAGAGTTGCCGACTGTTCGATTTCTTGGACACTCCCGCCGCATCATCGGCTCGACCGTTCGACTAACGTCGAACGGTGTGAATGAGAACGGTCCCGTACGCTCCCCCGCACTGCGTCGCGTGACCCGCGGGTTACTGGGCCTCTTCGCGGTGCAGCACATCCCGGGCACCATCCGGCCGGCACTCGTCAAGGCCGCGATCACCGCGACGACAGTCCTGATCTGCTGTGCGCTCTTCGGCCCTGAACTCGGCATCTTCGGGATGCTCGGCGCCTTCGTCACGTTCTGGGAGACCGATCGCCCGCTGTGGCCCCGGGTGCGCAACACCCTTCTGGTCACGGCGCTGATCGTAGGATCCATGTCCTTCGGTGTGGCGATCGCGCCGCACCGCTGGGCCTTCGTTCCGGCGGCGGTACTCATCGTGGTGGTCTTCTCGATGCTGTACAACACCTTCATGCTCGGCCGGGGGCCGTCACCGGTGCTGCCGATGTACGCGGGCATCGTCGGCGCGTTCTTCGGTGTCGACCAGCACCTCGGCTGGAGTCTGGTCGGTCTCACCGCACTGGCCGGAACCATCACGGCGGCATTGCTCACCGTCCCCCTCCTGTTCGAGCCGCACGGGCCTGAGGAGCGTGCGGTGGCGCGAGCGAAGGCAGCGGTGGCCGCGTACGTCGGTCTGCCCGACGACGTCCCGGACGAGATGCGCCGCCAGATCCGGAACACCGCCTTCGCGGCGTGCGACAGCGCCCTCGTCACTCTCCGATCAGCATGGCCGGCGACCCGCAACGCACGGCACCACGAACTCGCGGACACACTGTACGAGGCGCAGTCAGCGTTGTACTCACAGATGCTGACCCGTCTCGGGGAGGACCCGACGCTGCGCGACGACGTCCCCCGCGCCGCGCTCGTCGAACGCAGGCCCGCCACTGCGTACCTCGCCTACCACGCGTTGCACTGGACCTCGGTGGAGTGGTTCACGTCATGGCGAATGGGCTTCGTCGCCGCCCTCGGCGGACTGGTAGCGCTCAGCACCGGCGCCGGACACCCGTACTGGGCGATCCTCACCGGCGTCATCATCCTGAACCAGTGGTCCCACCGCGCGACGTCGATCCGGCGAGCCGGTCAACGCACCGTCGGGACCATGATCGGCGTCGGTGCGACGTACCTGCTCTCGCTGCTGCACCCGAACGAGTGGTGGTCGATCGTGATCGTTCTGGCGTGCATGACCGGCATGTACGCGCTGCTCGCGCTGAACTACGCGATCGCCCTCATCTTCATCACGCCGATGGCACTGGTGATGGTCGAGTCGGTCACCGGTGCCGGAGCCGAACTCGTGTCCGCCGACCGCTTCCTCGACACCATCGTCGGCGCGCTCGCCGCGCTCGCCGTCACCTGGCTCACCTCGTACCGGTTCCCGAGGAAGCTCGCTCTGACCCAGTCGCGGCGAACCGCCCGAGCCATCGACGCCGTCGACGCCGTCAACCGTGCCGGCCGGGCCTTCGAGCCCGACGGCCATCGCGCGCGCGTGGCTCTCCACTACGAGCTGTCTCAGCAGCTCGCCGTCGTCGAACGAGCGGTCAACGACGATCCGCAGCTAGCCGATCTGCGCGCATCGGAACACGCGTTGTCCGAGCGCGGATACCGTGCGCTCGCGCGGTCGTGGCAACCGACCGTCTGAGATTCGGCGAGCGGCGTAGGCTCCGACGCGCAAGAATGCAGAGATGAGTTCCGTACTGGCCGTCATCTCGGTGATTCTGTGGCTTGCGCGCCTCGGCATGTTCGCCGGGCTGCACATGGTTGCGAGCCCCTACAACGCGATCGAGCACGCGGTCAGCGATTACGCCGTCGGTCCCACCAAGCGACTCTCCGCCGCGATGACCTGGACCACCGCCCTGGGCTGGCTCACTCTCGCAGGCGCGGTGTGGTGGGGCCTGACCGACTGGCCCGACCGCGGTCTGACGGTCTTCCTCCTGCTGATTCTCACGGCGATCTTCACTGTGCTTCCGCTGGTCCCGACCGACGTCGAAGGCCAGACGATCACGCGTATCGGCATCGTCCACTACGTCCTGGCGATCGCCTGGTTCGCCATCGCATACTCACTCACCGGGAACTTCTCCCGCTGGATGACCGACGCGGTCGGCGGCAGCCTGGCGGTCGCCGGACAGGTCCTTCACATCGTCACGCTCGTCGCCCTGATCGCGGCGATCGCGGCGTTGGTCATCACACCCCTGCGTCGCAGACTCTTCGGCACGGCCGAGCGGGTCTTCCTGGTCGCCGTCACGCTGTTCTACCTTCTGGTCGCGATCGCCCTGTTGGGTGCGTGACTGGGCCGGTTCCGGCCGCGGTTCTCGTCGGCGCTACTCGCGCAGTGCGCCGGCCACCATGTGCAGCGCCGCGGAGGTGGCGAGCCGCCGCACCGCACCGCGGTCGCCTGGGAACTTCCGCGTGACGGTGACGGTCGGGCGACCGTCGATCGCCAGGCCGAAGCACACCGTCCCGACCGGCTTTCCGGGACGTTCTCCGCCGGGCCCGGCGATTCCGGTGGTGGAGACCGCGATGTCGGAGCGCAGGACGCGCCTCGCGCCCTCGGCCATCGCAGCGGCGACGGGTTCGCTCACCGCCCCGAGATCGGCGATGAGGTCTTCGGGGACGCCGAGCACGCCCGACTTCACGTCGTTCGCGTACGAGACCACGCCGCCGAGCATGTAGGCCGAGGATCCCGCACGGTCGGTGAGCGCCGCCGCCACCATTCCGCCGGTGCACGACTCGGCCGTACCGATGGTGCGTGACCCGAGCAGCCGCGCGAGAACCTCGTTGATCGGCTCGCCGTCGGTCGAGAACACGCGGTCGCCGTGCCTGGTCAGGATGAGTTCTTCCAGATCCCGATACGATTGCGCGGCACTGGATTCGAAGCGGGTGACGATCTCGAGTTCGCCGCCTCGCATGCACGTGGTGATCTCGAGCTCGTCGAAGCCTTCGACCACTCCCTCGGCGCGTCGCAACGACACCGCCAGGTCCGCCTCCGACAGCCCGTACGCGAGGATCGTGTGCTGGTCGTACGAGTCGCGCCCGGCGATCGCGTCCTCGACGGCGGAGGTCGCGAGGGCTGCCGGCCACATCCCGTGCACCTCGTGCGGCGGGCCGGGCAGGACCAGGATCGCCGGAACGTCGTCGGTGGCGGCCACCGCCACACCCGGCGCGGTGCCGACAGGCGCAATCGCCTCCGCGCCCGCCGGAATCAGCGCCTGCTTGTCGATCGCCGCCACCACTGCGTCGGGGAGCACGTCGTCGTACTTGCGCCAGCCGCGGATCACCGACTCGATGGTCTGTCGCATCACCGGATCGGCGACGAGGTCGCGGCCGGTGAAATCCGCGACCGCGGCCACGGTGAGATCGTCGGCGGTGGGTCCGAGCCCGCCGGTGGTGACGATCAGATCGACGCGCTCATCGGAGAGGAATCGGAGTTGCGCGGCGAGATCGCGCGGGCGGTCGCCGCAGACGGTGATGTGCGCGACGTCGACTCCGATCTCCAGGAGTCGCTGCGAGACCCACGGACCGTTCCGGTCGGTGATTCGGCCGCTGAGGACTTCGGTGCCGGTGACGACGATTCCTGCGCGAATGCTCACACAGACGAGGTTACGTCGCGAGTGCACACCCGGCCATGAACCCGGCTTCCCGGACCAGCACGCCGTTGCGATGACTCGGTTCGTCTCGTTTACGGTTGGCACATGCGCGGTTCGACTCTTCTGGGCACCTTCGCGAGGGTTCTCGGCTTCTCCCTCCTCGCCGGCATCGTGTTCCCTGTCTTCATCATCGTCTACCTGGTGGTCCCGAGCCCGCCGCTGTGGCTGCTGATCGTCGGCGTCATCGGGCTGGTCGACGTCGTCGTCATCGCGACCTTCATCGCCCTCAAGCTCCACAGGTCGCATCCTCCGGTCCAAGAGCTCGACGAGCCCGGGGTCCCCGGCATCGGCACCATCGCGCACGTCGCCGACACCGCCACCGAGATCGGCGGCCACCGAGTGATGGCCTTCGACTGGAGATCCGCGGGCCGCGGATCGACGAGTTCACCACCGAACTCAAGACCGTGGTACCGACCGCTTCGGTGGGCTCGCTCGGCCGCGGGCTGGTCGGCGTGACTGTCGGCGCCGACGGCCGGGTCGTGATCGACTGGCACGCCACCGCGCTGTACACGGGTGCGGTGCCGGCCCGGTTCGTCTCGGAGGACGACGGTCGCACCCACGACCTCACGGGACAGGCTGAACCTCTGCTGCGGATCGTCGACGCGCTCAGCAGACACGGCGTCGCACTCGGCCCCACGCTCGACATCCGGAGCCATCCCGAGGTCCGCTCCGAGATCCAGACGATTCTCACCGAGCACGAGGCGTCTCGACCCGCGACCGCCGACGGCCGGTCGACTTCGCAGCGACTCGACGAACTCGCCGGGCTGCTCGACGGCGGGCGGATCTCGCGCGAGGAACACGATCGGCTGCGCCTGAAGATCCTCGACGGTCTCTGACGCGGTGAGCGCGGATCGAACCGCCGGCCTCGGGCGCCACGCGGACGGAGGTCGGAGGCCGCGCCTCTCCGGCCTCGGTGGACTTAGTCTGATTTCATGACTTTCGAGCCAGACGGCAAGGATTGGACCTGGGTGACGAGGCAGCGATGCCCCGCGTGCGGATTCGATCCCGCCACCGTCCGGCGGGAGGACGTCGCCGACCGGATCGCCGCGTCGATCACCGGATGGAACACCGTTCTGGCTCGTGCCGACGTGCGCGTGCGGCCCGACGACCACACGTGGTCGGCGCTCGAGTACGCCTGTCACGTCCGCGACGTCGGAAGCGTGATGACCGAACGCCTCGACGAGATGCTGCGCACGCAGCCGGTCTGCTTCGATGACTGGGATCAGGACGCCGCGGCGGTGGAAGCCGACTACGGGTCGCAGAGTCCCGACGCGGTGAGCAGCCAACTCACCGCGGCGGTGGCGGGCTTCGCCGAGATGTACCGGCTCGTGCGAGAGGACGATTGGTCGCGCGAGGGACTGCGCGGAGACGGCACCGTGTTCACGGTGGAGACCTTCGCGATGTACGTCCTGCACGAACTCGAACACCACCGCACCGACGTCGGGCTTCCCGCGCGCGAGTGATCGCACCCACTCCCGTGCCGCCCGACCTATCGTGGAGTCGAGGAGGTGGGGCGATGACCACGGGTTTCGTACTGTCCGGCGGCGCGAACCTCGGGGCGATGCAGATCGGTATGCTCCGCGCTCTCGCCGAACGGGAGGTGCAGCCCGATTTCCTGGTCGGTACCTCGGTGGGTGCGTTGAACGCGGCGTACGTGGCGGGCCGAGGGTTCGGTCCACGCGTCGTCGACGAACTCGGCGACATCTGGCGCGGCTTGCACACGTGGCAACTGTTCCCGCCCAGTCCACGGCACATCGTCAGCGGTCTCCTCGGGCATCAGCCCGCGCTCTTCGGCGACCAGGGACTGCGCAACCTGACCGACCGGTATCTCGACTTCGAGCAGATGGACGACGCGGCCATTCGGCTGACAGTGGTCGCGACCGACCTGCTGACCGGCGACGAGGTGAACATCGATCACGGCCCCGTGGCCGAGGCAGTCCTGGCCAGCACCGCGATCCCCGGACTGCTTCCACCCGTCGAGTGGAACGGCCGGCTGCTGATCGACGGCGGCGTCGCCGACAACACCGCGATCTCGCAGGCGCTCTCCGCACGGGCGGACACCGTCTACGTCCTTCCCTGCGGGTATCCGTGCGCGTTGACCGAACCTCCCACGGGTGTGGCGGGAACGCTGATCCACACGATGACCCTTCTCATCCACAAGCGGCTGATTCGGGACATCCGGGAGTACACCGGCGACGCGGAGCTGATCGTGCTGCCGCCGCCGTGCCCACTCGACATCGGCCCGATGGACTTCTCGCGCGGCGACGAGTTGATCGTCCGCGGCTACGAGTCGGCCGTCGACGCTCTCCGGGTCGACGGCGGCCGCCGCGCGTCTCCCGCGGACCACATCGACATGCATTGGCACTGAACGGACCTCGCGCCTGCACACCGGTCGCCCGGCCCGCCGGCGGCGCCCTCACCCCCGGCGGCGGTCAGCCGCGCACATCGCGAGGGCTACGATGCCAGTCGTGAGTGAATCAGCCTCAGCCCCCGAATTCCTCTACTCCGACCTGCTGCCGATCGGTGCCGACGAGACCCCGTACCGTCTCGTCACCACCGAAGGCGTCTCGACCATCGAGGTCGACGGCCAGACCTTCCTCAAGGTGGCACCCGAAGCGCTCCAGAGACTGACCGCCGAGGCGATGCACGACATCAGCCACTACCTGCGGCCGGCGCACCTGCGGCAGTTGCGGAAGATCATCGACGATCCCGAGGCCTCGGGCAACGATCGCTTCGTGGCCCTCGACCTGCTGAAGAACGTGAACATCTCGGCCGGCGGCGTGCTTCCGATGTGCCAGGACACCGGCACCGCCATCGTGATGGGCAAGAAGTCCGAAGGCGTGCTGACCGGCGTCGACGACGGCGAGTGGATCTCGCGCGGCGTCTACGACGCGTATACCAAGCTGAACCTGCGGTACTCGCAGAACGCTCCGATCACCATGTACGAGGAGCGCAACACCGGCACCAACCTCCCGGCTCAGGTCGAGATCTACGCGACCGAGCAGGGGCCCAAGGGACCGGAGTACAAGTTCCTTTTCATGGCCAAGGGCGGCGGCAGCGCCAATAAGTCGTTCCTGTTCCAGGAGACCAAGGCGATCCTGAATCCCAAGCGGCTGCTGGAGTACCTCGATGAGAAGATCCGCTCGCTCGGCACCGCGGCGTGCCCGCCGTACCACCTCGCGGTGGTCGTCGGCGGCACCTCCGCAGAGTTCGCATTGAAGACCGCGAAGTACGCCTCCGCGCACTACCTCGACACCCTGCCCACCGAGGGCGACCTCTCCGGGCACGCCTTCCGCGACCCGGAACTCGAGGAGGAGGTGTTCAAGCTGACCCAGTCGTTCGGGATCGGCGCGCAGTTCGGCGGCAAGTACTTCTGCCACGACGTCCGGGTGATCCGGCTGCCGCGCCACGGAGCGTCGCTGCCCGTCGCGATCGCCGTCTCGTGCTCCGCCGACCGTCAGGCTCTCGGCAAGATCACCGCCGACGGCGTCTTTCTGGAGCAGTTGGAGACCGATCCCGCGCAGTACATGCCGGACGCCGGCGTCGCCGAGGACATCGCGGGCGGCGAGGTGGTCGAGATCGATCTGAACCAACCGATGGACCAGATCCTGGCCGAGCTCACCAAGCACCCGGTCAAGACACGGCTGTCGCTGACCGGTCCGCTGGTGGTGGCCCGCGACATCGCGCACGCCAAGATCAAGGAACGACTCGACGCGGGCGAGCCGATGCCCGAGTACCTGAAGAACCACCCGGTGTACTACGCCGGTCCGGCCAAGACCCCGGAGGGCATGGCGTCGGGATCGTTCGGTCCCACCACGGCCGGCCGGATGGACAGCTACGTCGAGCAGTTCCAGGCCGCCGGCGGGTCGATGGTGATGCTCGCCAAGGGCAACCGGTCCAAGCAGGTCACCACCGCGTGCGATACGCACGGCGGCTTCTACCTCGGATCGATCGGCGGCCCCGCCGCTCGTCTCGCGCTCGACTGCATCAAGAGTCAAGAGGTCATCGAGTATCCCGAGCTCGGCATGGAAGCCGTGTGGAAGATCGAGGTCGAGAACTTCCCCGCCTTCATCGTCGTCGACGACAAGGGCAACGACTTCTTCACCGATCCGGGCGGCACGGTCAGCGTGCCGCTGAGCGGTGTGCGCATCCGCTCGAAGGAGCGGTAGGTCGCCCAGGTGACGCCGGGAGCGGGGAACGTCTACCGTTCCCGCTCCAGGTTCGCCATCTTGAGGACGTCGAGCCGCCGATCGAGTTCCTCCTCCGACAGCCGGTCGCCGAGGAGCCCGCGATCGATCACCGTCTGCCGGATCGTCTTTCCTTCGCGTAGCGCCTCCTTGGCGACGGCGGCGGCCTCCTCGTACCCGATCGCGGAGTTGAGCGGGGTGACGATCGACGGTGACGATTCGGCGAGCGTCCGCAGGCGGTCCTCATGTGCCACCAGCCCGCTGATGCACCGGTCGGCGAACAGTCGGGAGACGTTGGCGAGCAGAGTCACCGATTCGAGGACATTGCGCGCCATCATCGGGATGTAGACGTTCAACTCGAAGGCGCCATTGCCGCCGCCCCAGGTGACGGCGGCGTCGTTGCCGATCACCTGCGCCGCCACCTGTGTGACGGCTTCGGGAAGCACCGGGTTCACCTTGCCCGGCATGATCGAACTCCCCGGCTGGAGGTCGGGCAGCGCGATCTCGCCGAGCCCCGTGAGCGGCCCCGACCCCATCCAGCGGACGTCGTTGGCGATCTTGGTCAACGACACGGCGATCGTCTTCAGCTGTCCCGACAGTTCCACCAGCCCGTCGCGCGCGGCTTGAGCCTCGAAGTTGTCGCGCGCGAGGCGCAGATCCTCGACACCCGTCAGTCGGACGAGTTCGGCCACCACGAGCGACCCGAACCGGTCGGGCGCGTTGAGCCCGGTCCCGACGGCGGTGCCGCCGATCGGGAGTTCACCCACGCGAGGCAACGTCGATCGGAGGCGTTCGACGCCGGCTTCGACCTGCCGCGCATATCCGCCGAACTCCTGGCCGAGCGTCACCGGGACCGCGTCCATCAGGTGTGTGCGGCCCGACTTGACCACCGACCGCCACTGGTCCGACTTCTCGGCGAGGGCGCCCCGCAGATGCTCCAGCGCCGGAATGAGGGTGCGGACGACGGCCTCGGTGGCGGCCACGTGCGTGGCGGTCGGGAAGGTGTCGTTGGAACTCTGCGACATGTTCACATCGTCGTTCGGATGCACGGTCACGCCGCCGGCCGCCGCGATCGACGCGATCACCTCGTTGGCGTTCATGTTCGACGACGTCCCCGACCCCGTCTGGAAGACGTCGATCGGGAACTGGTCGTCGTGCAGGCCGTCGGCGATCTCCCGCGCCGCTGCGATGATCGCATCGGCCTTGGCCTCGTCGAGCAGCCCGAGATCACGGTTGACCTGTGCGGTCGCCGCCTTCAACAGTCCGAGCGCACGGATCTGAGTGCGTTCCAGCGGACGGAAGCTGATCGGGAAGTTCTCGACGGCCCGCTGCGTCTGCGCACGCCACAGCGCATCGGCCGGGACCTTCACCTCGCCCATCGTGTCGTGTTCGATTCGGTACTCACCAGTGTCTTCAGCCATGTTCTGTTCAACCTCTCCGTCTCGACCGATGTTCCGCTGGCCTGTTCCGTCTGTCCGACCATCCGCGGGCGGACCGAGCAGTTCCGCCCGTCATCCCTTCATCGCCACTCCCTCGCGCCAGTACCCCATGAAGGCGACCTGCGCGCGCGGAATCCCCAGGTCTTTGACCAGTCTGCGCCGCAGCGTGGTGACGACGCGACTCTCGCCCGCGATCCAGTAGTACGCCTGCGCCGCCCTCCCGTCACGACCCGTCTCGTCATGGCCCGTCCCGTCATGGCCCGAACCGGCATGGATCTCCTCGCCGAGTCCGGAGAAGGTCGGCGTCTCCCAGACCAGCGCGTCCGTGTCGGGTGCGTCGACGGCACCGTCCAGGTCGCCCGCGGACTCACCCAGATGACCCAGGACAGCCGCATGCAGCCGCACTCCCTGTCCCGCTCCCTCGCGCGGGAGCCAGTGCACCGCGACGCCCTCGGGCGCATCGATCGGCAGCGCGTCGTCGGGCTCGGGGATCTCGATGTAGGCCGCTCCCGCCAGATCAGCGGGCGCGTCCTCAAGAATGCGGGCGATCGCGGGCGCGGCCGTCTCGTCGCCGGCCAGCAGCACACGTTCGGCCGCGCCCGGCATGTACTCCACTCCGCCGCCGTCGAGTCGCCCGCGGCGCGGTCCCACGATCAGCAACTCGTCTCCCACCGCCGCCGCTGCCGCCCACGACGAGGCCGGTCCGGTCTTGTCGGGCGCCAAGTGCAGGACGAAGTCGACGTCGAACTCCGTCGCGCCGCCGTCGTCGATCCGGAGGTCACGGATCGAGTACGTGCGCATCGCTCCCCTCCGGTCCTCGGGAATCGCCAGCCAGTCCTGATACCAGGTGTCGGAGTCGGACAACTCCGGGAGCTCACCGGCGGCCGGAGGGAAGATCAACTTCATCCGCTGGTCGAATGTGGCGCCGGGATTGCCGAACCCGGTGAGGCCGGCCCCGGTGAACGTGATACGGACGAAGTTCGGCGACAGCCGCTGCACGGCGCCGACGGCGGCACGCGTGACGCACAGCGGCGGCAGCGGGGTGGTCTCGGCGACAGGCATGGATCTCCAATCGGTGCGGTCGGCTACATCGACGAGCCGGCGCGGTTGACACGGATGAGCAGGTAGATGAGGAAGGGCGCACCGAGGACACCGGTCACGACACCGACCGGATAGCGGTGGCCGAGCGCGTATTGACCGACCAGGTCGCCCGCCAGTACCAGGGTGGACCCCACCAGCGCCGACGGGATCAGCGGTGAGGAACCGGGGCCGACGAGCCGGACCGCGATGGGGCCGGACATGAACGCGACGAAGGAGATCGGACCGGCCGCCGCGGTTGCGAATGCCAACAGCAGCACGGCTCCGAGGATGAAGACCAGACGCGCGGCATCGACGCGAGTGCCGAGACCTGCGGCGGAATCGTCACCCAGGGTGAGCACCGCCAGGTTCCGCGAGTTGACGACGAGTGCCGGCAGCAGCACCGCCATCGCGGCGGCCAGCGGCACCAGTTGCGGCCAGGAGGCGTCGGCGAGGCTTCCGGTGAGCCACTGCAACGCGGCCGCCACATCCCACTGCGATGCCTTGGCCAGCACGTACGAGACGAGGCTGCTGAGCATCGCCGCCACGCCGATGCCGATGAGGATCAGGCGTGTTCCGGCGAACCCTCCGGCGATCGACAACCCGTACACCGCCCCCACGGTGAGCAGTGCACCGACCAGCGCGGCCACCGACACCGCCGGTCCGGTGAGTCCGAAGACCACGATCGCGCCGACCGCCGACGCCGACGCACCCCAGGAGATCCCGATGATGTCGGGCGAGGCGAGCGGATTGCGCAGCAGAGACTGAAAAGTCACCCCGGCCAGACCGAAGGCGGCGCCGGTGAGCAACGCCGTCGCCGCTCGGGGAAGTCGCAGCTCGCCGACGGTGAACGAGGCGCCCGGAACCGTCTGCCCGCTCAGCACG
Source organism: Gordonia sp. QH-12 (assembly GCF_001578675.1). Classification (NCBI taxonomy): domain Bacteria; kingdom Bacillati; phylum Actinomycetota; class Actinomycetes; order Mycobacteriales; family Gordoniaceae; genus Gordonia; species Gordonia sp. QH-12. The sequence continues at coordinate 175,946 of NZ_KQ969288.1, forward strand.
CGCAGGACGTCGCCGAGCGGATAGAAGGTCTTGCCGACCATCAGACTGACGAACAACAGCCCGATCACAGTAAGAGCCAACACCCCGGTCACGAGCCGGGCGCGCCGAACCCGTGCACGACGGCCGGCGAAGAGGTCGAAGGCGGGAGATTCCGTCGCGGCGGTCACAGCGCACGCACCCGCTGACGACGAACTATCCAGATGAACACGGGCGCTCCGATGAGCGCCGTCACCACGCCGACGTCCACCTCGCTCGGTCGGGCCACGAGCCGGCCGACGACGTCCGACAGCACCAGCAGCCCGGCGCCGGCGAGTGCGGAGAAGGGCAACAGCCATCGGTGGTCGGCGCCGATTGACGCGCGGCATGCGTGAGGCACGAGCAGGCCGACGAATGCGATCGGACCGGCGATGGCGGTGGCCGCACCCGCGAGCACGACCGCCGCGATCCCGGTCACCAGACGAGTGCGGAACACGTTCTCCCCCAACGCTGTCGCGACATCGTCGCCGAGTGACAGAGAATTCATCCCGCGAGCGCATCCGAGCATCACGATCGCCCCCGCCGCGAGGAAGGGCGCGACCACACCGATGCGGTGCCAGTCCGCGCCTCCGACGCCGCCGACCTGCCAGTGCTGGAACTTCTGCATCACGTCGACGCGAGGGAGCAGGACTGCGCTGATGAGGCAGGTCAGCGCGGCGGCGGTGGCCGCGCCGGAGAGGGCGAGCTTCAGCGGCGTCGCACCGCCGAAGCCCATGGAACCGACCGCGTAGACGAAGACCGCGGTGGCGAACGCTCCCGCGATCGCCACGGCGATGTACCAGTAGGGGTCGGACATCCCGAAGGCCACGATGCCGGTGACGACGGCGAGCGAGGCGCCCGTGGAGATCCCGAGGATGCCGGGATCGGCCACCGGATTGCGAGTCACGGCCTGCATACCCGCGCCCGAGAGAGCGAGGGCCGCGCCGACCAGCATCGCCAATACGGTGCGCGGAATCCGTTTGAGCACCGCGGCTTCGGCGATGCCGTCCGATCCGCCGGTGAGCGCGCCCCAGATCTCTGCTGGACTCACCGCGCGTACACCGAAGGCCACCGAGACACCGAACAGGATGACGAGGAGGAGCGCGCCCGCGATCAGACTCCCGATTCGCACCCCGACGCCGCGAGCCGCCGATCGGTCCGGGACAGTGTCCCGTCGGGTGGGCGCGACCGCGGTCACTTGTCGGTCAGTCCCGCGGCCAGAGTGGAGAAGTAGTCGTCGATGCCCCACGGGATCGACAGCGGCGACGGATTCGCCATGGCGGCCAGCGGGGTCGCGTCCTTCAAGATCGCGACGTGCCCGGCAGCGATCGCGGGGATCTTCGACAGCAACGGGTCGGCCTTCAGCCGCGCGACCGTGGAGTCGTCGCCGTAAGTCACGACCAAATCGACGTCACGGAACCGTTCGGCCTGCTCGGCACTCTCCTCGACGTAGAACTCGTCGGTCCCCGCGCTCTTCGCGGCCACCTCCGCCGGCGGCGCCATTCCGACGCTGTCGAGGAAGCCCTGCCGAGTGTCGTGCGTCGTGTAGAAGCCGATCTTGCTCAGATCGGTCGGGTCGAGGTACGCGAACATCACCTTGCGCCCCTTGAGCTCGGGATGCTTGTCGAGGGAGCCGTTCACCTGACCGGTGAGCTTCTCGATCAACCGATCCCCCTCTGCTTGGCGCCCGATCGCCTTGGAGTTCATGCGGACCATGTCCTGCCAGGACGTGCCCCACGCGGTCTTCGGGTAGGCCACCACGGGTGCGATCTTCGAGAGCTTGTCGTACTCCTCCTTCGAGAGCCCCGAGTACGAGGCGAGGATGACGTCGGGCCGCGTGTCGGCGACCGCCTCGTAGTCGATGCCGTCGGTTTCGTCGAACAATTCCGGCGTCGGTGCACCGAGTCGCTTGAGTTCGTCCTCCACCCACGGCAGCACACCGTTGCCGTTATCGTCGCCCCACGCCGCCTTGCTCATGCCTACCGGGACCACGCCCAGCGCCAACGGCACCTCGTGATTGGCCCACGCGACGGTCGCCACACGCTCCGGCTTGCTCTCGATGGTCGTGGTTCCGTACACGTGCTCCACCGTCACCGGGAATCCTGCGCCCCCGGCACCCGATGATCCCGCCCCGTCGCCGGAGGAAGAACAGGCCGCCAGCGAGACGGTGAGGGCGGTCGCGAGAACGAGGCCGAGCAGTCGGCGAGGTGACATCAGCAGCACTTCCGAATTGTCGAATTAGGTCAGCCTATTATTGGCTAGGCTTCCCTAATGTAACAGCTCCGGTCGTTGGCTCAGAACAGGCCCGTGACCCGCGACACTCGGGTTAAGGTCCATCCGAACGCCCCGTCAGTTCGCATGTCTCACGACCGAATGGGAGCCCACCGAGATGATGAAATTCCTGCAGAACCTCGGCAAATCGATCATGCTGCCGGTGGCCGTCCTGCCGGTGGCGGCGATCCTCGTCGGTATCGCCAACTGGATCATCGGTATCAACGACGACAAGCCGAACGTCGTCACCTCGTTCCTGCAGACCGCGGGTCTTGCGGTGCTCTCGAACATGGCTCTGCTGTTCGCGGTCGGCGTGTCGATCGGTATGGCCCGCAAGTCCGACGGCACGTCGGCGCTCGCCGGTCTGGTGTCGTGGCTGGTCGTCACCAGTCTGCTGGCGCCCACGTCGGTGATGACACTCCTCGGCCGCGGGTACACGACGTCGATCGCCAAAGAGGGCGCGACCATCACCGAGGGCCAGAAGCTCGTCATGGACAACGGCCATCTGGCGATCCAAACCCCGGACGTCAACGAGGCCTTCGCACCCGGAGCGTTCCAGAACGCGTTCATCGGCATCCTGTGCGGCATCATCGGTGCGCTCTGTTACAACCGCTTCAAGGACGTCAAGCTGCCCGACGCGCTGTCGTTCTTCTCCGGTCGCCGGTCGGTGGCCATCGTGACGGCGGGAGTCTCCCTGATCGTCGCGCTCATCCTGCTGTTCATCTGGCCGCTCGTCTACAGCGGCCTCGTCTGGTTCGGTGAGCACATCGTCGATCTCGGCGCCGTCGGCACCGGGCTCTACGGCTTCTTCAACCGGTTGCTGATTCCGTTCGGACTGCACCACGCTCTGAACTCGGTGTTCTGGTTCGACGTAGCGGGGATCAACGACCTGAACAACTTCCTCTCGGGTGAGGGCACGTTCGGCGTGACCGGTCAGTACATGACCGGGTTCTTCCCGATCATGATGTTCGGCCTTCCGGGCGCCGCGCTCGCGATGTACACCACCGCGAAGACGACGCGGAAGAAGATCGCCTACGGCATCCTGCTCTCCGGCGCGGTCTCGTCGTTCTTCGTCGGCGTCACCGAACCGCTCGAGTTCGCCTTCATGTTCCTGGCTCCCTTCCTCTTCGTGATCCATGCGGTCTTCATGGGCATCTCGATGGCGATCTGCCAGCTTCTTCCGGTCCGAATGGGCTTCGGCTTCTCCGGCGGCTTCGTCGACTTGGTGCTGAACTGGAAGAACCCGATGGCCGAGAATCCCTGGATCATCATCGTGCTGGGCATCGGTTGGTTCTTCGTCTACTTCCTGGTGTTCCGGTGGGTGATCCTCAAGTTCCAGCTCAAGACGCCTGGGCGCGAGGACGACGAACCCGTCGACGCCGATGACGAGGGAGGCGTCTCAGCCGGGTTCATCGGCACCGCGGCCAAGTTCATCGACGCTCTCGGCGGCAAGGCCAACATCCTCGAACTCGACAACTGCGCCACCCGTCTGCGCATGGAGATCGACGACACGGGCAAGGTCGACGATTCCGCGCTCAAACGGGCCGGAGCTGCCGGCACCATGAAGCCCGGCGGCCATTCGGTGCAGGTCATCTATGGACTCAACGTCCAGTTCGTCAAGGACGCGATGGAGAAGATCATGTCCGGCGAGGTGGATCCGACGGCGGTCGAAGCCGCGGTGGAAGCAGTGGACGAGGCCGAGGCTGCCGTCGCCGAGGCGGAGGCCGAGGAGGGTGCCGCGCACGACGGCTCGACCGCCGTCCTGACGAAACCGGCAGCGAAGGTCATCACTCTGCAGCGCCCGCTCCAGGGGTACGCGGTCGACCTCTCGGAGGTCCCGGACAAGACCTTCTCCAGCGGCATGATGGGGCCGGGCGCGGCCGTCGTCCCCACGTCGGGCGAAGTGGTGGCCCCCGCAGATGCGACCGTCGTGACGGTGTTTCCCACCGGTCATGCCATCGGACTCCGACTAGAGGACGGCACGGAGGTGCTGATTCACGTCGGCCTCGACACCGTGAAACTCAAAGGCGACGGGTTCGAACCACTCGTGAAGGCCGGCGACACGGTCAGCGCCGGACAGCCGATTCTCAACGTCGATCTGGCCAAGATCCAAGCCGCGGGCTTCGCCACCGTGACCCCGGTGGTCGTCATGAACGACAAGTCCGCGACCGTCGAACTGACCTGACGGAGACCGCCGCGCGTGCTGGAATCATGCGCGGCGGCGGGTGCAGGTTCTGAGCTTGTCCGGCGTGGTGGATGGTGTTCAGGCGCCAGGGGTGGTCGGTGGTGGCCGGTCGCCAGGCCATGCGTCCGGCAT